>BDTO01000057.1 GCA_002897855.1 bacterium BMS3Bbin05
AAGCCTGATTATTTCCTTGAAACACAACACTAAAAAAAGCGACAATATGGTATGCCTTGCCCGAAGCAGCGGAGATTCTTCGTTAGCCAAGCGTAACTCTCCCGCTTCGGGTTCCTTTATTTGATGTCTGTTCCGGTTATTTTAATATGATTTGTTAAAGATTTGGGTCGGTCTATTCTGAATAATTTAAGGCTTTTGGGGTCGGGTTAATTGGGAAGATAACAACCCGTTGGGGTTGATTAGTCTATCCGATCTGAAACCTACCGATCCTGGCAAAGTAATAGCTGGAATAACTTTACAATTTTCGGGATATCTCTTGATGGGTACAACAGCTTTAGTAGTTTCGCAAGAGGGACCAATTGGTCTATTGGACCCGGGAATAGGAGGCATGGCTACTATTGGTGGCTACTCGTGGTGGAAAGGGTGGAATCTAATCAAACAAGGATATAGCGAATTACCTTGCAAAGGCAAATAATTATGAACAACACAATAAATAAAAAAGAGAGAACTGCTCAAATCCTTGTATATATCAATTATGCAGCAATAATTCTATTGGTCTATTTGATTTATAGATTTAAGTTTGATCCATTTAGTGTTGGTGGGTCGCTAATGCTTGCTGCATTCATATTTATGCTCATCTTTTTTAAGCGTGTAGTTAAACCGCTTGCTTTAGAATCAAGTTCAGCAGCACTAATGATTACCGGAATTGTTGTAATAAATTTCTTGTCGTATTGGGAAATAAGCGGCCAAAGGATTGACATGCCCTATTTAATAATCGCTTTCCTCTGCTTATATTTTTTCGTAGCAATCAGCTCTGCTGTTTTAGGCCTGCCATTTAAAAAAATTGATAGTGTAAGCGAAACAGAACGACAGGTTTATCGACAGATAATGCGAACGCTAAGTATGCCTATGTATGTTTTTGGTTTAATATTTGCGATGCTGAGTGGTTTGGCTGTTTATGATATTCTGAAATCTGAACCTAATGCTGCAATATCATGTCCGCTTTTAAAAATATCGTATATGGCAGTTTTCTGGATTGTAATAGCATTTCTTGTAATATATATTTACTTATCAAAAATAAAAGATGATGATATAAGAAAATTTCTTTTAGAAGAGAAATTTAACATTGTGAATTACGATATTAAGAAAGTAAAAAAATATTATACAATATTTTTCTTTTTAATTATTTTTTTTGGAAGCGTTGTGGAAACACAGCGGGGCATGTGGGTCATGTGGATTGAGACTATATTATTGCTCGGACTGATGTCTCTAATAATTTGGAAAATTTACAAGCATGTTTTCTATATAGATCAAGAAAAAACTACTATTTCGAGTTGCAAAGGTTTATAAGCGAAAACCCATCAGAAAGAAAGATAACCAAAAAGAATCAACGGAACGATAGTAGAAAAATACTTATGGAGTGGTAGAATAAGATTGATGGCGGTGTATGATGGAGATGACCAGTTAATCATGCGTTTCAACTATGCAGATGACAGAGTGCCGTATAGCATGGAGTATTCTGGAACTGAATAGAGTCTGTGTATAAACTGCCGTTTTTTATTTTTGTCATGCCCGAAGCCTGTAATCGGGCATCCGGAACTTATTGAAAAGAATAGATTCCGGCTTAAGGACTGCCGGAATGACAGATAGAGAGACTGACTTTATACACAGACTCTAAATAGAGTCTGTCCATAAATTCCTGTTGTTATTCCTGTCATACCCGAAGTCTATAATCGGGTATCCAGGAAGTGTTTGAAAAGACTGGATTCCCTGACTAAGTCGGGGAATATAGGATGTCCCCAAAGGCAGGAAACCATTATCTCGAATCTCCGGACAAAGATATCCTTAACCTTGTTTATGAGACAATCTCTCAGAGAGGGGCGGGGTTCCTTAACATGGCCAGAAGGGTTGCAGAAAGCTTAAAACCCGGATATTCTTCTTTGCGCACTGTTTTATAGAAATCACACTGTTCGCAACTTTTGAACTTCTGGGCAAAAGTACCCTGTACTATCCCACCGCACATGGTCCCTGCAACCACTCAGCAGGCCCTTCCGGCAGTTACACCGTCGTGTACTCCATCCAGCCTTCCTTCTACTGTTGCAGGGCAGACACCGAGGTCGATTTCATGCTCACCTCCCGGCTGCCTTCCGCACCTCTTGAATTCCCAGCAATTCAGCTTTGATTGCCTTTCTCTCATAAAACGCCTCCTTAATTGTGTTTGTATGATACAAACTGCTTAATTATATTTTTTATATATATAGTCCAAAGTAGACTCCGATGTCAAGACAAAAAACAGGGTCGTTTACTGACCTGCCGCACTATATCTATCCTTGAGAATTAATAATATGATATCCCAATTCGTGTTGTTTTTCAGTATATCGAATTGCCTCATCAAGAATCTTTCCGAAAATGAATCGATGCTTTATCCCGACAAGCCCCGACAAGGCCGGGGGATGAATGCAGTCAGCCTGGATGTTGCCCCTATTGGGGCGTTTAGACCTGTCCCGACTTTGTCCCGAGTTATCTATCGGGGCAAGGTCGGGGTTGGTACCATGGGCTTGTCCGGGGGGCTCCAAGATGCAATTCGGATGCTTGACACTTATGTAATGGTTATGTGACACTAAAGTAACACAATAGAGACACGGAGACCGTATGAAATTTCTAACTGTCAGAGAACTAAAACAAAAGACCTCTGAGATCTGGAAACTCGTTAAGGAGGGAGAGGATCTTATAATTACATCCAATGGAAAACCTGTGGCCTTACTTACAGGCGTGTCGGAAGACTCACTTGAGGATGACCTGGAGACCTTGAGCAGGGCAAAAGCGCTCAAGGCACTAGAAAAAATACACAGGGAATCACTAAAAAAGGGAACTCATCGTTTATCAAGAAAAAGCATTGAAAAAGAAATATCTGCAGTCAGATTGAATCGCAGAAGAAGATAATTTGAAATAGACTGTGAAAATTGCCCTTGACACAAATGTCCTCGTATCCGCATTCCTGAATCCACATGGTAAGCCTGCAAGGATTCTTCGGCTTGTACTACAGGAAGAGATTGACTTGCTGGTGGATGAGAGGCTCTTTGACGAGTATGAAACAGTGCTTCTTAGGCCGATGTTTGGTCTGCCTGAGCAGGATGTAATGACTGTTATTGATGTGCTACGAAATATATCAATCCATGCAATGGCTTACATTGGAGAAGTAGAACTGCCGGACGAGGATGATGAGCCTTTTCTTGAGGTGGCACTTTCAGGCAATGCAGATGCAATTGTAACCGGCAACAAAAGACACTTCCCTCAAAAAAGATGCAAGGGTATAAAGATAATGTCACCAGATGAATTTCTGAAAACCCTTGCCGACTGACTCATATCTCATACTTTAGACAAGTTATTCAAGTCTTGTCTCTTCTGTTTTGACCCTGCCATACTGCCGGCAGCAGGGGTGGTATCTTATTAGAAAATCTCAATCAACAAGGAGGTAGTTATGGTAAGGAGGTTTTTTGTAACGGGGATTGTGTTCTCCTGTCGAATGTTGTGGTGAGAAAAAGGGTTATGATAAAATCTCTTCATTTAACAGTGGCGCAAAGGGGTTCACCGGTTATTCCTCTGCCTGCGTCAAGAAGATCAAGAGGAGAAAGATGTCAGAGATCGAAAAACATCTTGTGTTCAATAATATCCTGTACGAGTCCTCTCCGCATATCCATGACTGCACTGCATTTTTATCTTTTTTTTGATATACTTACGTTAATGTGTGTAAAGCTCTTCTTCTTATACCGTAAATTTGGACATGCACTTGAATCGCAATATTTTGTCGGCCCGGCTGCAATACCTTTTTAATGATACGGCTATAGCCTCTTCAATAAAGGCATGCGTATGATATTGGATAGAAATATCAATCATTCGGCTGGTATAATTTATTAAGTGTCAAGACATATTTCTATGGGCATTTCAGCTTTTTTCAGTTCCCCGTTCGGGATGTTTATAGTTGAGTCCTTTTTTCATGCGCTCATAGCTGCTATTATAATCGGTCAGGCTATCCGGTCGTTGATGATAGAAGATCCTTCAGAAAAGCAGAGATTACGTTTTATAGTTATATTATTGCCTGCCTTTTCTTTCCCTCTATATCAGATGATAAACCCCGAAAGGGGTTCGCTCTATTTCAGGCTCGGGGCGCTTTTTGATTCGCAAAGGTGGCTGAGTATGGAATTGGGAGGAGTTGTCCCGTTAGGTATATTTTTCATACTCATATTCCTTGTTGTTTCTATTATCTTTGTTTTTCAGGAACTGTTGCCGATTATAAGACATATGTTCGAATCAAAAGAAAATGACTTTGAAGTCAGGGAACCTGATGATGATTCAATTGTGAAAAGGGCCTTGCAAAAACTGCCGGCGGAAAGGCCGGATGTCTATATTTTTGAAGATTTCAATCACGTACTTTTTTCCACTACGGGTAATCATCCTGCCATATATATATCGGACGGGTTCGCCGGTGACCTGAATGAGGATCAGATGGAGGCGGCTCTGGCCCATGAATTTGCTCACATATCGAGGAGCAGGAGGCCGATTCTGATACTGGTCTATCTGTTCAGGGTATTGATGTTTTTTAATCCTGTAGTCCTTCTTGAGTTCAGGAAAATTGTTCATGATGAGGAAAAAATATGTGATGACATGGCGGTTTCTATTTCAGAAAAACCCGTTGCATTGGCGGAAACACTCAGGAAACAGTTCTCCGGCACTGACAGCCCGGATCTGGTCAAGCCCGGAAAGATAGCGGATATTAAGGAAACATTAAAAGATTACAGTCATAACGTCCATATTGAAAACAGAATAAAGAGACTCAATGAAGGGTTGTCAGGCAGGCAAAAAAGAGGGTGGCCTCCGTTTATATTGACGGTAATCATTATTATTATTCTTAATTACTTTATAGTATGATGAATAAGGGATACCCGGCTATGCGAAGCAAGTTTCTTAATTATTTAATTTTTGTATCTGCTGTTGTAATACTTATTGCGGCAGTTAAAGTAATTAACTGGATACCGACGGTTGTTCAAAAGGGAAGCATGAGAGAATATGCCAGTGTGGACGAAGTCAGGTCCGGCTTAAAGATAAACGACATATACGCCCCGTCTTATTTCCCCGAAAGCTTTAAATGGCCCCCTAATTTAATAATTGCCCAGACCAAACCCTTTACTGCAATAGTTATGGAGTTCAAAAACGCAAGGAGTGGTGATACTGCCTTAATGATATCACAGGCAGACCTGAAAGAGTTCTCTCCCGGCAGAAAAATGGAAATCATCCATATTAAAGAAGAGGCACACTATACATTGAAGGGAAGAAGTGCGCTTCTGCAAGTCGGGGTATGCAGAGGTAACAAAACTTGCAGCAAACTCTCATGGCGGGAGGGGAAATGCTGGATTAATGTTGTTATAAAGGCTCCTCCTTTTCAAGTGATAAAGATATCTGAGAGCATGATTCGCAAGAAAGATTAGCTGCTAATCCCTGTTATTTTACTTATTAACCCCACAGCTACATCCACCAGGCTGTATTGAACCATCCGACAAATAACCTTTCCTTATAGAGAATATATCCTTTCAAAATAGGAAAGCTATCCAATTGTGCCTTTGCGGGTTATGTGTTAATTTTAAATTAGAGAGGGGAAACATATGAAGATAGAGGTGAAAAGAGATGAAATGCACTTGCACTCGGGAGATTATAGACATATTGCTTGAGAGCGACATGTATTTTGACATGGATTTGAAGGAGAGACGTTGCCTTGTTGAGTATATTCTCGCAACTTATCCTGTTAAAGACAGTGCATCGTCCAATACCTTATTGCCCGCATGAAATCTGTCGGGGATGTCCGCCGTTTTATTTAAAACATGAGACAGATTAACGCAGATTTACGAATAAAACCCTGAATAGAGGCTGTCCCGGTTAAAGATTAGATTCTTCGGTAACACCCGGAATGGCCGGAATCGAGGGGTTCAACGACGCAAATTGGGAGCATGGATGTTTCAGAAAAGATTGAAGCATGTATAGGGAAAAATACTTGCAAAAATAGGAAGTTCTTCCGATTGCCTAATGTATCATCCCGTGTTAATGTGAAATTAAGGAGACAAAGAAAGGAGGTGTATTGAGATGATGAGGTACAAGGGAGGCAATAAAGTTGGAAAGGGTACCTACTGGAATCTCACCAATGGAAACCGTGTAGATATTGGTCATGAAGGGATACTTCCTGGAGATGAAAAGTCGGAATACAGTCGAATAGCGCCTGGGCTGATGCTTCTGATGGGGCCGGTCTATGGATTACTGTATGTTTTAGTTTTGCCATTCATAGTGATAGCGTCTGTGGTCACTCTTCTCGGGGGTAAGGCGCTGGATGCATTGATGGGTCTGGCCAGCAGGATAGTATACTTCGAATGGAGACCGACGGAGGCATATTTTTCCGGCAGGAAGAAGGGACAGAAAGAGAGACAAAAGAAGGACCTGAACAACAAGGATTAGTTTTTTATTAACAGGTAAATTGCCATCGAATTGATGGCAAGTAAAATCAACAGGATGAAAGGAGGAAGAGATGCATACTCTGTTTGATTTTATCACGCATATAAAGGGGATTGAATACGTAATCGCCATAATGGCGATAGGGGGCTACATTCTCTACTGGGAAGTGTTAAAGCCTAAACCGTTCAGGACGCTTGTTCGCTCAGCCCGGGAAGATCTCGGATATGTGAAAGAGGTCGGGTACAGGAATACAATGAAGATGGCAGGCAGGATTGTTGCAGCACCATTCATCGGGCTTGCCTACATTGTTGCATTGCCGTTTGCTTTTTTCTTTGCAGTGATCTTTACGGTTCTGGGCGGATTATACAGCATGATAGGGAAGAGTGTGTCTTTTGAATGGAGGCCCATGGAGGCATACCTGTCGGGAAGGAAGCAGGGCAGGAAGCGTAAACAGGGTGAAATACAGGAAGCGGAGAAGTCTGGTGAGGACAATAAGGAATGAACTCAGGCGAAACATCATATCTGTCCAGACAGGGGTTTTCGGAAGGCGGGAATGCATTGCAAACACAATATCCCGCCTTCCAATATACTGACATGCCGGGATACCGGGATACATTGAATTGCAGTGAATAGCAGTGCCGGAATATTAATTTGAAAATAAGGAGGAAGGGGTATGAAAAAACCCATAGTTATTGTTGTGGCCGTTAGCGCCTGTATCGTTTTTTTGGCCTCTGTCTATAGTTATGCGGCTGATCACAGGGTTCCCAAGGTCGTTGTTCTTGACAGTATTGCACAGAATTACAAGGCGGTTACATTCGATCATGCCACTCATTCAATGATAGCGGAAAAATGCGGCACATGCCACCATCAACATAGCGTTGGTGACAGGCGTTCCTGCATGGAGTGTCACACACTCGATTCTTCAATATTCAAGGGGTCAGTGGCAAATACATTTTTGCCGTGTAAGGATTGTCATGGAATTTATGACCCTTCACGGCCCGGGATGCCGGGCCTCAGGGGGGCATACCACCGCAAGTGTTTTCAGTGCCACAGGGGAATGAACGGTATCGGTACAGACCCAAAGGGGTGTAATGAGACATGTCATGCAAAATCGTCCATACATGAAGTAAACAAATAAGGGGGTTCCTTATGGATAAAAAAGATAATAACAGTGAAATGAAGAAGAAATCCAGAACAGTATCGCGGCGATGCTTTCTGGGGACTATGGCGGCATTAGGTGGATCCATTCTCCTCGGAGACATCCAGGCATCGGCATATGAGGAATTTTCAGGATGGCCCGACAGGTATGGAATGCTGACGGATTTGACTGCCTGTGTCGGGTGCCGAAGTTGTGAAAAGGCCTGTAATGAGGTAAATAATCTGCCGCCTCCGGAAGTCCCGTTTGACGAGAAATCCGTCTTTAAAGAGAAGAGGAGACCGACAGCCCACGCTTATACGGTTGTTAACAGGTATGAAAACCCGCAGGACAAGGACAGGCCCATTTACCGTAAGGTCCAGTGTAACCACTGCAATGAACCCGCCTGCGCTTCTGCTTGCCCTATACATGCCTATACGAAGACCCCGGAAGGTCCGGTTCTGTATGATCCTGAAAAGTGCTTCGGATGCAGGTACTGCATGATAGCATGTCCTTTTTATGTACCTGCATATGATTATGAAAGCGCTTTTGAACCAAGGATTGTGAAGTGCATAATGTGCTACGGCAGGATAAAGGACGGACTTATCCCGGCGTGTGCCGAGGCCTGCCCGGTCGAGGCTATTACCTTCGGAAAACGGGATGACCTTATCAAGCTCGCAAGGAAGAAAATAATGCAGAACCCGGACAGGTATATCGACCACATTTATGGTGAGTATGAAGCAGGCGGAACAAGCTGGTTATATATATCAGGTGTGCCGTTTGAACAGCTCGATTTTCCGACGGATATTTCCGATAAGCCGCCTATTGAACATGTCGAGGGATTCCTCTCGGCGGTCCCTGTGGTCCTGACCGTATGGCCTGCACTTTTCGGGACTATCTATGCATCCTTGCGGCACAGAGAAAATCTGGAAGAAGAAAATAATCAAAACCGGAAAAAAGAGGAGGAGAGGAAAGATGAATCATAGTGATAGCCTGGAAAAATCGGTTGATTTCCGTTCATGGTTCATGGATAAGTTATTAATGGGTCAAACATGGCCTGAATACATGAGAACACTCGTTACTCCGTTTAATATCCTGGCGGCCGTTATTTTGAGCATAGGGTTGCCACTCATCGCAATGCGGTTCATGTATGGTCTTACAGTCGTTACACATGCGTCCAATGATTACCCATGGGGGCTCTTTTTAGGATGGGGGCTCTTTGGAGGTGTGCCCCTTTCGGCCACAGGCTTTGTGATGGGCACGGCTTATTATATCTTCGGGTTCAAAGGGTATCGTCCTCTCGTAAGGCTTGGGCTTCTTGCGGGATTCCTGGGATATCTCTTTGCCGTGATCTACCTTCTGGTCGACCTTGGCCGGCCATGGAGAATATATTACCCCATGTTGATCGGATACGGTACGGCTTCAGTGCTTTTTCTGGTGGCATGGCACGTAGCCCTCTATCTTACTGTGCAGTTTCTTGAATTGACACCCGCCATTCTGGAGTGGCTCAAATCGCGCCGGGTATACAGATGGGCCACTATGATCACTATTGCCATGACGATCGCCGGAATAATACTGTCTACTCTTCACCAGTCCGCACTCGGGGCAATGTTTCTCATTGCTCCGGGGAAACTCCATCCACTCTGGTATTCGCCTTATATTACGGTCTTTTTCCTTACGTCCAGCATTTATGCTGCTCTTGCGCTGGTAATTTTAATAAGCGCAATTGCCGCCCGGTTTCTGAAAAATGCAACCGATAATAATTTCCTCGGAAACCTTGGAAAATTGACCATCGGCCTCGGCAAAGGTACAACTGTCTGTTTATATGTCTATTTTGTATTGAAGGTAATAGGGATAGCCCATGGCAATCACTGGGACCTCCTGGCCACTCCTTATGGTTACTGGTTCATTATTGAAATAGCAGGTTTCGTTCTTCTGCCGGCGCTCATCCTGACGTATGCTGTTAAGAGTAAGAGAGTGGGTGTCGTTAGATTCGGGGCATTATTAGCTGTAGCAGGGATTATTGTGAACAGGATCAATGTATCTATAATAGCCTTCAACTGGAAGCTTCCGGATCATCTCCATCACATCATTCCTCCGTGGCCAGAGGTTGCGGTTGTCCTGGCGATAGTAACCATTCACATACTCATCTTCCGGTGGATACTGAACCGCTTACCGGTACTGAGGGAGGCGCCCGGCTATAAGGCACATTAGAGACAGAGAAGAGGCTTGTAATGGCCGGGGGCTTTGGGGGTATTTCCCGCCCCGGCAGCAGGGTTAATACCCCCGGCCATAATTATAAATTTCAGACCCCTGATTTTCAAGTGGAGAGTTGTCATGACAGGGTTCATGAAGAACAAACTGATTCTATTCTGTATCTGTCTGGTTAGTCTCTTTCTTTGCAGAGACGGCCATGTTGATGCAAAGAAAGCGGTTATTTCAGATGAGACCGTGATATGCCTGCAGTGCCATTCCAAACAGGGAGTTGTTTTCAGATTTCATAATGGTGAAACACTATCGGTTTATGTGAATACTGATGAATACAGGATGTCCGTACATAACTTTCTGGGATGTCCGGATTGCCACAGGGGGTTTTCCGTAGATAAACACCCCAAAAGAAGATTCAGGAGCAGGAAACAATATAAATTACAGGCATCGCTCATATGCAGGCGGTGTCATAAGAATGACGAGATTGCATCAAAGCCAATCCATGCTTCATTGCTGGCAGAGGAAAAGAAAGGGCGTTCCCCGGTATGTGCCGACTGCCACGGAGCACATTCGGTTATGCCCGTTACCGGTGGAAAGATATTCATTTCTGAAAAGAAATATTGTATGGGCTGCCATGAGTATGAGCTGGATTTGACTTTCAAAAATGGAGAACACCTGTTGCTTAAGACCGATGCCTCAGCCCTGGCTCGCTCGGTACATAATAAACTGGGATGCTCTGACTGCCATTATGGTTTCTCTTCCGAGGATCACCCCGAAAGGAAATTCAGGTCAATGAGGGATTATTCAATTGCCTCTTCAGACACCTGTAAAAGGTGTCACTTTGACAAATATACTAAAACCGAGGAGGGTGTCCACTGCGCAGAACTCAACAAGGGTAACATAAATGCCCCTGTATGCACTGATTGCCATGGCTCGCATGCAATAACGCGCATCAGGGATAAGAGAACGCTTATTGTAAAGAGGTGCAGGAATTGCCACAGGGAGATTTATGAAATTTACTCAAAAAGTGTTCATGGCAGCGCACTTTTAATTGACGCCAATCAGGATGTCCCCGTGTGCATAGACTGCCACAAGGCACATGATATAGGCAATCCCCTTACACTGGTATATCGTGAACAAATTCCGGAAATGTGCGCCAACTGCCATGCAAACAGGCTGGTAATGGATAAATATGGGTTGTCGACGGATGTCGTAAAAAGCTATCTGTCGGATTTCCATGGCATTACCCTTGGTTTTTACAAAAAACAGAGGCGTATGCTTGATAAACCCGGAAGACAGATAGCCGTATGTACCGATTGCCACGGAACTCATAATATTGTCAGCACGAGAGGAGTAGATATAAAGGAGCTGAAAGCGAAACTTGTGAAAAGGTGCAGGAAATGTCATGAAAATGTTACCGGTAATTTCCCCGATGCCTGGCTTTCACATTATGAACCAGGCATCAGAAAGGCCCCGCTGGTATTTCTTGTCAACCTTTTCTATAAGATTTTTATACCTTTGATGATAGCCGGTTTGGTGCTGCAGATAGTTTTGCATATCTGGCGTTACATCATTAACAGATAATATGGGGAGACAGCAGAATGAATGACATAAGAGATGAGAAGATCAGAAGATTCAGTAATTATCGCATTATTGAACATTGGGTCCTTCTGATTACCTTTATAATCCTTGTTCTGACGGGGTTGTCTCAGAAATTCTATTATCTTGCGGTTTCGCAATGGTTTATCCTGAGAATAGGCGGGATAGATAGTTTAAGGTATGTTCACCACTATACAGCTCTGGTATTTTTATCACTTGTAACAGTGCATGTGATTGTTGCGGTATCAGGGATCGTTTTCAAGAAATGGCGGCCTTCAATGGTTATCACCGGAAAAGATTTTACAGATGCAGCGGACAATATAAAGTATTATATCGGGATGAAAGACCATCCCGCCGCATGTGACAGGTATAATTATAAACAGAAATTTGAATATTGGGTGGTTCTTATGGGCGCCATTGTCATGATTGCCTCGGGACTCGTACTCTGGTTTCCTGTCTTTGCCACCCAGTTTCTCCCGGGAGAAATTATACCTGTCGCCAAGGTATTGCACTCAAATGAGGCACTGCTCATATTTCTCATTATTGCAATATGGCATATATACAACGCTATATTCAGCCCGGAGGTGTTTCCACTTGACACCAGTATCTTCACGGGCTATATATCGAGGGAAAGGATGATAAGTGAACATCCACTTGAGCTTGAACGAATGGAAGGGACAGACACCGGTGAGCGGGGAGCCGATATCGGGGTGGATGGCATCGAAGCAAAATCTTGACTATGTGGATTATTAGAGATATTATTAAAGTTATATAGTAATCATAAATTCATATGAAACGGAATTATGCAGAAAAGATTAATATTCTTAACTCTGCTGAATATAATTGTAATTCTGATCAGCCTCGGAATTATAAGCTTTCTGCGTGTAAATGACAGTATACACAGGTCACTTGAAGACAGGCTTGATGTAGCCAGCATCATCGGTAAATATATAGACCGTATTCTTGAGAGTAACCTGAAAAGGCTGTATGATATCTCGATTTCCGGAAAGATAGATTTTCATGATAACGACTGGGAACCCGAAAAAAAAGCTCTGAAAACCGCATATGACTACTCCATTTTCACCGACAGGATTTTCCTTCTGGATTTATACGGTAATGTAGTGATTACGTATCCTCACAGGGAGGGGAAGAAGATGAATCTTACGGGTATCCCCTATATCGGCAGGGCCCTTTCCGGGAAAAGGCAGGTGATCTCGGATGTGTATACTATTGAACCCACAAAGAGGAAGGTTATATTTACGCTTGTACCCCTGAAAAACAAGGATGGCGAGATTATCGGCGTGGCGGGAGGCGAGGTCAATCCTGCAAACTATATATTTACACAAATTGTCAAATCCATCCCTGTAAAGACTGATACATATATAGAACTTGTCGACAGTCTTGGCACCATAATAGCCTCCAATGATCCGGTGCGGGTCTTTACATGCACTGATCATAACAAGTTTCTTGGCAGGCTTATTGCCGACAAAAAACCTTCCGTAGCGACATGTCACAGGTGTCATCTGAATGATAAATCTGGGAAGGGGAGGACAAAAGATATTATAGCGTTCTCTCCGCTCTCTTTAGCCCCGTGGGGCATAGCGATAAGGGAGCCGGAGGCGTCGGTTTTCCTGCCGTCTGAAAAACTAAAGAGAGACTTTCTTATTCTTGGTCTGATAGCGGTTTCAGCTGCATTGATACTTTCAGTGGGAATGAGCAGGAGTATTGTCAGGCCGATACAGTTACTTACCAAGGCATCAAAAAAAATGGGGAGAGGATATCTGTTTGAACCCGTAAGGATTAACCGGCGGGATGAAATAGGCATGCTGGCTCAAAGCTTTGAAAAGATGAGGGGGCGGGTGGCGGAATTGCTGGACAGTGTTCAGAAGTCCAACATCGAACTCGAAAACCGTGTTTCAACGAGGACACAGGAACTTGAACGGAGCAGGGCGAAATTGTCCGGCCTGCTTAAACAGGTTATTACCGCCCAGGAAGACGAAAGGAAGAGAATTGCAAGGGAACTGCACGATGAGACCAGCCAGTCCCTGGTTGCCCTTGGAATGTCTATTGATATAGCCGCCATGGCATTGGAGGAGAACAGCCTCTCACGGGAAGACATATATGAACTCAAACAGAAGTTAAACGATGTGCTGGATGGTATAAACCTGTTGATAAGGGACCTTAGGCCGCCTGTACTTGATGATCTCGGTCTGGAGTCGGGGATAAGATGGCTCCTTGAAACTCACCTTGCAGGAAAAGGAATAAATTGTTTTTTAATGGCTAATGAAAGGTTCAGAAGGATGATAGCAAATAACAGGTATACAGATGTTGCCGGGAATAGAACCGAACTGATATTGTTCAGGGTTGTCCAGGAGGCTGTGATCAATATTGCCAGGCATGCAGATGCATCGGAGGTGTCTGTATTCTTATGCGCAAACAGTTCACACATAAATATAGGTATTGAAGATAACGGCAAGGGATTTGAAGTAACTGAAGTAATGGAGTCCACCGACAGAGGGAGGAATACAGGATTTGGGATACTCGGGATGAAAGAACGTATCAGCCTCCTTGATGGTGAGTTTTTTATTTGCAGCAAACCCGGTGAGGGTACATTTATAACCGTAGAAGTGCCTGTTTCTTCAGTTGGGAGTAATGATGTCTAAAACAGGCATATTGATAGCCGATGATCACGCGCTGGTCAGGGAGGGGATAATTGCCATCCTTGGGAGATATGATGATATGGTTGTTGTTGGAGAGGCTTCGAACGGCAAGGAGGCCATTGACAATGCCGGCGCCCTCAAGCCGGACATCATTCTCATGGATATAGCAATGCCCGGCCTTGGAGGACTGGAGGCCACAGTAGAGATTAAGAAGCGGCACCCCGATATAAAGATTATTGTGCTTACCCAGTATGATGACAAAGAATATATAGCGCGGTTTCTGAAGGCGGGAGTTTCCGGCTACATACTCAAAAAAGCGGTCGGAGATGACCTTGTTGCTGCAATAAGGGCCGTAAAAAAAGGTGAGTTGTATCTGCATCCCTCTATCGCTTCTGAAGTAGTTGCAGGATATCTTGATGTTGCCGGAGAAAACCTGTCAGTAGAACCTTATGAAAAACTGACTGACAGGGAAAAGCAGGTACTGAAACTGCTTGCGGAGGGTAACAGCCACAAAGAGATTGCCGCCATACTCGACATAAGCGCCAAGACGGTCATTGCCCACCAGACAAATATATCAGAAAAGCTCGGTATACACTCACGTGCGGATCTGATCAAGTTTGCAATACGCAGTGGCATAATCAAAATAGACCCGTAAGAGTCTGTTGCACAAATAGTCATTTTCTCATTCTGCCATTCATCACTGTGAAATGCTAAAATATCGTGGACAGCAGTGACAATACTTAACGGGCTGTTGCCCAAATATGAAAATGCCCTTATTGTCATTCTGAACTTGATTCAGAATCTAAAAAAATAATGAGGTATGAGACCCTGAAACAATATTCCGGGGGTTTTCGGGACACATGGTTCAGAGCCTGCCCTGAATTTATTTCAGGGGTGATAATTTATGGTTTGGGCAACAGCCCGTTAAGAATTAACAGGAGGTCGAATGGAAGACAAGAAACTGGAGAAATTAAGAAAGAAACTGGGATATGAAAGAAAAAGCGGGTGGGAAAGTGTAAAAGGTGACGAGGTTTTTTCATTTGCAGAAGCCTATAAAGAGTTTTTGAGCGAAGTCAAGACCGAACGTGAGGCTGTACACTATTTTGTCCAGAGGGCCGCCGGTCTCGGTTTTTCCGAAAATTCTTCGGACAGGATATCTATTGCAAACAGGGGTAAAAACCTTATGCTTGTCAGAAAGGGCAGGAAGCCGGTTGCGGACGGGATAAGGATCATAGCCTCACATATCGATTGCCCGAGAATTGATCTGAAGCAGGTTCCCGTGTACGAGGACAATGACCTTGCCTTTTTTCACACTCATTACTATGGCGGAATAAAAAAATATCAGTGGGCAAACATCCCGCTTGAGATAAGAGGCACTGTTATTGATAAGGATGGGAAAGCTGTCTCTGTAAGACTGGGCCAGAATGAGGGAATGGTTTTTGTTGTGCCCGACCTCTGTCCGCACCTGTCGCACAAGGCGCAGGATGATAAAAAAGCTACCGAGGTTATTACGGGAGAGAATCTTTCGTTACTCGCGGCGAGTATTCCGGAGGAGGGCAAAGGCAAGGACAGGGTAAAGCTGCACCTTTTAAAACTTCTCAATGAAAAATACGGAATAGTGGAGGAGGATCTGATATCGAGCGAGCTGGAGGCGGTTCCGGCCATGAGTGCGATGGACCTTGGTATTGACAGAAGCATGATCGCCGCATATGGCCAGGATGACCGGATATGCGCATTTACTTCATGTGAGGCATTTTTCGATGTGGAAGAACCGGAATATACAGCAGTCGTATTTCTTGCAGACAAGGAGGAGATAGGGTCGGAGGGTTCAACCGGGATGAACTCGCTTTTCCTTATCAGGGGGCTGTACAGGGCAGCGAGGACATTTGGTGAAAAGCTTGATGAAGGCAGTATGCTCGATCTCCTCTCAAAGAGCGGCGCACTTTCAGCCGATGTTAATGGAGCTGTTAACCCGCTTTACAAGTCTGTATACGAAAATGATAACGCAAGTTTTCTAAGTTCAGGGATTGTTGTCACAAAGTTTACCGGCCATGGTGGAAAATACATGGCAAACGATGCAGATGCAGAATGGGTAGCTCATATCAGAAACATCCTGAACGAGGCCGGCATCACCTGGCAGACGGGGGAACTGGGAAAGGTTGATGAAGGCGGTGGCGGGACGGTTGCAAAATTTCTTGCCAGGTACGGAATGAATGTCATAGATGCCGGGCCTGCGCTGATTTCCATGCATTCCCCCTATGAGATTTCATCAAAGGTGGATCTCTTTGAGACATACAGGGCATATAAACAGTTTATCCTGAAGGGATAAAATTATTTGGATCAATATGACAAACTCGTAAAAAGTCAGAAATACTGTATTCTGTCATTCTGAACTTGGTTCAGAATCTATATAAATAAACGACTTATGAGACCCTGAAGCAAGTTCAGGGTGACAATCAGGGTCTTTTTACGAAACCATCAATAATGACAAACTCGTAAAAAGTGTATTAAAGGCTCTTTTGTCGTTCCGAGCCTGTCGAAGAATCTTTCCTTGACCCCTCCTTTCTCCTCCCCTTAACAAGGGGAGGCTGAGTGGGGTGGTTATCCTGTACTGGGGAGACAATTTATGACTTTTTATGACTTTATCAATGTTATTGTTATCTATGGATCCTTTGGGCAAAAAAGAACTCCTGTCTTTTTATGACAGGCATTTTAAGGATTTCGGCGATGATCCGCGGGCTGTGAGGTGGGCTCCGGGGGGACAGCGCCGGCGTTATGAGGCGCTTCTGCAAATTACCGGCGATATCACCGGCAAAGATATCCTTGATTTCGGCTGCGGAAAGGGTGATTTATACGGTTTTATCCTGGAAAAGGGGCTCTCCCTCTGCTATTGTGGAGTGGATGTGAATAAGAATTTTATTGATTTTGCAGCTCGTAAATTCCCCGGGGCGGAATTCATTGCAGCAGACATTGAAGAATCAGGTCTACGGCGATTATTTGATATTATCCTTTGTTGCGGGGTATTCAATCTCAGGGTCGGGGGCATAGAGGAGTCGGTCAGGAATGTATTAAAAAAACTCTTCGGGTTATGCAGGGAGGCCATGCATTTTAACGTTCTTTCATATAATACACTTCAAAGGGACATCGAGCTTTTTTATGTCAGGCCTGAAGAAATATCTCGATTCATACGCACTGAACTGACCGTTAATGCGGTAATGAGAGATGACCTGGTAAAGGGTGACCTCTTTTTGTCGATCTACAAATAAACAGAAGCCTGATACCCAAAAACAGATATGGAAAAGGCATGAGAGTTGACCGGCCAGGGCCCTTCATTAACGGGCTGTTGCCCAAACTATAAATTGTCATCCCTGAACTTGTTTATTGTCATCCCTGAACTTGTTTATTGTCATCCCTGAACTTGTTTATTGTCATCCCTGAACTTGTTTATTGTCATCCCTGAACTTGTTTATTGTCATCCCTGAACTTGTTTATTGTCACCCTGAACTTGTTTATTGTCACCCTGAACTTGTTTATTGTCACCCTGAACTTGTTTCAGGGTCTCGTACCTCATTATTTTTATTAGATTCTGAATCAAGTTCAGAATGACAGTAAGGGCATTTTCATATTTGGGTAACAGCCTGTTTATTGCAGCCCCCGGTCTATCCGGGCCTCCGGATTTAGAGTTAACAGATGAAACGGGATTTTTCATTCCGGGCCTCCCGGGATAGTATGCAGATTTTCGATTCCGGGTTGTGAAAAATATGGGCCAAATCACCAGAATCGGGGGATTTTATACACTACTCTGCGTGTTTTCGGAGATGGTGCTGGAAGTTTCTATAAATTAATTCCGAAGTCCGGGAAGAAACGTGTAAGCTGGCTTACCTGGTTGGTCAGCAGCATTATCCCGAATATGACCATGAGCAGACCGCTTATTATCATGATCACTCGCATGTATCTCTGTATCTTTTTTGAATGACTCAGGAAGGTGTTGATTGCGAGCGATGCTATAAGAAATGGTATCGCCAGACCAAGCGAATAGACGGCCAGCAGCTTGATCCCGTAAAGGGCGGAACCCTTGGTGCTGGCATAAAGAAGAATGCTCCCCAGTATGGGGCCGATGCAGGGTGTCCAGCCTGCTGCGAAGGTCATGCCGATTACGAATGCACCCACATATCCTGATGGTTTTCCTGCAAGATGGAATTTCTTTTCTTTGGAAAAGAGACCAATGTTGACGAAACCGGCTACAAAAAGGCCGAATATAATAATAATGATACCCCCGGCAATCCGGATCGTGTCCTGATAATTGAACAGAAAACGGCCTATGGCGGATGAAGAGGCTCCAAGGGAAATAAAGACGGCAGAAAACCCGAATATGAATGCCAGCGAATTAGTGAGTGTCAGAAACCTTATTCTTGCCCTGTCCGTTTTGCCCGTAAGGTCTTCAAATGATATACCCGTGATAAACGATACATAGGACGGTAGTAGTGGAAGTACGCAGGGAGATAAAAATGAAATTACTCCGGCCAGAAATGAGATAGAATAAGATACGTCCTTCATCTTGCGCACTCCTCCTTTGAACCCTTTATTTTTTCAACTGCGTGGGGAATTGTACCGAGTATTGCCTCAAGGTTTTCCTTTGCCGCCTTTGGACTGCCGGGCAGATTTATGATAAGGCACTCTTTCCTTACTCCTGCAACGGCCCTGGAGAGCATGGCACGATTTGTATATTGCATGCTGTGATTTCGCATTGCCTCGGCTATCCCCGGGACCTCTCTGTCGATCACCTTTAAGGTAGCCTCAGGCGTAAAATCTCTTGGTGACAAACCGGTTCCCCCGGTTGTAAGTATCAGATCCGATTTTTCAGAATAATCTTTCAATTTTGACACAATAGTTTCGGAGTCATCGGGGATTATATCATATTCGACTACTTTATAAAGGGTAGGGTCTAATGATTCCTTAACAGTTCTGCCGCTAAAATCGTCTCTTTCACCCTTTGAGCCCCTGTCGCTCATTGTCAAAATCGATACACTTATCTTTTCCTCTATCATAAATTATCCTTTTGTATTTCTACCATGTCACCCTGTTTGAGAATCCCGCCTCTTATAATCTTTATAAAAATACCCTCCTTAGGCATCACACAATCTCCTGCCTGATAGTATATTGCGCATCGACTATGACACTCCTTGCCGATCTGGCTTACTTCAGCGAGGACATCGGCCCCGATAAGCAGCCGGGTTCCGACAGGGATGCCCGGAAGGTCAATGCCCTCCGTTGTAATATTTTCTGCAAAGTCACCCGGCTTTACATCAAGCCCCTTTTGCTGCATCTTCCGTATACTCTCAAGTGCAAGGAGACTTACCTGCCTGTGCCATTCTGAAGAGGCATGAGCATCCCCTTCCATGCCGAAATTGTCTCTTATTATTACCTCACTGACAGGTTTCTTCCTTACCCCTTTGCGGCCACTTATATTAATTGATACAATTCTTCCGGCCATTTTCCATTATACCATCATGGCAGCCATAATGAGAAATTTCAGATTTTTTCTTATTATTTATTATTATAATGTTATGATATAATCAGTTACATACATATACATTTTTTGATCTATTGATCTAAGAGGAAATATAAAGTCTGCCTTGCCTCCCGATGTTCTGAAATTTATGTGAGGAAAATAAGTCAAAACTAAAAAATATGGAGTTAATGGTGAAGAGGATTGTCATATTGATTACATTAATCATGTGTATTGGTGTCAACTCTTTTGCTGATAAAACGGAAAAAAAAGATATTTTCAGTGATTTCGCTGATGATGCTGTTTCATATTTTGCGCCTGTCTCAGGGACTGTTACCGGCGTAAAAGGCGACATTGCTGAAATAGGGATCGGCAGATCTGAAGGGATTAGAAAGGGTATGAGGCTGAAGGTCTTCAGAGAAGGAGAAGAGTTCCGTCATCCTGTGACAGGTGAGTTTTTGGGAAAGATAGAGTCTGAATCAGGCAGTGTAGAGGTCGTGGACGTTGAAGAAAAAGAGAGCAGCGTCAAGGTTCTGAGCGGTGATATAAAGGCCGGAGACAGGGTCAGGATCTCCAGTGGAACCTTACCAATATTTTTTTATCAGACCAGGAGCGTTGACTGGGCCGTTGGTGATGCACTTTACAGGAAATTCAAAGATACCGGCAGATTTCAGATAGTCGAAACGGGAGTGGATAAGGACGATGTCGGGGTGATGCTGAATGAAGCAGAAAAGCATAAGGTGGTTTATTGTGTTTTTGTAGAACAGAGAAAGATTGAAGGGCATGAAATGCTTGAAGTGAGTCTTTATTATCCGGACGGGACGAGGTTTTATAAAAGAGCCAGGCGGATATCGGATGAAAAAATGAAGGAACTCAAGTTCGGATACAGTTTCCTGAAAAAAGTCGAGACTTCTTTCCAGCTCTCCTATGAAGTCCCGTCATCCACGGATTTTATATCTTCCTGCGATCTTAACGGTGACGGATCAAGGGAGCTTGTAATGGCAATAGATACCGATATCGAGGTATTCAAGTTCGGGGTAACCCTTAAGCTCCTCTATTTCAGGAATACAGGTCGTTTGAATGAGATTGTAGCGCTTGGCTGCCAGGACATTGATAATGACGGGAAGGCAGAGATAGTCGTTACGTCGGTTGTAGAAAGCGGAGGCGGGGATGTGGCAGACGACAGTACCTCCGGGGTAAATGTGTCCCGGGTTTCTGATAATAGCGTGGTATCGGAAGTCTTTGGTCTTAAGAATGGTGCCCTGATTACCAAATATACAACTGCCGGGTTTATGCGCGCAGTTAAACAAAAACTTTATTACCAGGCGTTTTCACGCAATGAAGGGTACTCGGGTGATGTTTATATAATGAATAAGGGCGATAAATGGGAAAAAGGGGAGGCATTAAAACTGCCTGCCGGCGTCAATATTTATGACTTTATGCCGTTCAGAGTAAAGGATTCAGATTATTATCTTGTCGTGGACGACTCAGGTTACATTGATATATTCAATTCTGAAGGATTGAGGACATGGAGGAGAAAAGAGAAACTTGGAGGTTTTTTACGGGAATATACAATACCCGGACAGGCCATTACAATGCAGTCAACGAAATGGTATGTAAAAGACAGAATAGTTCCGTATCATGGAAGATTCCTTGTAATAAACAGGAATCCTGTGGCACGGAATGCCATGGGATTGGGCTTCTCTTCCGGAGAGATTCTCGGGTTGGCCGTCAACGGTTTATCGGTAAATGAGAAAAAAATACTTAAGGATATCGGCGGTACGTTGCTTGACTTTACGGTTATGGATGACAGGATAGCTGTACTTGTAAGGCCTTTTCTTGGTATAAAGATGGGTAATATATTGAAGGGCGAAAATCCCTTTAAGAGGAATCTCTATGTATTTTCATTACAATAGTATAGTTTGGGAGGGATAAGTGATACCAGTTGGCAAGATACCCAGGCACATAGGCATTATAATGGACGGGAACGGGAGATGGGCGCAGTCAAGAGGATTATCACGTATTGAGGGACACCGGCAGGGTGCAAGACGGACAAAAGATATAATAAAAGCTGCAATCAATGCCGGCGTGAAAGTACTTACCCTTTATGCCTTTTCCATTGAAAACTGGAACAGGCCGATTCTTGAAGTTAACACATTAATGGGTCTCTTCACTCATTATCTTCAGGTCGAGATAGGTGAACTTGTCCGCGATCATTCCATAGTTTTCAGGGTGATCGGCGACAGGGAAAGGCTTCCCGGGAAGATAAGGGATCTGATTTCCGGGATAGAAGTGAGCACGGCGGGTAATGAAGGCATGACTCTTGTCCCTGCCGTCAGTTACGGCGGACGGGACGAAATATTACGCGCAGTCAAAAAGATAGTAAAAGACGGTGTATCAGCCGATAATATTGATGAGAAATTATTTGAGGGGCTACTGGATACAGCAGGACTGCCGCCGGTTGATCTGGTTATCAGGACGAGCGGCGAAGAGAGGTTGAGCAATTTTCTTTTGTGGCAGAGCGCATATGCCGAATTTTATTTTGCTGATACTCTGTGGCCGGATTTCACCAATGACGAGTTCTTGTCTGCAATAGGTGATTTCCAGAAGAGAGACAGACGGTTTGGGGAGATAGAACGTGGAGGTAAAATCTGATGCACAGGACCCGTCTGGTCTCGGCCCTGATTCTCATGCCGCTGCTTATTTTATATATAATGTATCTGCCTCCCGTTTTTTTTCTGTTTCTGATCATGCTTATATCCATGACCGGCCAGTATGAATTCTATTCGATATTCAGTGTTGAGAAGAAATACCGTGTCATAGGTCTACTATCGGGGGGGGTCGTCTTTTTTCTTGTCTACACGGATGGATCACCGCCCGCGGATTTTGCAGCGGTACTGTTTGTTCTTGTTGCCGTCATAAGACTGTTTGCGAAAAAATCTCCGGATAACGCCCTCAGGGATGTTTCTTATGTGCTTGCCGGAGTCGTGTATGTGCCCTTTCTTCTGAGTTACCAGATAAAATTGAGGGAATTCGGACCCCAGTGGATAATCTATCTGGACTCCTGCGTATGGGGCGCCGACAGCCTTGCATATTACCTGGGCAAATCTTTTGGCAGGAGGAAACTATATAGGACGGTCAGTCCCAATAAAACTCTGATGGGAGCAACCGGATCACTTATTGGTGCAGTTCTGGTTTCGTATGTCTTCAGCATTATATTATCGCTTGAATTGTCGTTTTTGCAGGCGATAGCTATAGGGTTTGTGATCGGCTTTGTATCCATTATCGGAGATCTGGTTGAATCTATGTTCAAGCGGGATTCAGGAATAAAGGATTCAGGCAGCATTGTCCCCGGGCATGGGGGAATTCTTGACAAGATTGACGGCATCCTTGTTGTTTCGCCTGTCGTTTACTGGATAATATCAAGTATTATCGTTTTATAAACAGAGGGGATGATAAGCTGGATTAATTGATCTTCCCTGTGGCAAGACCACAGAGCATCTAATGCAGGGAAAATTGTATTATTATATTCGCGCACTTGGCCCCGTGGAAAACCACGGGGAATATGCTCGCTATTCATTTAAGATTGGTAATAACAGTTAATTGATCGACTATACAGGGCAAATGAAAGTGCCGGATCAATGCAGGTAAATGAAGAATGGATAGTTTCCTGAAACCTTTGTCGCGTGGCTATTTAGAGTCTGTCCATAAGTAAGGTTTTATTATTGTCCGGCTTGCCTGTTGTCCCGGTATTTTCGGGGACCGGACAATCCACCCCCCTCTTTCCCCCCTTGGTAAGGGGGGATGAAGGGGGGTAGGAAAGACACTGGATTTCCCGATCAAGGGGTTGTGTCATAATTGTCATCCCTGAAATAAATTCAGGGCAGGCCCTGAACCATGTGTCCCGAAACCTCTCGGGATATTGTTTCAGGATCTATATAAAACGTAACATGTAGGAAATACGAGATTCTGAAATGAATTCAGAATGACATCATATGCGTTTTCAGAATTGTGACACAGCCTGCAAGTCGGGGAATGACGGATCATATGGATTATAATTTATAGACAGACTCTATTTATATTGTATGCAATGAAAAAAATAACAATACTCGGTTCAACAGGGTCAATCGGGACTTCCGCCCTGAAGGTAATAACCCGGTTCCCGGGACTTTTTTCAGTGACAGCCCTTGCCGCCGGAAGCAATAACAGACTTTTGTCGGAACAGATAAGGGTTTTCAGCCCCGGGATAGTCGGGATCCAGGATAAGGATGTATACCGCGTTTTGAGATCTGAATTTCCTTCCCTGAAAATAGTTGCCGGAGACGAGGGGATCAGGGAAGTAGCGTCTTATCATGATTCGGATTTTGTTCTGTCCGCAATTGCAGGGTCAGCCGGACTCATGCCGACCATCGAGGCGATAAAGACAGGAAAAACGGTTGGCCTGGCGAACAAGGAATCCCTCGTTATGGCGGGAGATTATGTTAACGCGCTTGCAGAAGAACATGGAACTGAAATTATACCTGTCGACAGTGAGCACAGTGCTATCTACCAGTGTATAAACGGACGTGACAGGGAGTCGGTAAAAAGTCTGGTGCTTACCGCATCCGGAGGGCCATTTATAGATAAGAGCAAAGAGGACCTGGATTCCGTGACACGAAAAGAAGCGCTCGACCATCCCAACTGGTCGATGGGAAGGAAGATATCTATTGACTCATCCACTCTTATGAACAAAGGTCTGGAAGTGATAGAGGCATACCATCTTTTCGGAATCGTTGCAGGAAATATAAAGGTGCTGATTCATCCACAGAGCATAGTCCACTCGATGGTGGAGTTTATAGACGGCGGCATAATTGCACAGCTTTCAAGCCCTGATATGAGCGGTCCGATTGCATATGCATTGTCATATCCCGAAAGGTTGCCGGGAGTTATGTCCGACTGTCGCCTTGGTGACATCGGAACCCTTTCATTCCGGGAGCCTGATACCTCTAAGTTCCCGTGCCTCCGCCTGGCATATGATGCTCTTGGCGCAGGAGGTACAATGCCTGCGGTTCTTAATGCAGCAAACGAGATTGCAGTAAATGCGTTTCTTATGGAGAAAATAAAATATAACGCTATACCTGTTATAATAGAAAAAGTGATGTCAGAGCATCGGCCTGTTGATGTGCCGGAGCTTTCGGACATCCTTTATTTTGACAGGTGGACAAGGGCAAAAACCGAAGAGGTAATCAGGGAGAATCTTAAATGAGCATGATTTCAGCTGTTATATTGTTAGGGGTACTGATTTTTGTTCATGAGCTCGGACATTTTATCTTTGCCAAATTGATGAATGTCAAAGTGCTGAAGTTTTCACTCGGTTTCGGGCCAAAGCTTTTAGGCAGGAAGATCGGTGAAACCGAGTATTTGATATCTTCCATACCACTTGGCGGCTATGTAAAGATGCTTGGCGAGGAACCGGGCGAGAACCTGACTGAAAGGGAAAAAAAGAGAGCGTTCCAGTTTCAGCCGCTTTTCAGGAGAGCGCTTATTGTATTTGCGGGACCCGTCTTTAATGTTTTGCTCACATATATGATATATACGATACTTCTTTCAGTCCAGATACCGATAAACATTCCTGTAATCGACGCGCTGATGCCGGTAGTTGATGAAGTTGTTCAGGGTGGGCCTGCAGCGAAGGCGGGGTTGAAGGATGGAGACAGGATTGTGAAGATAGACGGTAAGAATATTGATACATGGTTTGATATTGTAAAGAATGTCAGAGAAAAACCGGGCGAGGCCATCAATGTCTCCGTAAAGAGAGGAGATAAAATTTATGAATACAGGGTGGTTACTGAAGCTGTAACGGAAAAGGGCGGAAAAGGAGATATAACCGTTGGAAGAATAGGTGTAATGAAGCAGAATGCAAATTTCTTTACCTCTATAGAGAGCAAGTCAATTCCCGATGCCTTCTATAAAGGTGCTGTTGCAACCGGCAGAATGGGTTTTTTCATTTTCGACTCGATGAGGGTACTGATTAAAGGTGATATCTCATTGAAAAATATTGGAGGGCCCTTAACAATAGTTCAGGAGTCAGGCAGGGCGGCATCTGCGGGACTTCTGCCTTATCTTATGTTTATGGCGATTATAAGCGTAAACCTCGGTATATTGAATCTCCTGCCTATACCCGTTCTTGACGGAGGTCATCTTATGCTCTTTATGTTTGAGGGTATCAAGGGCGGCCCTCTCAATGAAAAGACGGTGCAGATTGCCCAGAGGGTAGGGCTGGCTCTGCTCATTGCCCTGATGGTCGTAGCCTTTTACAATGACATAATGAGAATTTTTATCTCGAAATAGACATGCGGGGTCCCTTTGAACGATCGCATTGATATCAAGATATATTATGAAGACACGGATTGCGGTGGAGTTGTCTATTATGCCAATTATCTTGGCTACCTTGAGAGAGCACGAACCGAGTATCTTGAAAACAGGGGTGTGAGCATGGTCCGTCTAATGGCGGAGGGGTTTAGTTTTGTGGTGGTGCATGTAGATATAAGTTACAGCCTGCCGGCAAAGTACGGCGATATAATTTCAGTGTATTCTGAAATAGAAAATGCTACGAAAGCTACGATTACCTTTAATCACAAGGTCGTAAAGGAGCAGTCGGATGATATTATTGCTACAGCTTCTGTAAGGCTGGCTTGCGTCGGTAATAATATGAAACCGCGTCGAATAAACAGCGACATACTAAGAGCTCTGAGATAAATTTAGACGTCAGATGAGTAGGAAACCGGCATTATTGGGAACAAAAACCTCGGCGGGCGGGGTTGTCTACAGGAAGAACGGAGACGAGATTGAAATCATTTTAATAAAGATCAGAAACGGGACTGTAATTACACTGCCAAAAGGCAGGGTGAATGAAGGTGAGTCGCTGGCTGAAACAGCTTTAAGAGAAGTGAGGGAGGAAGCCGGAATAAATGGAACCATAGAGGCATATCTCGAAGATGTATCATACTGGTTCTACTCAAAGGAAGAAAATGTTAAATACAAAAAAAAGGTACACTACTACTTGATGCGATATGTAAACGGCAAAACAACGGACCACGACAGCGAGGTGGAGGATGTGGCCTGGATGAATCTCGAAGAGGCGGTAGATAAAGTAGTGTATAAAACCGATCGGCAGATACTTAAAAAGGCCCGGAAAATGTTGCTTTAGTCGAATTGACAATTAAGATTAATGGTTATGGGAGAGATTGTCAACAGAAGAGAGATTCAGGATATTATAAGCCGGCTTAAGGCTGACGGCTTGAAGATAGTTTTTACAAATGGATGTTTTGACATCATACATGCAGGTCATGTGCGTTATCTGAGGGATGCACGCAAATATGGAGATATCCTGATTGTAGGTCTTAATTCCGATAGATCTGTCGGCAGCTTAAAGCACGGAAGGCCTATTGTGCCGGAGGGTGAACGGGCAGAGGTCATTGCGGCTCTTGATATGGTGGATTATGCAGTTGTCTTTGATGAAGAGACACCTTACGAGCTTATAAAGGCAATAAAGCCGGATGTTATCGTGAAGGGCGGCGACTGGGATGTAGGGGATATTGTCGGTGCGGACCTGGTGCGGGAGGTTTACAGTCTTCCTTATCATAAAGGTATTTCCACTACCGATATAGTCAGGAAAATAAAATCTTTATAAATATATTTTTCCGGTTTATCTATATGAATTCCGTTATTTGATGGACTCATAAAAATGCCGAAAAAGGGATGGCCAGGCAAAAATCGTCAGATACAAGGCGCACGAATTTCGAGGAATGAGGCGTACTTATGTACTCCGCAGTGACGAGATAATTTGATGCAACGCAGTAGCTGGCGACTTTTTGCAACGCCATCTTATTTCAGTTTCCCGGAATCAACCTTCAAATGAACTTAAAAGAAAAACTCCGGAATAATCTTGGGATGATCGCTGATGCCGGCGGCGATACCATAACCGGTTTCAGGGGGTCCGGTATTGCCGCAATGTGCGCATTTCTTGATGTGCCATTATTGGTCTCGGCTGAAGATGAGTACCATGCTGAAGTTCTGAAAAACGATATCCTGTTTTATCTGCAGTTTTTCAGGAATTGTTCCGTTGAACTGCTGCCATATCCGTCTGATACTTACCAGTCCGGTATGCGGGCCAGGACCCTTTATAATCTTCCCGATATAAGAAAAGTCGTTTCATATCCCAGGGCGCTTCTCGGTAATGCCGGGAGCGGGGAAGGGATTGCCGGTGACATCCTGCTTCTGAAATGCGGGGGCACGATCGAAAGGGATATGCTTGTAAACGGGTTCAGGAGGCTTGGATATTGTCAGGTTCCCATGGTAGCACAGAGGGGTGACCTTTCCGTTAGAAACTGGATTATTGATATTTTCCCCTCCACGGCTGAATATCCTGTAAGGATTGAATTTTTCGGCGATGAAATAGAGTCGTTGAGATATTTCAGGATAGATACCCAGAGGTCAGTTGAAAATATCCCGGAGGTTATTATATATCCTGCCGTGGATACCTCCGGAGATGAGGGAGACAGTCTGTTATTAGAGAGAATCAAAGGCAACAGGTTGTGTCTTGACGTTGAAGGAGGACTCCGGGGAAAAGGCCTGGACGGAGATATCACTACTCTGACTTTTGTGGCTGACGGAATAAACAGTGGGATATTCAGGTCTCTTGAAGGCAAAGGTATTCTGTTCAATGACAGAAGTTCGGTAGAAGATATCCCATCTGCTTTGAAAGATATGTCTGAAGACATAGTTATTGTCTTGCCTAACTATTACCAGGCGAAACGAATATCGGAATTATTTGAGCAACATGAGATGTTTGTGCCTGTAGTGGACCCGGAAGAGATAGATAATCATAAGGGCAGGATCGTTATCACACTCGGCAACCTTTCGAGGGGCATATACACCGGGGGGCTATTGCTTCTTAGCCAGAAAGAGCTCTTTGGGAAAGATGCCGTTCTTTCCGGAAGGCTGGATCATGGCGGCGAGAAATTTCTTGAAAATATCGAGGACATTGCCCGGGGAGACTTTGTTGTCCACGAGGAGCATGGGATAGGAAAATTCAAAGAGATGTCGAGATACAGGGCGGAAGGGACAGACATAGATGTTGCAGTGGTGGAGTATGCAGACAGTTCCACACTTTATGTCCCTCTTTACAATATCCGGAAAATCGAAAAGTACAGAGGCGGGGAGGGTGTTATTCCTGCGCTCGACAGGATTGGGGGCAAAACATGGGAGAGGAAAAAGAAACGTGTCAGGAAGAGAATCGACGCCATGGTCGGAAGGCTTCTTGAGCTTTATGCCGGCAGGGAAGTATGCAGGGGATTTGCTTTTTCTGCTGATACTGAAATGCACAGGGAATTTTACAGCTTTTTCTCTTATGAAGAGACCAGAGATCAGATTAAGGCAGTAAACGAGATATCTTCTGATATGGAGTCGGCATCTGTTATGGAAAGGCTGTTATGCGGGGATGTTGGATTTGGAAAGACGGAAATTGCAATGAGGGCAGCCTTTAAGGCTGTATTTGACGGCAAGCAGGTTGCGGTTATCGTGCCCACTACGATCCTGTGTGAACAGCACTGCAGAAATTTCACGGAAAGGTTTTCCGCCTTTCCTGTAGTGATTGACTATATAAGTCGCTTTAAATCGTTAAAGCACATTAAAAAAACCATCGAGCGAATCCGGCGGGGAGGGATAGATATCATAATAGCCACACATGCTCTTTTCAGAAGAAATGTAGAGTTCAATAACCTTGGGCTCCTGATAATTGACGAAGAGCACAGGTTTGGTGTTGCAGATAAGGAAAAGATCAAGGAAATAAAAAAAGGCGTAGACTGTCTCATGCTTAGCGCAACACCTATACCGAGAACTCTACAGATGACCCTTTCCGGAATCAGGGCAATGAGTAATATTGAGTCTCCTCCCGAAGAAAGGCTGTCTGTGAGAACTTCGGTATCGAGGTTTGACGGAAATTTGATCCGCGGTGCAGTAAATTATGAGGTATCAAGGGGAGGACAGGTCTTTTTTGTGCATAACAGGATTGCAGATATCGATAAGATGCAGGCTTTCCTGGAGAAGCTTTTGCCTGGTATAAGGATCAGGGCTGCTCATGGCCGGATGAAGAGCAGGGAACTGGAGGATATCATGGTTGCTTTTATGAATCATGATTATGATCTGCTGCTTTGTACCAATATTATCGGATCGGGGATAGACATACCGGGTGCAAATACTATATTTATTAATTTGGCTGACAGATTCGGCCTGGCCGACCTGTATCAGTTAAAGGGCAGGGTGGGAAGAGGCAATATAAAGGCATTTGCATATTTCCTTGTCGATAAGGAAAAGATGTTGACCGATGAAGGCAGAAGGAGATTGAAGGCTATTGAGCGGTTGAGTTATCTGGGTGCAGGGCTGAAGTTGGCCATGAAAGACCTTGAGATACGGGGAGCCGGGACTCTGTTCGGGTACAAACAGTCGGGATATATAAACGAACTCGGTTTTGATATGTATATGGATTTACTTAAAAAGGAGATTGGGAGATTAAAAGGCGAAACTGAAAAAGAAGATATAGACCCTGAGATAGTCATAAACATAGATGCCCGCATACCGGAGTCTTACGTAGGCGACGATGTTATGCGGTTATCATTATACAGGAGATTATCTCTTGCCGGCAGTGATGAAGAGCTTGCCGATTTCTCAAATGAAGTATCGGACAGATTCGGGCGGCTTCCTGAGGATATGAGAAGATTACTCTCGGTTGTATCTCTGAGGATTATGGCGAAAAAACTCGGAGTAAAAAAACTCTCGCTTGACAAAAAGCGGGTTTCGGTTTCCTTCGTTTCGAATAACGGGATAAGTGTTGAGAGATTCCTGGGGTTGGCTGAAAGGTACAAAGGGTTGAGATATAATCACGAGGGTTTCGAGATGGCAATTGTCGATGTGGAAGATCCGGAGGCGCTGAAGAAGATATCCGATATGTTTCGCTACCTTTCCGGCCGGGGAGTTAATTGAGTTTATTAATATGATTGTGATATATACTATACATAATTGAATATTTGATACATGAATTAAAATGCTTTCGTAGAGACTGGTGACAAAAATAATATATGATAATTTCGGGGGTGTTATGAAGAAGTTGATGTATTTTACGTTGTTAATAGTGTTGTCGTGTGCTTCAACGCCTCAATCTTCCGGCAATAAACAATTTAATGCTTTCTATGAGATGGGGCTGTCATATATGCAAGAGGCAAAGTACCAGGATGCATTTGTACAATTCCAGAAGGCTTTAAAGGATGATCCGAACAATCAATTCGTACTTAACGCCCTTGGACTTATATACCTGAAATTCGAGGATTTAAATAAGGCCGAGCAATCTTTTATTGCCGCCCTTAACATTGATGGCGATTATTCAAGGGCACATAACAATCTTGGAGTTGTCTTCAGCAGAGAAAAAAAATGGGATAAAGCTGCCGTACAGTTCGAGAATGCATTAAAAAACCTGACATATTCTTCGCCCGGTGAGGCGTATTATAATCTCGGCAACGCTTATTACAGGTTAAAGAAATATAAAACGGCTATAAAAAATTATAAGAATGCCCTCAGAAGGTCTCCGGGTTTTTACATTGTATACTATGGTCTTGCACTCTGCTATAACATGATTGAGGAATATGGAGATGCCGCATTTTTCCTTGCCGAGGGAATAAAGGCCGATCCGGAGATTAAGGGTAGCAGGGGAAAAGCAGCAGATGTATTCAGTGCCAGGCTGGCCAGGACAGTTGATGATGATAGCAGGAAGGATTACCATGACCTGATGGAGATACTTAATTATTAGTGGGTTTATATCATAACATCGTGAACCATTCAGAAAGCATCAAAGACAGAGAGCCACGGAAAAAGAAGGCCGTAGAGAAAGATAACGCATAACATGATTGAGTGACAAATCCCCCTTAATCCCCCTTTGCCAAAGGGGGAAACAGCAATCTCCCACTTTGGCAAAGGGGGCAAGGGGGGATTTTCCAATACTTTTTGATATTAATCTTTTGAGATTCCATTGTATTAAAAATGGGTATACGATGTTATGATAGCAACCGATTAGTCAGGGAATATTTAAAAATCCAGGAGCGTCAGCCCGGTTTTTTCGTCGAACCTTCTAACTGCATTAATACCTTCAATCTCTATTATAATGGCCTCGATGATAAGAAATACACGGGCATTTTCCCTTAGGCATCCTGCCTTTATGTTGTCGCCCCTTGCGTAAGCTCCGTGAAAGTGTATTTTTGGGATATCTTTTTCCCGGAATATCGTACCTGTCCCGAATATTTCATGGCTTTCACCAAGTTCGCGCCACATCGGGACAGGTGGGATGCTATCATTCATGGGTCCGGCAACAAATCTGCCCTCCTTCATCCCACCGATCAAAAAGAAAAATGCAGAACGAATATTTTCCCGGGTTGTTATTTCCTTAAGAGATGTCAGAATATCTTCTCCGTCGCTTAGCTTTGCCACAACTATCCTTCCCTGTCTGCCTATAGTGTAATTCATTAAATCCTCCTCTTAAAAGTCTTTTTCTCTATGCCTTAAATATAACATTTACAGATTAATTAGTGTCTGTGTATAAATTGCCGTTTTTTATTTTTGCCATGTCCCGAAAGCGTTCGGGGCATCCGGAACTTATAGAAAAGAATAGATTCCGGCTTAAGGACTGCCGGAATGACAGATAGAGAGACTGACTTTATGGACAGACTCTAAATAGTGTCTGTGTATAAATTGCCGTTTTTTATTTTTGCCATGTCCCGAAAGCGTTCGGGGCATCCGGAACTTATAGAAAAGAATAGATTCCCCGACTAAGTCGGGAAATGACAGATAGAGAGACTGACTTTATGGACAGACTCTAAATAGTGTCTGTGTATAAATTGCCATTTTTTATTTTTGTGATCCCCCGAAAGGATTCGGAACATCCGGAACTTGTTGAAAAGAATAGATACCCCGAGTAAGTCGGGGAATGACAGATAGAGAGACTGTCTTTATGGACAGCCTCTAATTATAACGTTATATTCTGATTATATACATTCATATACATTTAAATCATGGATTGTATTAGTAGGTTTTGCTATAATTCAGGAGATGCATTTATGGCCGCTTACTGTATGTGTGTCAGAAGATTTCTGACTGGATCAGGTATTGTATGAAAAAAATCACTTTCCTTATATTGGCAGCGTTTCTGCTTTTCATTCCTATTGAGAAGTCTGATGCATCGTCCGTTAAGACCATTGGTCTTATCTATAGCGCCGATCTGTCTTTTTACAGGATAATTCATGGCGCGGTCATAAAATATCTGAATAAATATGGTGTTGATACCAGGAAAATAAAATTTATCAGACAGAGACCGTTTCCGGATGTGGTTTCCTGGAACAATGCGGCGCGCAAACTGGTAGTTTACGATTCAGATATCATAATAGCATATGGTTCAGGCGCTGCCGAAGCGGCCTTTTCGGCAACGTCGTCCATACCGGTTATATATGGGGCCATTGATCACGGTCTGTCAAAGATAAAGAAAATAAAAAATGGATATGGCAGCTCATACACTGTTCCAATCGCAAGTTTTATAAGGTATTTGAGAGAAGCAAAAGATGTAAATAACCTTGCTGTAGTCTATTCTCCTTTTGAGCCTGATACAGTAGTTCAATACAGGCAGTTCAGGCAGATTTGTAAAGAGCTGTCTATTAATGTAACCGGGATACCCGTTAAGAGTGTAAGTGATATAGAGAGTATGCTCAAATTAGAGCAGTTCGATGCATTGTTTTTAACCGGAAGCGCTATTGTAAATTACAGGATTAAGACAATTTATGAAATATGCAGGGGGAAAAAAGTGCCTGTTCTGTCAATTTTTGATGGGACGGAAGAATATTCATTGCTTACGATTACACCTGACGCCGACAGGATAGGAAGGGCAATGGCCCATATCATATACAAGCTGATAACCGGCCGCGGTCCAGTGAAGAAAAGGCATGTATTGGTTACAAAGACAAAGATTTATTTTAATCTCAGGCTTACAACCGAACTGGGTTTGAGAATTCCTATGAGGCTGGTTACATCTGCTGATAAGGTAATAAAATGAAGAGAAGTATTATTTTTTTAAGTGTTCTCCTGAGTTTGTTCATGCTTATTTGTCCCGATCCATGTAAGAGTGAAGATAAATCTCCGGGAAAAGAAGGTATTCTTATCGGTCTCATCCCGGAAGAGAATATTTTTAAACAGATGGAAAGATACATGCCTCTTGCCGGTTATATTTCCGAAAAGATCGGGAGGAAAGTAAAATTTACAATTCTGAGTAAATACGGCGATATTATAGACAGGTTCAATTCAAGAGGTATGGACGGCGCTTTTCTGGGGGGTCTGACTACGGTCATAGCATATGAGAAACTGGGGGTCATACCGCTTGTTACGGTTGTGGATACTGAAGGGAATGCGACGGTCAGGGGGCATATTATCGTCAGGCGCGACGGTGTTATAAATTCTCCGGATGACATGAAGGGCAAGATAGTGGCATTTGTGGACAGGGCTTCGATAACAGGTTATCTGTTCCCTGTGGTTTATATGAAAGAACACGGGATTAACAATATCAGAGATTTTTTTTCGGAAGTTTTCTTTACCGGCAGTTGTGATGCCTCAGTATACGCTGTGCTGGATGGCAGAGCGGATGTGGGTTTCGTTAATGAGACAGAGCTGAGAGATATGATCAGTTCTGATGTTACGATCAAGAAGGAACTCAAGATTATCGCAACATCTCCGGATATGCCGAATGTGACCTTGAGCCTTAGTAAGAGAATATCTGAAAAAATGAGAAAAAAATTACTGGACACATTACTCGATATTTCGAATAACAGTAAAGGAAGAGAAGTACTGAAAAGGTTTGGAGCCGGAGGATTCAGGCGAGCTTCAGTAAATGATTTTACCCCCGTTTACAGGCTCCTGAAGAGTTTGAATGTAAACGTAAAGGAGTACAATTACAGGAATAAATGAAGAAGAAGGTTATAAAGGCATTATTTATGCTGTTTCTTCTGTTTGCAGTTGGAGGCGGTTTTGCGTTTATCTCACTCAGGCAGATCAGTAATGATCTCAGGACCCTTGTAGAACTTCACCGTGTAGAGATTATCAGGCAGGATTTGGTAATAAATGTCCAGAACGTGCAGAGCAATCTCTTTACTGTGGGAACCGGTTTTGGTAAGGAACTGGATGAAATAGTAGGAAGTGTAGTGTCTCTTGACAAGGCGATTAATAAATGCAGTGGTTGTCACCATCGGCCCGCTATCAAAGAAAAGTTAGATGGAGTGCGGGATCTGATCGGGCAGTATAAGGAGGCGCTAAGCGCTTATATTACTACGACCGCCAATGAGCAGAGGGTTAAGAGACTTAAGATGGTAACCGCCAGAATAGGCGATATGATCCTCGCACAGACGCGCGATATGGCTTTCATAGCAAATATCGGGCTCCAGAGAAAAACTGAAAGAGCCGTTAACAAGGTGGTATTAATACAGAAACTTATTATTGTTATGATGTTAGTAACGATGTTCATCGCCTTGATTGTTGCAGCTTATCTGACCAGGCTTATTACATTACCATTGGGCAAGCTCTCAGTGGCTGCAAAGGAGGTCGCAGCCGGCAATCTTGGTTATACCACCGATTATACGGATGACACTGAATTCGGTGGCTTTGCAAGTGCATTTAATGAAATGAGTAAATCCCTCAGGGATAGCCATGAGAAGATTCTGAGTTATACGAACCGGCTCTCGATGCTGACGAGGGTAACTGTGGCATTATACAGTTCGTCGACCAACAATGAATTATTGGACGAGGCGGTCAAGGGAATAAAGAGTCTTATCAATGCCGAGCGCGTGGATATAATCCTTATGGACAAGGATAAAAAGACGTGCAGTATTACATCGTCCCATCCGGGGAAAGGCGAATACCGTATAAGTGAAGACAGGTTATCGAAGATATATGAACACTCTAACAGGAGGGCTGCCATCCACAATGAAGTAATGGAGGATATGCAGCTGTTAAGCGATATAGCCAATGATTTCAAGGTGGATAATTTCATGGTAGTATGGCTCAGACGTAAGGAGGAATTCAGTGGTGCACTGAGGATTATTAACAGGGCAAATGGAAGATTTGACACCGAAGATTTGCGGATAGTCAGCATCTTTGCCAACAATTTCACTGTTGCCCTTGACAATATCCATCTTTACGGTGATCTTAAGAAAAAAATTGATGAACTCAAAGAGGCTCAGCAGCAGTTGGTCCAGGCGGCAAAGCTGACAGCCATAGGCCAACTTGCATCAAACGTTGCACACGAAATCAATAACCCTCTTACAAGTATCCTGGGTTTTGCCGAGCTGATCAGGGATGAACAGGATATCAAGGTAATAATGAGAGATATAGACATCATACAACAGGAGTCTCTGAGAGCCAGAGATATCGTTAAACAGTTGCTGGAGTTTTCCAGGAAGAGATCTCTCGAACTTAAAGATACTGATATTAATGAAATTTTAAGGGACGTGCTGAAGTTGGCAGCTTTAAATGTCAAGTCAACCGGAATAATAATTAAGGAGAACTATAAAGAAATACCTTATGTTCTTGCAGATGGTAATCAGCTGAAACAGGTATTTATTAACTTCATCAACAACGGCATTGCTGCCATGGGCAGGGAAGGGGTGCTTAACATTGAGACCGGCATACGGGACAGCGAGGTATATGTCAGTATTTCGGACACCGGGGGCGGGATCGATAAAGAAGTCCTGCCCCACATATTTGAACCCTTTTTTACAACCAAGGCCGATAAGGGGACAGGACTGGGATTGTCGGTAAGCTACAATATAATTGATGCGCACGGCGGCAGGATTAATGTGAAAAGTGAGAAGGGGCAGGGTACCAGGTTTACAATCGTATTGCCCGTCAGGAAAGGCGTTTTACGTGGATTTCTTTAGCAATATCAGGATCCAGCGCTACCGTTGTTTCATCTATTTGAACAACTATCGATGGTTTCCTTTGCAAGAGTTTGATGTTACTTCCGGCAATTATCCCGATTGAATTAAGGCGGTTTAACCTCTGTGGGTCCGAAGATACAATGAAAACTATCTTGCCGACCTGTCCGACCTCGAAATTATTGAGCCTGGTGACAACAGGAGCAACGTTGACCCTGTATTTTTTGCAGCACTCTCCCCTCGGTATTGGTTTCCCATGAGGACAAAACGGCGGATGTCCAAGGAATGTACATACACTGTCGGTCAGTTCACTGCTCAGTATGTGTTCCATCTTGCATGCATCCTCATGGATAGTCGCCTTCTTCAGGTCAAAAACGTCGGTAAAGAGCCTTTCTGCAAGTCTGTGCCTCCTGATGAGACCTTTCGATATTTCCCTGCCTGTACTTGTGAGCTGGACTTTGTCGCCTTCAATTCTGATCACGCCCTCATAAAGCATCTTCTCCAGGACAGTATCGACATCTTCATCTTCGGAGGAAAGTTTGAATCTGTTAAGATCATTCTTATCCTCTTCTTCCAGTATCCAGAGGAGTTCGAGGGCTTCGTCTATTCTTTCCTTGTCCATTCAGGCATCTCCATACGGCAGGGACAATGACATAACAGGTGAAAAAGAACGCCTGTGAATCGGGCATGGACCGTACTCATTAATCTTTTCCATGTGTAATTTTGTCCCATAACCGTTGTGTTTGTCAAAACCGTAGACCGGGTATAGTGTATGATAATGTTGCATGATAGAGTCCCGTACATACTTGGCGATTATGGAAGCGGCAGCAATTGAAGCGCTCCTGTTATCACCTTTTATGAGGGATTTCTGTGCAATGTCACAATTTTCGAGTGTTAATGCATCAATCAGTAAAAGCCGGGGAGTTACGGACAGGTCTTTGACTGCAGCGGTCATAGCCTTTTTCGTAGCATTAAGAATGTTCACTTTATCAATTTCCGTGGAGTCGATTATACCCACACCGATTGAAACCGATTTTGATACGATATCCCGGAAGAGGGATTTTATCCGTTTTCGGGTAAGCTTTTTGGAATCTTTTACACCCGGTATAATGTCGTTTTCCCCCAGTATAACAGCAGAAGCAACAACCGGACCTGCAAGAGGCCCCCTGCCTGCTTCATCTATGCCGGCTATAATATCAAACCCTTCAGCCCTGATACGGCTGTCAAACAGGAAAATATCACTCACGGTATTAAAGATGGTAGCGCCATGATATGTACAGCGCTTATTTTCTCCTGATATCCTTCTCTCTGATCTTGGCGCTTTTACCCTTCTTTCCCCTGAGGTAATAGAGTTTGGCCCGCCTGACCACACCCCTCTTGATCACCTTGATTTTGTCTATAATAGGAGAGTGTAAAGGGAAAATCCTTTCAACACCAACACCAAATGAAATCTTTCTTACTGTAAAGGTCTCCCTGGTTCCACTTCCCTTTCGCGCTATAACCGCTCCTTCAAAGTGTTGTAATCTTTCCTTGTCACCTTCAATGACCTTTACATATACCCTGACCGAGTCACCGATATTGAAATCCGGTATATCTTTCCTGAAAGATTCCTCAATTGCCTTTATCCTGTTCATGCTTGAGTTCCTCCTTTATCTTATCAAAAAGTATTTTATCATCTTTATCAAGTTTGATGTCCTTAAACAGATCAGGTCTCTTGATCAGTGTGTTCCTGAGCGCCTGCTTTCTTCTCCAGAACCGCACTTTTTCATGATTGCCCGACAAAAGTACTTCGGGCACATCCATGCCTCTTATCCGCCTTGGCCTCGTGTAATGGGGATAATCAAGAATACCCCATGAAAACGATTCTTCCCTCGACGAATTTTCGTCTCCCAGAGCGCCCGGGATGAGCCTTGTAATGCTGTCTATTATAACCAAAGCGGCCAATTCTCCGCCACTCAAGATGTAGTCTCCTATCGAGATTTCTTCATCTACCACACATTTTATCCTTTCATCAATTCCTTCATAACGCCCACATATGAAAAGCATGGCTTCGCATGAATCCCTGAGCTGCTCTGCCTTTTTCTGTGAATAGGGCACCCCCGGGGGAGACAGGTGTATGACTTTCCTGTTTTTATTATCTTCCCGAATATGTTCTACGGCTTCTATTACAGGTTCTGCCTTGAAGACCATGCCTGCACCACCGCCATAGGGGTAATCGTCAACCTGCTTATGACGGTCGTGAGTAAAATCCCTCAGGTTGAATACCCTGAAAGATACAAGGGCTTTGTCCTCCGCCTTTTTTAGTATCCCGGTATTGAAATATGTCTCAAAAATGGAGGGAAAAATTGTTAGTACTTCAAATATCACTTAACAGTCCTTTAACCGGATGGATTACAATACGGTTTCCTTTGATATCTATTTCCATAATTACATCCTCTATCGCAGGAATCAATACTTCCCTGTCATTGTCTACCACTGAATAGACATCATTACTGCCGGTTTCGAGTATATTATTTACCTTTCCCAGATACCGGCCTGCGTCGGTATACACTTCGAGGCCGATTATCTGGTAATGATAATAACTCCCCTCGGGTGGCTCAGGACTTTCCGACTCAGGGATCCTGATTTCACATCCTGTATATAATCTGCATTCTTCATTGGACTTGATCTCTTTACATTCCAGATAGATGTATTTGCCTGATAACTCTGTATTTTCAATGGTTTTTTTTGTAAGTTTACCATCTTTTTCGATAAGTATGTAACTCAGGTCAAGAAACCTCTTCGGGTCATATGTAAGGGGTAGAACCCTTAATTGGGATCCTACCCCTTTTGGTTTAGCTATTTTACCTATCGTTACAAGTCTATTTTTATTCCAGGATTTCAAGTACGCAGCGTTTTCCTATCTTTGTTCCGGCTGCAGATAGTATGGTCCTCATTGCGCGGGCTGTTTTGCCCTGCTTGCCGATGACCTTTCCGAGATCGCTTGAGGCAACTTTCAATTCGTATACAGTAGTTTTTTCACCATCAACTTCGGTAACTTTCACCTCTTCGGGCCTGTCAACCAGAGCCTTTGCCATCATCTCAACTAATTCTTTCATCATCTGCTACCTCCATCGGGTTTAGGCTGCGTCGAGGCCAGCCCTTTGTAATAGTCTCTTAACAGAATCTGTTGGTTGTGCTCCATGCTGCAACCATGATTTTGCCTTCTCGATATCTATCATGATTTCTGACGGTTCTTTTTTGGGATCATAAGTGCCGATAATCTCTATAAAAGGGCCGTCCCTTCTTGAACGCGAATCAGCGACAACGACCCTGTAAAATGGACGTTTGTGAGCACCCATCCTGGTTAATCTGATCTTGACCAACTCCATACCTCCTTTCAACTTATAGCGATAACATATTATCCCGGCTATTCGGGAAGATTTTCAAGATATAAATTTTAATATAATCCGTGAATAAAGTAAAGGGCGCAAATTGACCAAATTGAGTCATCTAACCCGCATTATTCCTGAATCGGGCGCCGGGCGGATGGCGGAAATGGCTCGAATCCGTATATGCACTATATAGAGTCTGTGTATAAAGACAGTCCCTCTATCTGTCATTCCGGCAGTTCTTAAGCCGGAATCTATTCTTTTCAATAAGTTTCGGATACCCGATTACAGACTTCGGGCATGACAAAAATAAAAAACGGCAGTTTATACACAGACACTATATAGAGTCTGTCCATAAAGACAGTCCCTCTATCTGTCATTCCGGCAGTTCTTAAGCCGGAATCTATTCTTTTCAATAAGTTCCGGATACCCGATTACAGATTTCGGGCATGACAAAAACAAGAAATGGCAGTTTATACACAGACTCTATATATACTTGTGGAGGAAGAAAGACCTGATTGCATGAAAATCGTTATGAATGAGGTGGCAGTGAAAACCGGCGGGCCGGACATGCGGATTTTTACACATACGCCGTCCGCAGTGATGGTTTATGACTTATCCGGGCTAATCAAGGGGCAATCGCCGGACTTAACGATACGAGCTTCGTATTTGCACCAGTCGGCGGGTACGGGTCTTTTGTATCCTTATTACTTATCAAAGACTTTTATACCACTTTGCCAGTTCTGATCCAATCAGGTGTGGATTGTCTTCCTGAAGATAATGAATCCCTTTTCCAATGTCTATTGTTTTTAGATTTTTCAGATTTTGTTGACACCACTCGACCACTGTCGAAGTTATAATGCCGCCGGGATTTGCAAAAAACAGTAATTTCGAAAGATCGGATTCCTGTAGTTTCCGGCTGTAATATTGAACAATTTCGGTTACATCAACCGGTTGCCCGTCAATAGGGATTTCGTTCGGCCAACGCCGGATGGGTTTCCGGTCTTTAAGTCTCTTGAAAGGTTCTCTATAGTAGTTTTTCTCTTTTTCAGTCAGATTGCGGACTATAGCCTTTGGCAGGATTTGTTCAATGAATATATTCATAACCACAATCAATAGCCAACCGATGACCGGGGTTCTAAAAAGCCTGAATCCCAACTTAAAGTCCTTCGGGAAATCGTTCCATGTAGCAGTTTTCAGTATCGCTTCCATAAAAGCAATCCCCTTGATGTTTTTTTCATGATGCATTGCGTAGTGGAAACCGAGGGCAGAACCCCAATCGTGAATAACAAAAGTAATATTCCTGAGACCCTTTTTTTCGATAAAGCCTTCCACATATTTTACATGGTCAACAAACCGGTAATCGATGTTGGGTTTATCCGACTTGCCCATTCCGATGAGGTCGGGTGCTATGCATCGTCCACAGGAGCTCAGGTAGGGAATAATATTGCGCCACAAATATGAAGATGTGGGATTACCATGGAGAAAGATGATGGGGTCACCTGATCCTTCATCGATATAGTGGATTTTGGAACCATGAATGTCGACATAGTTTGACTTGAAAGGAAAATCCGATGATATATCCTGATGATCCATTTGTTATGTCCCGATTATTTCGTTTAACGCCTCAACGATTGGATAGCAGTTTCTTTAACCTGTTAAATTCACTAAGGGATCTCGATACACAGTCTTCGATTGATACTCCTGAAAAATAATTTCCTGTTAATAGAATACTCTTATCGGCGATGAGACTGTCAAGCGTATTGATTAACCTGCCGTGTCCAATCTTCGGTGAGGGGACAGAATTTTCTTTTGCAATGACATGATTCAATTGATCCCTTTGTACCCCCAGCACTTCACCGATTCGTTTGAGTTTTAATTCCATGTCCATAATATCCGGCCTGAAATGAAAGGTGAAACCTCTATAATGTTCATCTATAACGGTATCTCTCGACACAATTGAGAAGAAACTGTCTTTTAGGGGAATAATACCCGCAAAGGGTTCTAAAGAGACCATCTCTTTTTTCACTGCTACACCTACTGATTCGACTTTTGCCATCTTTATTCGGGATAATTGCTGAGAGATATCAGGGAATGGACTCTGAAGGAGTTCTGCTGCCACTGATACAGGATTTGCCAATGCTAAACTTGAAGACAGATAACGACTACCGTCCCCCGTTTCAATCTCATACTGATTATCAATAGACTGGATTGACTTAACTTCTTTGCCTGTTTGAACTTCTATTCCCTGCTGTGAGGCTATTGAGTCAGTAATAGTCTGGAGGCCATCCCGAAAGGTGTATTTTTTAAGTATATCCTTGCGGCGAATACGCTTTTTGAAGAGGATATCGGCAGGGAAGTCATTGGTCCGTTGAGAAGCTACTGCATTAAAGATATGTGAAAATACTCTCTCAAAATTGTGCTTTCCCACAATTCTTGAATAATAAGACTCAACACTCTCTCCCTGTTTTTTCAGAGTAAATATTCCGGGGGCTGAATACAGGAGTTCCATGAAATTAATCTGTGAAGGAATAGATTTGATCTGATTATCAACCAGCATCCTGAAAGGGACTTTTTCCATCGGAATCATTCGGTCACGAATTCTACAGTCTTCGATAATCCCTATTAAGTTGCGATAGGAATTGTAACAGGTATGGGCGCCTGCTTCAATCCAGAAATCCGGGGCTTCACCCTCGAAACGATGCGAGTGAAAAGTACCCCCAACTCTATTGCTCTTTTCTATTACTAAAGTCTTGAGCCCTTCTTTTGTACAATAATGTGATAGACTCAAGCCACTTATGCCGGCACCTATGATGATAATATCATACATATTCATTAATAATGAGACGTTCTATTATTCAATATCTTCCAACCCTGAATTTTAATGTCAAGACTTTCAACTTCTATAATATCAACTTGAGTGTTTTTCCGCCCGCGGCGATTTGCCGAAAGTCAGCCCTGTCCTGTTCCATCTCATCCCGTCGGTACCATATGAGTAGATAACCTGTCGGACTTTACCTATAACATCTCTGAGCGGCACAGGACCGAAGTCCCTGCTGTCATGGCAACGGCTGCCCTTCCTGCTTTCACACAGCACGAATATGGTGCCATGGGGAACAGTATATTCCTGTCCGCCTTCAAGGTCCAAGACATCGCCCGGTAATCCTGCTATTCTTCTGAGAAAGACCTTTCTTCTGTCATCGGGATATACAAAAACTATAATATCACCCTTCTGGGGAGACTTCCGCTTATAGGCCGTTTTGTCCGCAATTACTCTATCACCTTTCAACACCACCGGCTGATGGTAGTCGACCGGGATTTTGTAGAGTGCAAAAACATTGTCGCGGATATACAAGTTTGCGGTCCCGGTAATAAAAAAACAAAGCGCCCATGCCGCAATATAAAAATACCACTTGTTATAAAACTTTAGTTTATACCCAACTCCTTGTTTTGAGGATTTTCTATATGCCTCAACAATTGAATATATATAGACGCTTAGTGTTGCTCCCAGCGAGAGAGTGATACCAACGATAAAATATTTATCCGGCAGATAGACCGACAGTCTGAAACCAACGACAAACGTCACGATGAAAACAACAAAAAGGCTTACACCTTTTAATAATCCGCCATTGTAAATCTGCCCCATCCCTGTCATAGTCATGCCCATAACAGCGGCGATCCAGCTCTTTCTTTCTATGATTTCTTCTTCATGTTTCATATCTGCCTCCATCATGTTTTTAACTATGAGTACGGGATAAGTGTAAAAAGGTTCCCTGTTATCTGCATATTACGGGAGCAAAGACGGTAAGATAGAGCCTGGTAAGGTTCCAGATACCGAGGACCAGCCCGCCTGCGGACATTGCGTAACGTACGAGCCTTGAAGAAATAAGTCTTTGAGAAAGCGGGATATTCATTTCTTTTGTCTTTTCACAGGAATAGACATCCCTCATGACCTTCGATACAAAATCATCTGAAGGTTTAAATTTTTTCATAACCCTTGCCTCCAAAATACTCCCTGACAAAAATTTTAAGCCTTTCCCTTGCCCTGAAAAGCCTCGATTTTGCCGTCCCGGGAGCTATATCTTCGCCTTTTGCTATCTCATCCATAGAATCTCCCTGCAAACTCCTCAGGATTATACTTCGATGATGCTCCGGCAATTGTTCCAATGAAGCCTTTACTGCCTGCCTGCGTTCATTCTCAATAAGCCTCTCCATACCTGTTTTATCATCAGCTATAATACCGGCCGCATCCTCTAATGCGATCATTTTCCGGCCTCGTTTCTTTCTGAGTTCACTGATGCAGCGGTTTCTTGCAGTGATAAAGAGCCAGGCGGAAAAAGGGGTGCTTCTATTATCGTCGAAATTTTTTAGAGACTTGTATACACTGAGGAAAACCTCCTGCCCGATGTCTTCTACAATGTCTTCATCGCCTACGAGACTGTAAATAAAATTAAGCAGGTGCCGGTGGTACTTTTCTACAAGAATCGAGAATGCCTCTATATCCCCGTCCTTAACCAACCTTACCACATCGATGTCTTCCACAAAAACCCCTTCGACTCAGTCTTGTGTTCATAGTTAGTGTCTGTGTATAAACTGCCGTTTTTTATTTTTGTCATGCCCGAAGTCTGTAATCGGGCATCCGGAACTTATTGAAAAGAATAGATTCCGGCTTAAGAACTGCCGGAATGACAGATAGAGAGACTTACTTTATACACAGACTCTAGTTAGATACGCAATATCTCTTAGAAAGTTCCCGGTATCCTTTCAAAGAAGAAAATTTAATTTTTTCCAATAAGGGATGTTTTTTCTTTTGACAACCGGAAGTCTTATAAGAATTAGGCGATTTTATTCACCCTGTCGTCATTATGCGGGATAATTCTTTTTTCAAATCTTTCATCTGAAACGGCTTAATGAGCCGACCCCTGAATCCATAGTCTGTGTAATTGGCCATAACAGGATCAGTTGAGTAGCCGCTGGAAACAATAATCTTTGCCTCGGGATCAATGGCAAGAAGTTCCTTGACTGCTTCTTTACCGCCCATGCCGCCGGGGATGATTAAATCCATAATCACAATATCAAAGGGATTGCCGCTTTTGGCGGCAGCGATATATTTTTCTATTGCTTCTTTTCCATCCGCAGCAAAATCAACCGTATATCCACATGAGCCAAGCATTGCTGCTGTGACATTTCTGACTATTTTTTCATCATCCATGACCAGTATGTGTCCGGACGAAGATTTCGGTTTTTCAGTCAAATCCGGGTGAGTCGTGGTTATTGGTTTCCGGGAAGACTTCTCAGCCGGGATATAAAGGGTAAAGGTTGTGCCAACTCCAGGTGTGGAATCAAGGCTGATGTGGCCGTTATGTTTTGTAATAATACTATGTACTTTTGCCAGTCCCAGACCGCTACCGATCCGCCTGGTACTAAAAAAAGGATCAAATATCTTCTCGATATGTTTTGGGAGAATGCCTACCCCTTCATCCCGAATGCTGAGCTTGACAAAATCGCCTGATAAATGATGTGTAACGATTTTATTAAGGTTTTCAATATTTTCAGCATCAATATACAGGTTGCCTCCCTCAGGCATGGCCTGTTTGGCATTAATAGTCAGATTGGCGATCACCTGGTTGATCTGTCCTTTATCAGCATTAACCTGCCATAAATTATCAGGCAGGTTAAAATGTGCTTTCACATCGCTGCCACTCAAGTTGAACCTTACTGTGGTTTGAACAACCGCGTTCAGATCTACCGTTTCCAATATGGGGTCTCCGCCTTTGGCAAAGGTAAGAAGATGTTTCCCCAAGTTGGTCGCTCTCTCCAATGCCTGATTAGCGGTTTCAAGGTAGGTATAGGCAGGATGACCCCGGGGAGTTTTCAGCTTTGCCAGCTCAATATTCCCGAATAGCCCCGTGAGTATATTATTGAAGTCATGAGCAATGCCTCCAGCCAGCACACCGACAGATTCAAGTTTTTTGGACTTTAAGAGTTCTGCTTCTGTTTTCAGTTGTTCAGTAACATCACGAAAAACAAGAACAACGCCCCGGATATTATTTTCTATATCTGTGATGGGAGTAGCGCTGTCGGCAATATTGTACTCAGTTCCATCTTTTGAAATAAGAATAATATGATTTCCAAGTCCGACAATCTGTCCCTCCGCCAATGCTCTGCTGACCGGATTGGGTGCTACCTCTCTGGTATTTTCATCGATGATGTTAAATACTTCGGTAAGGGGTTTACCTTTTGCTTCTTCCGCTTTCCAACCGGTGAGTTTTTCCGCAACCATATTTACTATCTCAACTCTTCCTGACTTATCAGTAGTGATAACCCCGTCACCAATAGAACGTATAGTTATAGAAAGCTGTTCTCTTTCATTCAGAAGTTCTTGCTGAGCATGGATCTTGTCCTGTAGCATCTTGTTGGCATCTCTCGCCATCTCCTCGAATTCAACAAATCGAACCATATCCAGGTCAATTGGTTTATTAGAAAAAGCCGCCCGGTTTAAAAATGAGATAAACAGGCTGAAATCATTTTTAAGTCTGCGGGTCAGCCAGTTAAATAAAAACAGAAAAATAGCTACTATTCCCATAGCGATTATTATGAAATAGAACATTTTTGCCTTGAGCTGATTGTCTAATTTGGTTCTCATCAAGGCAATATCCCTTTCCACATCATCGAGATAAAAGCCGGCACCGACAAGCCATTGCCAATCAGGAATTCCGTAAATAAAAGAGGCTTTCGGCGATACTTTATCAGGATCGGTTAACTTAATATGCGAGTAATAAATATAATCACCTTCAGGTTCTAAGGCGGCATTGTACTCCTTTTTAAAAACATTTTTCATCTTTTCAGGATTCTTATTAAAAACCTCCCATAGTTTTTTTGTTCCCGAAAAAAGTCTTCCGTTTGAAACTAAAGCATCCCCATTTAATCTATTAATAAAAATATATCCTTCTTTGCCAAACCTGATTCTGCTAATGGTTGCCAGCAAATCCGCCTTTATTTGTTTTTCAGCATCATCAACATATACTCCGGCACCAATTAACCAATTATAAGGTTTAAATAGCTTGATAAAAGTAATTCTTTTAAAATTTCCCTTTAAGCCAGAATTTGGTTTTGGCCAATAACTTGTTACAAATCCCTCGCTTTTTTCTCTAAACAATCCTAATTCTTCTTTCACGACATATTTACCTTTAGAATCTTGCAAATTAATAATATTTCTACCCTCAAAGGAAGGGATTATCGTATGTAAAATATTTTTGCCTGATAAAGAATTTATAAAGTAGTATCCCTGGCTATTATTAGAGCGGATCGATCTTAAGACAGTTATAATAATTTTTTGTATTTTGTCTTTACTTTTAATATCTTTAAATTTATCATAAATACTTTGAGCGATCTTATACGCATCATAAACTTTTTTTTTGATTATCTCTTTTGCTGATATCTCGCTTCGTGCTCTTTCATGGTTTACCATATCGACAACACGATGAACTTCTTGTTTTATCATCCATTTCTGCTGTGCAACGTAATCTGCACGCATTTTTTTCGCACGAATATTGAAATCTCGGTAGCTATTCACAATATCAAGGCTGATAGTGATACCTGCAAGAGCTATCAAGAGAAAGATTCCCCATAATTTAATGAATTTGATAAAATTGATTTTTTGTTTCATAATCGTTTTTTCGCTGTTCTATTCTTATCAGTCTAACGCTCTGCTTGAGAGCCCGGGTTTTGAGCGCCGGCGAAAAACCCAACCCTGCTCAAAGCTGTTGTTAGGCTTCTTACCGAAAATTCTCTTTTGCGTTTGCCTGATAACCAGGCATAGCGATACCGCCCCCGTACTTAGCAACGTTAATGGCGAATGATTTACTTAACAATCATGATCACGATTTCGGTCGTCATGTTTTTGTCTAAGGCATACCATCCCGGAAGCTTATTATTGTTTTGAACATTGATTTGATTTTTCGACATTACTGCTCCCATCCCTAATCCTGGATTGCCGTTGTATAAGATCCAGCTGCCAAAATTATCGAGTAATGACCATTTGGGCAGCTGTCGGCGATACCATCGGCGTACATCATCAGGGGGAGTGCTTGTCACGAAACGAAATCCAAGATCCTTGCTCCCAAAGACAAACATAGCCGTGGAAAACAGGGGGACGCCTGCAGCCTTAATCAACTGGGTATCCGATGGTTGAAGGTTTGCTGCATATGAATACGTAGAACAAATGAGAAATAAAATGAAGATCAATTTTTTCATGTCAATCTCTTCCCCCTTTTTTTTGTCTAACCCGCAAATAAGCTGCGGGATAGCTTGAATTACGGATAAAGAAATTATACCAGAAATAAGGTTTCAAGAAAAATAAAATATGCCGACGCTACACCCCGTAAATCTATGTGTTTGTCAGGCTATCTCAGTCTCATTTTGTGAAATATGTAGACCCTCCGTCCACAGGCACTCGTTGACAGTATTGAATATAAACTCCTGAAGGAAAACCAAAAAGAGGATGGGTAATGTCCATCCCGTCTTTATCTCCCGGGATTATTGCTCCGGCGTCATCCTCTCCGGCTTTACCCCCGATAATACCTTTCCCCCGGATACCGCCCTGTCCGTCATCTCTATTTTAAACCTTTTCTCTCTTTTGCATGTCTAAATAATCAGATGGAAGAGGACATCAATATAATAAGAAAATACCTCGCGGGAAACAATAAGGCGATTGAAGAGCTTGTGTTGAAATACCAGAAGTATATTTATACCTTTAGTTACAGGATGACAACCAAACTTGAAGAGGCAAAGAAGAGACGATTTAAGAGATTTGGCGATAATGGGCCAGGTGGGCCTCCCTTTCTTTCAGGAAGGCCGTAACAAATCAGCCCGGACAGTACCTTTACACTGTCCGGGTTAAATAGAGTCTGTGTATAAAGTCAGTCCCTCTATCTGTCATTCCGGCAGTCCTTAAGCCGGAATCTATTCTTTTCAATAAGTTCCGGATGTCCCGAACGCTTTCGGGACATCCGGAGCCCTTTGAAAAGAGCTAAACAATAATCATGAAACATAAAATGAACGTCAACAGGATTTTATGTTCGATATTATTAAAACAACAACTCTCTTGCTCCTCATTGTCTTCACCTCCTGTGGAGGTGGCAGTGGCGCTATCGGGAGTGGAGAAGGCACAGAAACAGCCTATGAGAATTCTTCTTTCGGAGTTCACGGCGCCTATGGACCATCACCTTTCTTTCAAAAAAGAATGGGATTTACCGACGATGAATATTTGGCATGGGTGAGCGGTCATATGCAGAGCATTAATGCCCATTTTACACGCCGCAATACCCTGCTGATCCGGGATGTTGTTGATCCGGATATTAACATCCCGGATGATTACGATTGGGATACACTAAGAACCGATAAGACTCTTATCAATATCTACAAATCCGGAAACAATATCCATGCACTTCACTTTCTTTTATTTTAAGGAGGAAATTTTAGAAAGCCAATACTTAATATTTAAGATGTGACCCCGCATCCTCATCCCTATTTACCAATCCTTCGATATATATGATAAACTCTTTCTATGGCAGAGTATGAGTTTTTAAAATCATTAGTAATCATCTTTGGACTCTCCGGCATAGTGGTTTTTATCCTTGATAAACTGAGAGTTCCTTCTATCGTGGGCTTTCTGATAGCAGGTATTTTGCTTGGACCCCATGGCCTCGAACTTATAACGGATATTCACCTTGTTGAAATCTTTGCAGAGATAGGGGTAATCCTCCTCCTGTTTACCATAGGACTTGAGTTTTCTCTTAAAAACCTGCTGACCCTCAGAAGAACAATCCTGGTAGGGGGTTTTCTTCAGGTATTTATAACCTCATTGATTGTTTTTCTTCTATCTTATAGCCTGGGGCAAAAGATAAACACTTCTTTAGTATTCGGATTTCTCATTTCAATGAGCAGTACAGCCATCGTAATGAAGATGCTCTTTGACAGGGCAGAGATTGACTCTCCCCATGGAAGAATCAGCGTTGGCATTTTGGTCTTTCAGGACCTCTGCGTTGTCCTGTTTATGTTGATGATTCCGATACTCTCCGGCACCAACAACGAGTTTACCGGTGTGCTCTGGGTCCTGTTAAAGTCTGTCGGGATCATAACCGCTATTATTATTTCAGCCCGATGGTTGATTCCAAAGGTACTCTACCAGATTGTCCGCACCAGAAAGAGGGAGATCTTTGTGATCAGCATTATCTTTATATGTCTCGGCACAGCCTTTCTTACATACAAGCTTGGCCTCTCCCTTGCCCTTGGAGCCTTTATTGCAGGACTCATTGTCTCCGAGTCTGAGTATTCGTATCAGGCAATCTCGGACATACTGCCCTTTAAGGACAGCTTTAACGGCTTATTCTTTATCTCTGTTGGAATGCTCATGAATATCGACTTCTTCGTTGCAAATTTATCAACTGTGGGATTGATAGTTATTGCCGTTATTGTACTCAAGACATTAGCTACAACCGCAGCTATATCCGCAATGGGCAACCACTTAAGGATTTCTCTCCATAGCGGGTTGATACTTGCCCAGATAGGGGAGTTCTCCTTTGTCCTCTCAGTAGCTGCCCTTAACTCAGGGCTTCTCAATGAAGGTAGCTATCAACTCTTTCTATCATCGGCAATAATTACCATGCTCCTTACCCCCCTGTTTGTTACCTTCTCTCCCCGGATATCAACATGGATTACTTCACGGAAAGTCCTTCAGAGGCTCCATAGGATGAAAGCCGCAGCTGAAATCACCGGTGTAAAGACCAAAAAAACAGACCATGTTATTATCGTCGGGTTTGGACTTAACGGCAGGAACCTGTCCTTCGTCCTGAAAGAGCTTGAGGTGCCTTATGTAGTTCTTGAACTAAATAGCCGGACAGTTACAAAGATGCGTAAAGAAGGTGAACCAATCTTTTATGGTGACGGGACAAGTCCGGAAATCCTTCACAAGATGGGAATCGAGCGGGCAAGGGTTCTTATAGTAGCAATATCCGATCCTTCAGCAACGAGAAAGATCGTCAAGATTGCCAGAGATTTGAACCCTCGCATCTATATATTGGTGAGAACAAGATACCTGGCAGAGGTTGAAGATCTTCTTGCTCTTGGGGCGGATGAAGTGATACCCGAGGAGTTTGAGACATCCATCGAACTCTTTTCAAGGGTACTGCAATTTTATAAAATGCCCAAACCCCTGTCAGATCAATATGCTGAGAAATTCAGGAAAGACCATTACAGGTTGTTCATCAAAGGGGATACGCCAAAAAAACTATTTTATGATAACATAGCATTAATGCCCGATGTAGATTATGAAAGCTATATCATTCAGAGCGGCTCTCCTGCTATTAACTCCTCTATCAGGGAATTGAATATCCGCGATAAGACCGGAGCACTTGTAATAGCTGTTAAACGTGGTGATAAAATGATACATGGGCCCGGCTCTGATTTTGTTCTTCAAAGGGGAGATATCATCTTTTTAATAGGTAAGAAAAAATAAAAGAACGTCCCCAGCGTCTAACGTAGATAGGAGTTTCTTAAGGGGTGTCCGGATGAAAAGATTTTATGTATTAGCTGGTCTACTGTTTCTTTTTATATCTCTTCCATCAAAGCCTGCAATGGCTGCCGAGCCTGTCAGGATTGGTCTGACACTTGGGTTGACAGGGAAATACTCCTGGATGGCGGATATGCAGTTGAAGGGGGTTAAGCTGTGGCAGAAGGATGTAAATAGCCGTGGCGGTATCCTCGGCAGAAAAATACAACTTATTATATATGATGACAAAAGCAGCCCCCCGGCTGCAAGATCACTCTATAGACGTCTCATATTAAATGATAGAGTTGATCTGCTCTTTGGTCCATATTCAAGCGCGATAACAGAGGCAATACTCCCCATAACAGAAAAGTACGGATACCCCCTGCTTATATCAGGCGCCTCTGCAGACAGTCTATGGCAGAAAGGCTATAAATATGCCTTCGGTATTTTTAGTCCTGCAAGCAAATATGTAGTCGGTTTCCTTGAATTGCTGGTCATGAATGACCTGGACGATATTGCCATTGTGAGTACAGATGATGCCTTCTCCACAGGTATTGCAAAGGGTGCAAAGAAGTGGGCAGAGAGGTTCGGGCTTAAGGTTATCTCCTTTGAGAGATTTAAAAAAGGTACCAGGAATCTCGATGTTATTGCTGAAAGGGTAAAGGCATCAGGTGCCCGGGTTGTTATCATGTGTGGGCATTTCAATGAGGCTGTGGATATGCGCCTCTCACTGAAGAGGAGCGGATGGCATCCTGAAGCCTTTTATGCCTCTATAGGTCCTGCATTAGATGAATTTTACGAGATGCTCGGCCCTGATGCTGAATATACCTTTTCTTCATCCTGGTGGGAGCCTCATGTGAACGTCCACGGCTCTAAGGGATTTTATAAGCAGTTTCTAAAGACATACAGGGTCAGACCATCCTATCATGCTGCCGATGCCTATGCAGCAGGTCAGATATTGGGGGCTGCCATAACAAAGTCAGGAAACCTGGACAGGGGGCGGTTGAGGGATATATTGTCTGCAATGGATACAATGAGTATCATCGGAAGATATAGTGCCGACAGAACAGGGATGCAGACAAAGCAGTTCCCTCTCATAATCCAGTGGCAGAAAGGCAGGAAAGAGATTGTCTGGCCTGAGCAACTCAAAACCGCACCCCCCATATTTAAATGAATAAATTCAAGAAGATAACAAACAGCCTCCCGGTAAGGATCATCATACCTGTAATCACAATAATCCTCTTAAGCGGATTCGGCCTCTATTTCTTTGTCCTGAGATCGACATCGGAGTTTGCAGACAGACAGATAAAAGAGAGTTTCTCATATATGGCACATGACATATACCGTATCAGTGATGAAAGCCTGAATGAACTTCTGCAGAGCGGCAGGGCTGCTGATGACAAGGTTAAAAGGATAAATAAGGGATTAACCATTGGTATGATAGAAGACTATATGAGGGAGAACAAGCTCAAAGGCTCTATAATAGAGGGGGGGAAGAGCGTGTTTTCGACCGGTGATTTCCCCCCGGAGCTTTTGGAGACCGAACAAAACAAGATTAAGGAGAATATGGTTTCAGACCTGTGGTATGAGGGAAAGAAATATTATGTGTATCACATGGACTTTCAGCAATGGAAATGGCACATACTATTGATTAAGGATGCAGCCGGGTACTCTGTCCTGATAAATAAGGTAAAGTCTGCATATGGTGCAACTGCATTCATACTTCTACTGAGCACCTTCCTGATTATTTATTTCCTGCACAGGTTCATCAAAATGCCCATCGACAGTATAATAAGCCCTTTGAAAGAGGGTAAAGGCCCCACATATAAAGGCGTCTATGAGTTTGAATACCTGAGTGATAATATCCGTAATATAATGGACTCCCTGCAGAGAGAGACAAAGATGCTCAATAACATCTATCACATAGCTGCATCAACGAGGGGCGAAGAGTTCCTTGATGAGGTGGTAAGCTCAATAACAAGGATGTACCACTTAAATTCCCTTATAGCACGGATTGACCCTGATGGAGAGACTGCAAGAGTGGTAACCATGTATCTCAACGGGGAGCTGAAAAAGGGGATAACTGTTTCTTTAAAGGGGACTCCGTGTGAGGATATTGTAAATAAAAGACATATGGCTATTATTGAAGAAGATGTGTATAAGCAGTTTCCTTCATCGGACTTTCTTCAAAGCGTAAAGGCAGATGCATATATCGGCTTTGCCATATTTGACAGAAAGGGTGATGTCATTGGAATCATGAATGCATTTGGAAAACATCGGGCATTCACGGAGTCGGACATAAAGGTCTTCCAGGCCATCGGGCAGATGGTTGCAACAGAGCTTGAGGTGCTTGATGAGGAAAGAGCGAGGGAGAATATGAGGGAGCAACTGCTCCAGGCACAGAAGATGGAAGCAGTCGGAAGGCTTGCGGGTGGAGTCGCCCACGATTTTAATAATATCCTGTGCGCCATAATCGGTTATTCCGAACTTGCCATGAGGAAGATGGCAAAGGATAATCCTTTGAGAAAGAATATAGAGACTATCCATAAATCAGCTAACAGGGCCGCAACCCTTACACAGCAGCTCCTTGCCTTTAGCCGTAAACAGATAATTAAGCCGGAGATATTGAATCTTAACGCATTGATTGAAGATATGATGAAGATGCTCAGGAGGTTAATTGGAGAGGACATCAAGATAGAGATATTTCAGGGTGAAGGACTATGGAATATCAAAGCAGACCCTGTTCAGATTGAGCAGATGGTTATGAATCTTGCTATAAATGCCAGAGATGCCATGCCAAAAGGTGGAACCCTTACAATAGAGACTGAAAATGCAGTTCTTGATGCAGAGTATGCAAAAGCGCATCTCGCCGTAAAGCCAGGCGAGTACGTCAGGCTTATGGTTTCTGATACTGGCGAGGGTATGACTGATGATGTGAAGAGACACATCTTTGATCCTTTCTTTACTACAAAGGAAACGGGGAAGGGTACAGGATTGGGACTTGCAACCGTATACGGGATAGTTAAACAGAACGGAGGTAATATCTATGTCTATAGCGAGACTGGTAAGGGGACAATCTTTAAAATATATTCCCCCCGCGCTCAAGAGACTAAAACGGAATTTAAGAGTGAAGAACTGCAAGTCCTTCCACGAGGAAGCGAAACCATTCTGCTATCTGAAGATGAAAAAGAGGTCAGAGAGATTGCTACTGCTTTTCTTTCAGAGCTTGGTTATACAGTGCTTGAGGCAGAAGATGCTGAAGATGCACTGAAGATGGCAAACAGATACCATGGAAGGATACATCTGCTCCTGACGGATGTGGTTATGCCGGGTATGAGTGGGAATGAACTCGCAAAAGAGATGAGAGAGTGCTGTCCTGAAATCAAGATTCTTTATATGTCGGGATACACTGAAAATGCCATAGTGAAGCATGGGGTTTTGAAGAATGGGATAAATTACCTTCAGAAGCCTTTTACAGTACAGGAACTCGCACAAGCAATACGAAGGATTCTGGAGAGTGGCAAAAAGTGAGTCTCAAGGTAAGTTTATAAGCATGCCCCGGACTATATATGGAACGTCGGGGACGTTCTTAACTACTTCAACTAATTATTTAGAGTCTGTGTATAAAGTAAGTCTCTCTATCTGTCATTCCGGCAATCTTTAAGCCGGAATCTATTCTTTTCAATAAGTTCCGGATGTCCCGAATGCTTTCGGGACATGACGCAAATAAAAAACAGCAGTTTATACACAGACACTGTTTAGTCTGTTATTCTATCATTTGAATGGCCTTTGTCTCAATGTTTTTCACCAATGGCTTCGCAAAAAATCATATCATTTACCATTTCAGAGTGGTGATGAGCGGCTTGGGATTAATGGCGGGTATAAACCAGGCAACCGTTATAAATTTAAAAATCAAACAGCAAAATTCAAAAATAAGGTTATGGATTTTTTTAAAATTTACATTCCTTTCTCTATAATTTTGTTCTTTGCATTTTAATTTTTTCATTTCCAATTATGAATCCCTGTTTATGAAACCTGAATCGATAAGTTTTGTCATTATACCTGCGTCCCTTTTAGCCGAAAGGAATTTTTTAACGTATTTGCCGATGATATCGGTTTCTATGTTTACTGTGCTTCCTGTCTTCCTGTCTCCGATACTTGTGACCTTTTCGGTATGCGGTATGACCACGAGCCTGAAAGAGTCATTGAGAACTTTTACAACAGTAAGGCTTATACCGTCAACTGCAACAGATCCTTTATCAACAAGATAATCTGAAATCTTCCCCGGAACCTCGATATCAATCTCGATGGTCTGTCCTGTTTTAGTCTTCGACCGGATCGTCCCGATGCCATCGATATGACCGGTTACGAAATGACCACCGATCTTTCCATCAGCTTTTATTGCGGGTTCGAGGTTGACCCTCTCACCTTTTTTCAACCGTCCGAGGTTGGTCGTATTGATTGTTTCTTCGGACAGTTCAAAGGACAGGTCTTCTCCGGTAATATCTATCACTGTGAGGCATGCACCGTTTATGCAGATACTGTCGCCGATCACAGCATCTTCATGGAGAGTTGGGGTCCGTACGGCCAGCCGGGTTATTCCGGCGGCTTTATTTATGGATTTGACCATGCCTGTTTCTAAAACAATGCCTGTAAACATGGTTCATTCAGTTATATTGATGTTGAAATCGATTTTTTTCCGGTAAATCCCCATCAAATCAACGCTGTCCGTCCAGGATATGCTTACATGCATGGAATTGCCCAGATTTTGCACAGAGATGTTATTATTGCTTACGGGAGCATTAAGTTCTTTCGCCCTGTTGTAGATCATGTTGCGCAATTTGTCTTCTCTGCCGAGCGAAATCAGGGTAAATTCTTTGACAGACGATTTCAGCATGGAATATTTATAATACGGAATTGCGAACTTGTAACCGGTATAAGCAAGCACAAAGAGTATCAGGATAGTAATTAAAGGTTTAATGGATCCGTTTTCATTGTTTAGTTTTATCATTTAATCAACCTCCCGATTCTATTGAATCTGACCCAGTGGCTGTCACTGTCCCAGGACCAGTACAATATGAACGCCTCGCCAAGCACTTCGGATTTGTCTACAAATCCCCAGTACCTGCTGTCATAACTCTCGTCCCGGTTGTCCCCCATTACAAATATTTTCCCTTTCGGCACCTTTAAAGGACCGAAATTGTCTCTTCCGCCAAAGAGTAACCTGTTATCCGTATGCTGCACATACGGTTCATTGAGGGGTTTCCCGTTAACGTAAATGACCTTGTTCCTTTCTTCTACTATATCACCTCCCGTTGCGATTACCCTTTTTATAAAATCCCTTTCATGATTTACCGGGTATTTGAATACTATTATATCCTCTTTTTCAGGATTTCTGAAGACAAGTATCTTTTTGTCGGTGAATGGAATCCTCGTACCGTAAATAAATTTATTGACCAGCAGGTGGTCGCCGACCAGCAGCGTCGGGATCATCGAACCGGATGGTATCTTGAATGCCTGTACCACATATGTTCTTATCACGAGCGCAAGTATGAGGGCCGTTATTATCGCCTGGGCATATTCCCATATCTTCTTTTTGATACCGTTTTTCTTCGATTCAGTCATTTTGCAACCCTCAATACGGCAAGAAATGCCTCCTGCGGAATTTCAACTTTTCCTATCTGTTTCATTTTCTTCTTCCCTTCCTTCTGTTTCTCAAGCAGCTTTCTCTTTCGCGTGATATCTCCGCCATAACACTTTGCAATCACATCCTTTCTCATTGCCTTTATGCTTTCACGAGCAATTATCTTGCTGCCGATTGCCGCCTGAATGATTACCTCGAACATCTGGCGTGGAATTATCTTCCTCAGGTCTTCGACGACCTGCCTCCCTTTATAATACGCTTTGTCCTTATGCACAATCAAGGAGAGGGCATCGACAGGGTTACCGTTTATCAGTATGTCGAGCTTTATCAGCGGGGCCTCTCTGTATCCCGAAAACTCATAGTCAAGTGAGGCGTATCCCCTGCTGAGGGATTTAAGTTTATCGTAGAAGTCCCATAATATCTCGCTAAGCGGCAACTCGTAAACAACCATAATGCGGCTGTTTCCCACATAAGAGAATCCCTTCTGGCTACCCCTCTTGTCCTGACAGAGCGAAAGAATGTTGCCGATATACTGTTCGGGGACGAATATGGATGCGTTAACATAGGGCTCTTCAATACTTTCGATATTCTGGGGCATCTTTGCAGGGCTGTCTATCAGCAGGGGTTCCCCTTTTTTGTCATTTACCCTGTAAATTACCGTTGGGGCGGTACTTATCAGAGACAGGCCGAATTCCCTTTCAAGACGTTCTTTTATGATATCCATGTGAAGCAGGCCAAGGAATCCGCACCGGAATCCGAAACCCAGGGCGACTGATGTTTCAGGTTCAAAATGAAAAGAGGAATCGTTGAGTCTGAGTTTATCAAGCGCTTCTTTGAGGATTTCGTACTGGTGTGTTTCCGTAGGATAGAAGCCGCAATATACCATTGGTTTTATTTCTTTATATCCAGGCAGGGGAGCGGTGGCAGGTTTTAAAACCCCGGTTATGGTGTCACCTATCTTTGTGTCTCTTACATTCTTTATCCCGGCAGCAATAAAACCGACCTCTCCATGGCCGAGTTGTTTTACCAGTACCGGCTTGGGAGTAAAAATGCCTGCCTCTGTAACCTCAAATTCTTTGTTGTTTGACATTAATCGTATCTTCATGCCCTTCCTTATAACTCCGTCAAATATCCTTACAAGTACGATTACCCCCTTATAATTGTCAAACCACGAGTCAAAAATTAATGCCCTCAGGGGCTTCGAATCCCCGCCGGCAGGGGGAGGAATGTATTTTATTATTGCCTCCAGGATTTCCCTGGTCCCGATACCCTGTTTTGCAGAAGCCGGAATTGCCTTATCGCAGCTTATCCCGATTATATCTTCTATCTGTGCTTTAACATTATCGGTATCCGCCTGCGGAAGATCAATCTTGTTTATAACCGGGATGAGTTCGAGGTCATGCTCTGCAGCAAGATATGCATTTGCGACTGTCTGTGCCTCTACCCCCTGGGTTGCATCGACTACCAGCAATGCACCCTCGCAGGAGGCAAGGCTCCTTGAAACCTCATAAGAGAAATCTACATGTCCCGGGGTATCGATAAGGTTAAGAGTGTATGTCTCTCCCTCATCAGAGGTGTATTTGAGGGTGACGGTGTGGGCTTTTATGGTAATCCCCCTTTCTTTTTCGAGGTCCATAGAGTCGAGGATCTGCTTTTCCATCTCCCTCTCACTGACAGCTCCGGTAAATTCAAGAAGCCTGTCGGCCAGAGTGGATTTACCATGGTCTATATGGGCTATTATCGAAAAGTTCCTTATATTTCTGCCTTTTTCCATATAAAACGATTATCCTGATCGGATTGATTATTTAGGTAAATAAACTGTAGAGAGCAACTCCGATAAGGCCGGCGTCCTCGTATATCTCTGAACGGAATACCGTATCTTTATCGAATAACCCGGGCATGGCTCTTTTATCTGCTTCTCTTATAGCCTCTTCCACATAAATATTCCATGCATTTGAAAGACCGCCTGCGAGAATAAATGCCGATGGATAAAAAATGTTGGCCAGATTTGCGATTGCTATCCCCAGGTATTTGCCGGCGGTTTTCAGGATATCCCTGGCCAGCATATCTCCATTCATGGCATGTTTATATATAAGTTCAGGTGTGATTTTATAAATATTGCCTTCACAGCAGAGGCCGAGAGAACTTTTTGTTCCGTTCTCGATCGCAGAGGTCGCCATATTTATAAGGGCTTTTGCCGCCGCATATTCTTCGAGGCACCCGTGGTTCCCGCAATCACACTCTCTTCCTTCAGGCACGATCGTCATGTGCCCGATCTCCGCCGGTACATCCATCAATTCATGCCTGAAGATTATCCCCCCGCCGATGCCCGTGCCGAGTGTTAAAAGTATAAATGATTCAAGGTCTTTACCTTTGCCGGCAGATTTTTCACCGAGCGCTGCAGCATTGGCGTCATTAAGCATATACGTGGGCAAAGAGTATTTTCTGCCGATAATATCTGCAAGATTCAGATCTTCGGCCGACGGAAGATTCGGCGAGATTACAACGCTGCCCTTTCCTTTGTCGATAATTCCGGCGATGGCTATTCCGATACCGGCCGTCTTATCGTTGATCAGTCTATCAACAAGGCTGGTAACATTTGTAAGGATGTTCCCCTGTGACGGAACCCGGATTCTGTTCAGAATTTTACCTTTTTCAGAGACGAGGGCAACCCTCAGGTTCGTACCGCCGATATCTATGCCGATTGCATTATTCGTTGCCATATGGAGAAGTGCGCATATCCAAAGTCTTGAATAGTAACACAAAGGTATGGTTTTAATAAAGTTTTTTTGTTAAAGACGGGTTGCTTCATGAGTACATGGTTTGTTACCGTAAACGTTCCGAAGTGAGAGTGTAACTTTACTTTTGGGCACTGCTTTATGTATCTTTTCACTAATGATTGATTTGCATACACATACAATATTCAGTGATGGAGAGCTTGTGCCTTCAGAACTTGCAAGAAGGGCTCTCGTTAATGGCTACCGGGCAATAGCGCTGACGGACCACATGGATGAATCAAATATTGATTTTATAATCCCCAGACTTGTGCGTGTTGCGAAAAAGCTCAACGAAGCCCTGCCATTAACGGTTATCCCCGGCGCGGAATTAACACATGTACCACCGGAACATATCCGGGATCTTGTAAAAGAGGCTCGGGAACTGGGGGCAAAAATTGTTGTGGTACATGGCGAAACGATCGTTGAACCTGTCGAAAAAGGGACGAATATGGCTGCGATAGAAGCAGGGGCTGATATCATCGCTCATCCCGGACTTATAAAACCCGAAGAATTGCAGGCCGCAAAAGAGAAAGGTGTCTGCATGGAGATAACTTCAAGGAAAGGCCACAGCCTGTCAAACGGTTATGTTGCCCGTAAGGCGGTGGAGACGGGAGTCCGTCTCGTAATCAATACAGATTGCCACGGCCCGTCCGACCTTATAACGAGGGCATTTGCTGAAACTGTCCTGCTTTCTGCAGGAATAGATAATAACCTTATAAATGCCGTGTTTGCCAGTTCTGAAGAGCTTGTCAGAAACGTTATGTAAGTTTAATTAACATCGATTGGGGGAGACAGGATGCCGAAGCCGATAAAGAAGCGTATTGTAAAAAAAACCAGGACGGAAGAAGAAGTCAAAAATATATATGAGCATTTAAAGTCTATCTATGTGGATAATGCAAAAAATGTTCAGATAATCATTCTCGTATTGATTGTTCTGGTTTTTTCTGCAATCGGTTTATGGTTCTATCTCAATAAGGCATCTGCCAGAACTGCAGAGTTGCAATATAAAGCGTATAAGGCTTATGAGGCCGCAAGGTCAGGGAACGACAGGGATCTGCTTAAAGAAGCACTCATAAAGTTGAAGAATGTAAACAAACATAAGGAGTCATCGCTGTATCTTTATTATGAAGCCGATGTCCTTCAGACATTGGGGAATACTGATGATGCAATAAAGGTTCTGAATTCACTCGTAGACAAATTCTCTTCCGATATCTATATTCTGCCGTTGAGTTACAGCAAGCTGGGTATGCTATACATCGGTAAAGGGAATTATGAAAAGGCGCTGAAGGTCTTCAGGGCCCTTGAAGATAGCAGCCTGCCGGTTTACAGGGATTTCGCAATTTATGAAGAGGCCTGGATATTCAAGAAACTGGGTAAAGATGAAGAGGCCATGAAATATAAGGTAAAACTGGTAACTCTCTTTCCCGGGTCTCCTTATGCAAGAGAGGTTCAGGCCGAATTGAAGGCCCTGCAGGAAAGAGAGGCGAAAAAACAGAAAGCCACAAACAGTTCGGGGAAGAAACCGCGGAAGTAACTGTTTTACAGACGATGTTGCCGAAGGGGGGACTCGAACCCCCGGATAGTTAACCGGACTGTTTAAGAAAAGGTTTGAATGTACCTCTCAAGATTGTTTATACCGTTTGACCGTCCATGCCGGAATATCCATTACTTTATAAACTGTAAAGGGTCTTTATACCCATGGCATGTTGTACAAACCGATTTTGCTTCCTTTTTCGTTACTTTCCACGAATGTGGTTTATGACAATATATACACGCAAGCCCCATGGTCTGGACATGGAGCCCGTGTTTTCCGGTAAGAATGATGTCCCGGTGACATGACAGACACTTTCCTGCCCCAGGCATAAGCTTTGTATGCGGTTTATGACACTCGTAACAATGAAACTGCATAGGGGCGCCAGCGGGCACATGTATCTTCGGCGCCTTTTTGATCGTCTCTTTGCTTGGTCTGAAGAATTGGACATCTAACGTGCCGCCTGCTATGAGTTCTTTTCTTATTTGTTCGTTACCATGGCAGAAGAGGCACTTTTTCCTTCCGGGCAAGAGATTTACGGTGCGGTCGGTATGGCAGTTAAGACATGCAAAGCCTTTCATACCGTGAACCTTCTTACCCTTGTGACACCTGAGGCAGAATCTCGCGCCAGGCAAAAACTCATGAAGTATATAACCATGACATTTGGAACACTCTATCCTTTCCATAAAATAATGCTTTGCGTGCATCCTTGAATTGTTTATCTTTTTGGCTTCCGGATACTTTTTGTTGTTCTCCCAATGGCACTTATAACAGAATTTCCAGGGCACTATTATCCTGCCATGCAATGGGGGTACGGTTTTGGGGCTGTGCAGGATAAAGGTTATAAGCAACCTGTTCTGCTCAGGAATACTCAGATGATGGCATGAATGGCAGTTAATCCCTTTGTGCTTGCTTTTTGACCATGCATTATATGCCGGCTGCATTAAATGGCAGCTTATGCAGAATTTTGGATTATTCTGGGTAAAGTTATAAAATTTAAATGCAACAACACTGCCACCTATAATAACGACGAGCAGCAATACTACGGTTATTATCTTCCCCTTCAGAGTCAGACCTTCTTTAACCCACTGCGGCTTCTTCAACATGCCCGTAGCTCCTTAATCACAATCATATGAACGCTTTACGCTCTATCGCAATCATCCTCTCGGGAGTTGCTGCATGGAACATGAGCTGAGTTTACTTTCAGAATATAGAGAACGATAATTGTTTGGCACAACTATTATAATCAAAATCGCTAAATAATTTATCTGGTGCCGAAGGGGGGACTCGAACCCCCACAGAGTTGCCTCCACAAGGTCCTGAACCTTGCGTGTCTACCAATTCCACCACTTCGGCGCTGGTGTTTCACACTTACTGCAATGCTATATTATCCGCCACAGTCGTTTCTTGTCAACTTTTCAATGTCTGAGCCGATGAAAAGATTATTCGATCAAAATGATTATTTAAAGCCTGTGTATAAAGTCAGTCTCTCTATCTGTCATTCCGGCAGTTCTTAAGCCGGAATCTATTCTTTTCTATAAGTTTAGGATGTCCCGAATGCTTTCGGGACATGACAAAAATAAAAAATGGCAATTTATGGACAGCCTCTATTTAGCATATCTACATATGTAATTAATAATGTGTCTCAATTTGAGAAAATCAATATAAATGGAATATGATAATTATCAGGATAGTATCAAGCGGAATGAATTTTGGCCGGGAGGAACGATGAATTGTATTTTCTGCGACATCGCCGAAGAAAAGGTGCCTGCCGAAATAATCTATAGGGATGAACATGCGGTTGCGTTTGAGGATATAAACCCAAAGGCCCCTGTGCATGTCCTGGTGATACCGAGAAAGCACATATCTACAGTACTTGATATAAATGAAAATGAAAATCAACTTGTAGGTCATCTGTTTCAGGTCGCCAATGTGATAGCAAGAAAGAAAGGCATAGATGAGAAAGGCTTCAGGCTTGTATGCAACTGCAACCGGGATGCCGGGCAGACCGTTTTCCATATTCATCTCCATTTGCTCGGGGGCAGGCTGATGCACTGGCCCCCGGGATAGGGAAAGGATGCTTTGTCTTGAGACCGAAGATCATAGAAAAACAGGTACTTTGGAAAGGGAGATATCTCCAGGGTCTGGTGTTAAGTTACAGGAATTCCCGTGGAGATATTATCAGATGGGAAGCATCCAGGAGGGTTGGTTGTAACGGTATAGTAGCGGTAGTGCCTTTTACGTCTGACGGTTTTGTAATCCTCATAAAACAGTACCGTCCACCGGTCGATAAGTATGTTATTGAGTTTCCCGCCGGACTGAATGACAGGAATGAATCTCTTGAGGATGTTGCCAGAAGAGAGCTTATGGAAGAAACGGGTTATGAGGCAGGGGCGCTGAAGGTCATATGCGAAGGGCCTTTATCTCCGGGATCGTCGACCGAGGTCTTAACCGTTTACCTTGCAGACAAAGTGGTTTGCGCAGGTGAGCAGAGACTGGATTCCGTAGAAGAGATAGAACTCATGAAACTTCCAAAAGAGGGATTTTGCGATAAGCTCTTTTCCCTTATGGATGAAAATACATATATTGACTTAAAAATCCCCGGCATTTTTGAGCTTGCAAAAAAATACGCTGCATAAAAAATTACTTGCTTTTTTGATTAAAAAAAGGTTTAATAATTAAAATTTATAATTTATCTGTTTCAGTTAAAACAGTATGATATATAAATTATATAAAATTGAATATTAACTTGTATATAGGGAATGAAGAAAAAACGCAGAGCTGACTTCACAGATGAAGAAAAGAAGGGATTGCCGCTATATCCGATCGGTATAGTTGCCGAACTCGTAGGGACCACCGACCAGACCCTGAGATTATATGAAAAGCACGGTTTGATAAAGCCTGCCAGGAGAAACAAGAACAGGTATTATTCAGAGAATGACATCAAGTGGCTCAGATGCATCAGGGACCTGATACATGACAAGAAAATCAGCATAGAAGGGATAAAGAAACTTCTGGAATATGCCCCGTGCTGGGAGATAACTGTATGCAGTGAAGAACGCAAATCGCAATGTTCAGCTTTTATAGATAAGACCAAACCCTGCTGGGAACTTAACAGGATGATATGCAACAAGGAGAGTGGTAAGATTTGCGAAGACTGTGTTGTATATCTATCAAGAAAAATTAAAGCAAAATAATGGGTCTTCAGTAATTTGTCAAATTCCCCCTGCCCTCCCCTTTCTAAAGAGGGATAACAAAAAAATATTATCTAATTGGTCAAGACTCCCTGATACTTATCCACTCTTTTCCTTGATGAGCCTTTAAGATCAGCAGTCATTAGTGTATGGGGAAGATTTTCCGGACATGCATTGTCAGTCATTCCCGTCCAGGATACGATTCGGGAAAAAATTCAATAAAGAAAATTGTATTAAGAAAAAAAACATTTTTCCTGATAAAATATTACATGGACCCGAAGAAGGAAAAACTCCCTCTTGATGCAAGGCTTCTTGGTGATGCACTTATTGAGCTGAACATATCACGCCGCAATGTTGCCATCTACCCCAAGGGTCATCCTTCAGTCGAGGCCTCTCTCAACAGGGCATATGGGTTACTGCAGAAACTATTTAAGCTGAGACCTGAGATCACGCTATCCGTTGCAAAGGATACAATAATAATTGATGACTACTATCTGGATAAGAACAACCCGGTTTACAGGGAATTTGCGTTACAATTAAACGGACGGGGTATCGCATCTGTTTCCTTTCAAACCGGTCTATCCATTGATGAACTCTACAGATTTCATAAAATCCTGTCCGAAAAATCTGAATATCTTCCCAGGGATGTCCTCCTGAAAAGGCTCAGGGACGATAATTTCATTCATATCAGTATTGTCCTTATTGATTATGATTCGTTCTCTTTCAAGAAGGGAAAAGCTGAAGATAAATCAGGGGAAAAACATCTATGGGAACGCTACATATATGGTCTCCTTGAAGGGACTCTTCAGACGGAAGAACTCTCTGATACATTAAATGATATACCTCCGGAGACCCTTGCAGCCCTGCTGAACGGGGTGTCCAGGGATGATTTCAGTGGAGAGTCATATGACCGTGTCATTACTTCATACATGAAGAGAACCTCGGAAAGGGTCTTTTCAGGCGGTGATCTGAAAAAACTGATGAACCTTATAAACTCTCTCCATCCGGAGCTGAAAAAGCAGTTTCTCTCATCTGCCGTTAAGAATATCTCCAGAGACACTGTATCTGCAGAAAAAGCGCTGCGTGACACACCTGTTGAAAAGATTATTGAATTACTCTCCGTTATTAATGAGCAGAAGATTGCCGTTCCCGAAGCGCTGAAAAATCTTCTTGACAAGTTTTCACGTTTACGGGAAAGGGGCTTTGAGGATTTAAGAATAGGTAATAATCTGCTGGTCGATGATATGATTTTATCTCCCGACGTTCTGAACCTCTTTAAAAAAGGATCTTTTGAGACTTATGTGACCGATGCCTATCAGGAACAGATCAAGAAGCTTCTCGATTTTGATGCCTCAGAGTTTTCAAACAGGGATTTGAAGAATATAACGGAGGAGTGTATTGACGAGGTTGTTGACAGGGAATTTATACATGCTGTCCTTGAGATTATCTCTTCAGGTCTCATCGATGAGGGAGAGTTTGAATTTCTTACCAATATTCTTATAGAGGAAAGCAGCCGATTTCTTGAAACCGGACAGTACGGTGAAATACTGAAAATTTTAGAAGTCATGGATACAGACCATCTTATCCGGAGGTTTCCCGATATAACCACTTCGTTTCTCAAGTTCGCCGGATCGGAAGAATTCATAACCTCGATTATCAGCTCATTCAGGATCATCGGGAGGTTGATGAGAGATGAGGCTGTATCCCTCAGTGAATATTACGGTAAGGATATACTCCCATACATTGTGGACGCCCTGTGTGAAGAGGAATCACAGACGGTAAGGAGGTTCATGATAAGCCTGATTTTACATTTCAAGGAATTGGCCATACCGGAGGCCCTTAAGCATCTTGGCGACGATAGATGGTTTGTCAAGAGGAATATGCTCTACATCCTGACCGAATGCGGTAACGAGGAGGTCATACGGCATGCCAGGGCATACTGCAGGCATGAAAACAGGAAAGTAGGACTTGAGGCCATCAAGTGTCTTCTCAAGCTGGGCAACGGTTATGCAGTTGACGTTATTAAAGAGTTCCTCCAATCAGACTCTGAAGATGTCTCCAATCAGGCAATCGTTCTGGCCGGTGCATTCCGCATAAAAGAGCTCGTGCCTGATTTATTAAGGATGCTCCGCAAAAAGGGAATAAGCGGTGCGGATTTTTATGGAAAGATACCCTTAATAAAGGCATTGGGGGAGATAGGGGACCCCTCGGCTGTCGATGCCCTGAATGATATCCTCTCTGCAAAAAGTATACTCTTCAAGGGGACGCTGGAGAAACTGAGAGAAGAGGTATATAAGAGTCTGAAGGGATATCCATATGATAAAGTGAAGAACTTGATTGATATGGGGATAACATCCCGTAACGCAACTATCAGAACCATTTCACTGCAGCTCAATGAACTGTCCCGGGGGAAAAAACCAGACAGCGAAAGAGGAACAGACCATGACTGAATATCCCAGCGGGAAGGTTGGCGCTTTATTTCATACATTGATGACCGCAATCTCAAACTGCTCGCTTTACTCAACAGAACATGCATCTGTTGAGGAGTATCTGAAAAGATCCCTAACTATCATTAATGAAATGCTGGATACGCATGAGAGTATAGAAATAATGATTATAGAAGATGAAATCATAATTAACAAAAACCCGCTGAAAGAGACCGGAATTCATGAAAAGAATCTTATTAAACGTCTTAAAAGGAAAGGCATTTCAGGTATCGAATTCCTGAAGGGACTGACAATTGCAGAACTAAAGCAGTTTATTGCGGATATCTCTGTTAAGAAAAGGGATATTAAGTCTTATCCCCATATTAAGACCGGTGTTATAGACGTCCGTCTCGGCGGGTTAAAGATAGACGACGGACTGTCTCTGGATACAGAAGGTCTTGCCGACCTGAGCACTCAACAGGTTGAAAAATTAAAGGAGGTCTATTCAGACATCTCTCCCTTCAGGAGACTCAACACCTCCGGACTTGAAGAGATTGTTGTCAACTTTATCCTCACATTCAGAAGAGAGGCAAACATACTCACCATCATCAGTCCCGTCAAGGCATACAGTGAATATACCTATACACATGCCACTAATGTAGCCGTGCTATCGATGTTCCAGGCTGAATCCCTTGGGATTACAGATGAACTCCTTCACGACATCGGCATTTCGGCCCTCCTTCACGACGTGGGAAAGATGTTCATCTCAAAGGAAATACTCGAAAAGAAGGGCTCACTTGCGGATAAGGAGTGGGAAGAGATGCAGAGGCATTCACTATACGGAGCAAGATATCTGTCAAAGATGGAGGACCTGCCCAGGCTTGCACCCGTTATAGCGCTTCAACACCACTACAGGTACGACAGCAAAGGTTATCCTGCTTTACATATCAACGGGAAAAGGCAGCATATCCTCAGTCAGATCATAGCTGTCTCGGATTTCTTTGATGCCCTCAGAAGTATAAGGCCATATAAAAGGGAGTGGGAGGTTAAAGAGATTCTCTCCTTAATGAGAAAAAATGCCGACAGCGAGTTCAATCCCCTCCTGGTGGACAACTTTACAAGAATCATTCTTGCCGCACTTAAAGGTTCCTGATCCATCTTCAAAAATCTTTTCACTTCTTTGAGTGTATTAATATGAATTGCAAGCGTATCCCCCGTGGTCTTTCCACAGGGAAGATCAAAATTGCTCTTTTGCGATATTAAAAAATCAGCTATGGTGCTGAAAAGTTACCTGAGAACTTGTGATGATATTGACATAAGACGTATTTTAATATAAATTATAGATTATGGTTGCAAAACTGGGACAGTTGCTCATAGCTTCCAACGTTATTACAAAGGAACAGTTGCAGGAAGCCCTTAAACATCAAAAAGGTAAAGGTGGAAGGCTCGGCGCCAGTCTTGTAGAGCTTGGTCTTATAACTGACGAGAAGCTGGTGTCTTTTCTCAGCAAACAGTATGGTGTTCCATCGATAAATCTTTCCGATTACGAGATAGATTCTTCCGTTATTAAACTCATTCCCCCTGACATGGCAAAGAAATACCTGATAACTCCGGTTGCAAGAGTTGGAGCTACTCTTACCGTAGCTATGGCTGATCCCTCAAATATTTTTGCTGTAGATGATGTAAAGTTTATGACCGGTTATAATGTCGAGGTGGTGGTTGCAAGCGAGTCCGCAATTATTGAAACGATATCAAAATACTATGGCGGTGACTCAGGGCTGGTTAAATCGGGAAAGGGAAAGAAGAACATGGCGCTTCAGGCCAAGGATTATACGTATACGGATGAGGGTGGGTCAGGTGAAGGGGATATATTTGAGGACGATGCGCCTACGGTTGACGTAGATGAATTTGACAACATTGTCGGAAGTGCGCTGGACGATATCGAGACGGTCGAGGATAGCGATGATACTGAAGCTATAGGAGAAGTTGAGGCCCCCATAGTCAAACTGGTGAACGGCATCTTTGTTAATGCAATAAAGGCCGGGGCGAGTGATATACATATCGAACCCTACGAAGCAAATCTGCGGGTAAGATACAGGGTTGACGGTGTCATGTATACGGTTATGAATCTTCCTACAAAGATAAAAAATGCCATCACTTCGAGGATCAAGATCATGTCGAGGCTTGATATCGCCGAGCGCAGGCTGCCGCAGGACGGCAGGATCAAGCTGAAACTCGGGAGGAAGAAGGAGATAGATTTTCGTGTATCCGTACTACCCTGTCTTTTTGGTGAAAAGACTGTTTTGAGGATACTGGACAAGGGCAACCTGGAGGTTGACCTGACAAAGCTTGGTTTTGAGGAAAAGGCTCTTGAAGGCTTTATGGAGGCCATAGAAAAGCCTTATGGCATGATTCTCGTTACAGGACCTACAGGAAGCGGGAAAACTACTACGCTCTATTCTTCCCTGCTTCATCTTAATAAACCCGATCGTAACATTATGACTGCCGAGGACCCCGTAGAGTATAATTTTATGGGTATTAATCAGGTCCAGGTCAGGGAGGAGATAGGCCTGACTTTTGCATCTTCACTCAGGTCTTTTCTCAGGCAGGACCCTGATATAGTAATGGTTGGAGAGATCAGGGACTTTGAAACGGCTGAAATAGCCGTCAAGGCGGCCCTGACCGGGCACCTTGTACTGTCCACGCTTCATACCAATGATGCCCCAAGTACGGTTACCAGGCTTCTTAATATGGGTATCGAGCCGTTCCTTGTCTCATCTTCGGTAATAATGATAGTTGCCCAGAGACTGGCGAGGAAGATATGCCAGAACTGCAAAGAGGAGGAGAATGTGCCCGAGTCGGCGCTGTTGAATCTGGGATTCAAAGAGAGTGATATAAAAGGGTTAAAGGTATACAGGGGAAAGGGGTGCCCCTCATGTAATAATTCCGGGTATAAGGGCAGGGTGGCGCTCTATGAAGTTATGCTGATTTCGGATGAGATCAAGGAACTGGTGCTTGAAGGAGCATCTTCCCTTGACATAAAGAAAGAAGCTGTAAGAGGAGGAATGAAGACGTTGAGAATGAGCGGTGTTACAAAAATTAAGGAGGGGGTAACCACGATTGAAGAAATACTGAGGGTTACCTTCGGAGACTGATTATGGCGTCACTTTATGATTATCTGAAGACCATGATAGAAAAAGGGGGTTCGGACCTGCACATAACCACCGGCAGTCCTCCGAGATTGCGGATTGACGGCAAGCTCATACCTATGGACATTCCGACGCTTACGCCTGCGGATACAAAGGCCCTGTGTTACAGTGTCCTTACTGATGCGCAAAAGCACAAGTTTGAAGAACATAACGAACTTGATCTCTCGTTTGGCGTCAAGGGCCTGAGCAGGTTCAGGGCCAATATTTTTATGCAGAGGGGGGCGGTTGCAGGAGCATTCAGGACCATCCCGTTCAGTATCAAGACGTTTAGTGAGCTTGGGCTTCCACCTATTGTAACTGAACTTGTCAGGAAGCCGAGGGGACTTGTCCTGGTAACCGGTCCGACCGGCAGTGGAAAGACTACAACGCTTGCCGCGATGATTGATGTAATAAACTCTGAACGGCACGAACATATTATTACCATTGAAGACCCTATTGAATATCTGCATCCCCACAAGAAATGCCTGGTCAACCAGCGGGAGGTGAATGCCGATACGGCTTCATTCTCTGATGCCCTCAAGTATATCCTCAGGCAGGACCCTGATATTGTCCTTATAGGGGAGATGAGAGACCTCGAGACAATCGAGTCGGCTCTAAGGGTTTCTGAGACGGGGCATTTGAGTTTTGCCACCCTGCATACTAATTCCGCCATACAGACTATAAATCGTGTTGTAGACGTCTTTCCTCCGCATCAGCAGGATCAGGTCAGGGTACAGCTTTCCTTTGTCCTTGAAGGTATCATGGCACAGCAGCTGATACCGCGAAAAAACGGGAATGGAAGAGTGCTTGCCATTGAAGTCCTTATCCCCAACGCCGCCATCAGAAATCTCATAAGAGAGGATAAGGTACACCAGTTGTATTCAATGATGCAGACGGGACAGGCAAAGTTCGGGATGCAGACCATGAATCAGTCGCTCTATGATCTGTATGTGAAGGGAATGATATCTTATGAAGATGCACTGGGCAGGTCCCCGGTGCCTGATGAGATGATTGCAATGCTCCAGAAGGCAGGAGTTGCAGCAAAAGGGAGGTAGTCAATGGCAACAGTATTTCAGTGGTCCGGCAAGGCGCCTACAGGTGAGATCAAATCCGGTGAGATTGTAGCTGCTACCAAAGAGGAAGTTATGTCCAGGCTGAGGCAACAGAATATCATCCCCACGGCGATATCGGAAAAACAGAAGAAGGCCCTTTTCAGCGGCTTGTCCCTGGGTGGCGGCAGGGTCAATGATAAAGACATAGTCGTTTTTACGAGGCAGTTTTCAACCATGATAGATGCCGGTCTTCCGCTTGTCCAGGCGCTTGATATCCTCTCAACCCAGGTAGAGAACAAGACTTTTGCCAGGGTGCTCGGAGAGATCAAGGTCGATGTGGAAGGGGGTTCCACTTTTGCCGACTCCCTGAAGAAGCACCCCAAGGTTTTCAGCGAGCTTTATGTCAATATGGTGGCTGCGGGTGAGGCGGGAGGTATACTTGATACAATTCTGAACAGGCTGGCCAATTATATTGAGAAGGCAATGAAACTCAAGAAAAAGGTTAAGGGCGCTCTGGTATACCCTGCTGTCGTTACAACCATAGCGGTTCTTGTTATCGCAGTCATAATGGTTTTCGTGGTGCCGACATTTTCCAAGATGTTTGCGAATTTCGGGGCTACGCTTCCCGTGCCAACCCTCATTGTTCTCGGTATCAGCCAGTTTGTTGCCGGGGTGGGTGGATTGATAGTTTTAGGCGCTGTTATTGTTGTAATTATTGCCATTATTCAGTTCAGAAAGACGGAGAAAGGCAAATACGTAATTGACAGAATAATGCTGAAACTGCCTATTTTCGGCATACTGCTTCTGAAAGTTGCGGTTGCAAAATTTACCCGTACTCTTGGGACGCTCATAAGCAGCGGAGTGCCGATACTTGACGGGCTCGATATAACTGCCAAGACGGCCGGTAACAAGGTGATAGAGCGGTCTGTTATCAGGCTTCGTGCAGCAGTGTCGGAGGGTAAGACAATAGCCGAACCCCTGATGCAGGAGAAGGTGTTTCCCCCTATGGTTAACCATATGATAGCAGTGGGTGAGGCAACCGGTGCACTCGATGCCATGATGAGCAAGATCGCGGATTTTTATGACGATGAGGTGGATAATGCAGTAAACACCCTTACTTCGATGATGGAGCCGATGCTTATGGTGTTTCTTGGAGGGGCCGTCGGATTCATAGTAGTAGCGATGTATCTGCCCATATTCAAGCTCATTACGATTATAAAATAATTGATGCAATCCGATGACAATTACGTAAAACTGAAGGTTCTCATCGCCTTCAGGTTATTATTTGTCACTATTCTTCTTGTCGCCTACTTTATCCTGCAGTTAGAGTACAGACTGTTTCCCTATCCAAAGCTTACTGTTTTTCTTATAGGGTTTATATATTTTCTCAACATAGTTTATCTCTTATTAATAAAGCTCGGAGGTATCAATCCGAAACTTTTCGGGTATACGCAGCTTACACTTGATATCTTAACCGAAATCATACTTATATTGGCTACGGGTGGAATTGAGAGCTGGTTCACCATTACCCTGCTTCTGACAGTCATATCTTCTTCAATAGTAATTGATAAGAAAGCCGGATATGTAATGGCTGCCGTGGCGGGAATCATATATGGCGTTGCAATAGACCTCCAGTACTATCAGGTTATCCCGGTTGCATACAGTAAGGCTTTGGCGGAAAAAGATTTTCTATATAACATAGTGATAAATATCCTCGCTGTTTATCTGACTGCATACCTCATAGGACATCTCACTTCCGGTCTTGAGACGACAAAGAGGAGACTCGATGAAAAATCGATTAATTTAAGGGAACTGTCACATTTCCATTCGGATGTGATTGAAAATATTCCAAGTGGTCTTTTTTCTACCGATCCCGGGGGCAGAGTAAGACTCTTTAATATGGCAGCCGAGGCTATAACCGGTATAGGCAGGGAGAAAGCGGTTTTATTAAATATAGACGAAATATTTGATTTTATAAAACTTCCTCTTAAACCAGGCCGCTATAATGGTTTGATTGAGACGAAAAAAGGGAACAGAAACATAGGTATGAGCATTTCCAAACACAGAAATCAGGATAACGAGACGGTGGGATATATCGGGACTTTCCAGGATCTCAGCGATATTGTCAGGCTTGAGAACGAGATCAAGAAAAGGGAGAAATTTGCCGCTATCGGAGAATTGTCTGCAAATATAGCACATGAGATAAGGAATCCGCTGGCCTCTATAAAGGGATCGATCGAGATGATAAAGGAGGGCAGAGGCAACGATGCAGACAGGGATAAGCTTATGGATATTGCCCTGGATGAGATGACGAGACTCAACGAGATCATAACCGATTTCCTGATTTACTCTCATCCGAAGCCCTTAAAACGCATGAAGTGTGACATATCCGCCCTGCTGGCGGACACGACGACGTTATTGAAGTCATCCATGGTATGGAATGACGGCATCAGGTACAATGAAGAGATTGAAACACCGCTCCATATCATCGCAGACGGCGACAAGTTAAAACAGGTCTTCTGGAACCTCCTCACCAATGCAGCGGAGTCCCTGAATGGTGCAGGTTTAATTTCAGTTAAGGCATGGGAAAGAACAGGAAACGTATTTATTGAGATAACCGACTCCGGTGCGGGTATAAGGGAAGAGGATCTTGAAAGAATATTCTATCCATTTTATACAACAAAACGGGAAGGGACAGGACTCGGGCTTGCTATTGCATATAGAATCATTGAGGAGCATAATGGTAATATTGATGTCAGAAGCGGAGAAGGAAAAGGGACAACATTTGCAATCAAGTTGCCTTTTGAACAGGGCCTTAAAGAATGATCTTGATATGTGATATTTTTTTGGCTGTATAATTATGGAAAAAATACTTATAGTTGAAGATGAAAAAAACATGAATGAGGTCCTGCGGATACTCCTGGAAGGTGAGGGGTATGAAGTTGCATCGGCCTTCGATGGTTATGAGGGGATGGAGCTTATAAAAAAAGATATTTATGATCTCGTGATTACTGACATAAAAATGCCCGGAGTCGATGGATTCGGAATACTTAAAAATGTAAAAGAGATTGCCCCGGATACCATTGTTGTGATGATAACGGCTTTCGGTACCACAGAATCGGCCATAGAGGCGATGAAGCTGGGTGCATATGATTATATCGACAAGCCGTTTAAGATTGATGAAATAAGGCTTATTGTCAAGAAGGCAATTGAAAAGAAAAAACTGTCCACCGAGGTCAGGCTTCTAAAAGATAAAGTAGAGACATCATACCGGTTTGAAAACATTATAGGCAAAAGCGACAAGATGCAGCAGCTGCTTAGCTCGCTTCCCAAAATTGCGCGGAGTCTTTCCAATGTGCTGATAATGGGCGAGAGTGGCTCCGGCAAGGAACTTATTGCGCATGCAATCCATGATCTGAGTCCCAGGGCGGAAAAGGATTTTGTTACCATCAACTGTGCGGCTTTCCCGGAAGGGCTGCTTGAGAGCGAGCTATTCGGGCATATGAGAGGATCGTTTACCGGTGCGGTAAATAACAAGCAGGGCCTTTTTGAGATCGCTGACAGGGGAAGCATATTCCTTGACGAGATCGCAGAGATGCCCATGGCCCTGCAATCCAAACTCCTGAGAGTGATCGAGGATGGGACTTTCAGAAGGGTTGGAGGGGTAACCGATATAAAGGTTGATGCCAGGATTATTTCTGCTACGAATAAGAATCTCCGGCAGTTGACCGGGGAAAGACTTTTTCGTGAAGATCTCTTTTACCGGTTGAATGTTATACCGGTTAATCTGCCGCCTTTGCGTGAGAGAAAGGATGACATACCGCTTCTAATAGATCATTTTTTGCATAAATATGGACGTAGCAGTGTAAAGATAGACAATAGTAGCATGCATGCCCTGTCAAATCATGAGTGGCGGGGAAATGTGAGAGAACTTGAAAATATTATTGAAAGGATAGTCACCCTTGCCGACGGGGAGGTTATATCGAGGGATATCCTCCCGCCGGAGATACTTCATACTTCAGAACCCGCTACGGTCAACCCCGAGTTGGGAACCGGTATAGACCTTGACAAGGTTCTGGAAGAGCTTGAAAAGGCATATCTGCTGAAAGCTCTTGATACGGCAAATGGAGTAAAAAATGAAGCTGCAAAGATGTTGAATATATCCTTCAGGTCATTCAGGCACAGACTCTCCAAGTATGGCATCAAATAAATCCGGTATCCGGCTTTGCTTATCGCCGGGTTTGGATTAAAGTATCCTTTCAGGGTTTGCGTATATGTTGAATCTCTTTCCCCTCAGAAAACCGATCAGTGTCACACCTGACTCTTCCGCAATGGTTACCGCCCTTATGGTCGGCGCCGTCCTGCTCGCAACGATGGGCACCTTCCAGCGTGCGCATTTATACGCTATCTCAGACGATAACCTGCCGCTTACGAGCATTATCTTGTCATCAAGAGATATACCTTCGATTAAACAGTAACCTATGACCTTATCTACCGCATTATGCCTTCCTATGTCCTCACCATGAACTATTATATTACCCTCATCTGAAACTGCCGCACTATGTATGCATCCCGTGAGTCGATAAGACTCGGATATGCTCTGGAATTTTCCGAACAATTCTATCAGGGTCGCCCTGCTTACACCGCCGCTGTAAACTGTTTTGTCAGGTTTTTTGTCATGTTCGTAAGTAACCCCGCCGATACATCCCGAGGTCCTTATTGCGCCTCTTGTCGATATTTCCCCGTCTGCCGGAAGGTCAACAATAATCTCGTCATTGTATTCTATAGACATCCTTTCAATGCACAGGCTTCCTTCCATGATACCTTCCGTCATTACAAGACCGGTAACCAGTTCCCTGATCATGGATGGGGAACAATAAAGACTGAGCACATCTTCGCCGTTAACGAGTAGCCTGAGTCTTCTTTCAACCGCTATGGCGTCTTCTACTGTTTTTTTGCCGGTTTCGGTTACCTTGACGATATCCCTTTTGATAAAAAGCTTCATGGAACAATTATAAAGTCCTGTACAACCCAAGGTCAAATAATCATTGTTATCTGTTAGAATAATTAAGATATGGACAGGGACAGAATAAGAAGGTTGTTACCGGAGGCAGGCATACCCGGCGAACATTACGGGAAATTAAACCGTGAACAACGATCGGTGGTAATGCATGGTGGTGGCCCCATGCTTGTGCTGGCCGGCGCGGGAACAGGCAAGACAACGACCGTTACCCACAGAGTGGCAAGACTTGTCGAAACCGGTGCCGATCCCGGGTCCATCCTTCTCCTGACATTTACCAATAAAGCAGCGCGTGACATGATGATGAGGGCCGGCCGGCTTATCGGTGAGAGTATCGGGGGATTGTGGGGTGGAACGTTTCATCACCTCTGCAACATGATCCTGAGAATGCATGGTGCTGAATCGGGATATCCCGAATCCTATACAATAATGGACAGGGATGATACCAGGCAGATGATGAAGGAGATATTGTCTGAACTGAGATCTGATGGAATTGTTCCCAAACCCGCTGTTTTGATCGCCATCAACAGCCTTGCTAAGAATAGCGGAAGAACCATTGAACAGATCGTGCAGGAACGGTTTTTTCCACTTAGTGAAAATATCCCCGGCATAAGTCAGGCAATACGCTCTTATGAGGAGAGAAAAGAACGTCTCAACCTGTTGGATTTTGACGACCTGCTTGTTAATACGCTGGATCTGCTGTGTAAAAACGGGACTGTAGCGGATGCCTATCAGGAAAGATTCATGCATATTCTTGTCGACGAGTATCAGGACACAAATCATATCCAGGCTGAAATAGTTGACAGACTTGCCGAACTCCACAGAAACCTCATGGTGGTGGGAGATGATGCACAGTCCATATATTCATTCAGGGGCGCTGATTTTGAGAATATTATCAGGTTTACAGACAGATACCCCGAAGCTGAAACATACAGGCTGACCACAAATTACAGGAGTACCCCCGAGATACTCGAACTTGCCAATGATGCAATATCACATAATACAAGACAATTCCGCAAGGAACTCCGGTCGGTTAAATATAACTCCGGCAAACCCTGTATCACTGCCCTTGAAGATGTATACAGTCAGGCGCAATTCGTAGTGTCTAAAACCGGCGACATTCAATCCGGCGGTGAAAGGTTAAGCAGTATAGCAGTCTTATACCGTTCCCACTACCAGTCCATGGAGCTTCAGATGGAACTTCAGAAAAGGGGGGTCCCTTTTGAAGTAAGGAGCGGGTTGAGATTTTTTGAGATGGCGCATATCAAGGATATCCTCTCTTATCTGAGGATAGTATTAAACCCGTTTGATGAGATGGGCTGGAAGAGGGTACTCAGGCTTATTCCCGGCGTAGGGGCTGTAACTGCAAACAGGCTGTTTGGCGCTGTCTGTTCAAAGAATAATCCGCTTGATGAAATGTTCAATGTAACTTCGCTGGGTCCAAAGAAATCCCTGGACGGTCTTCTGCTTCTGTTAAATGCCTTGAAATCGATCGTCCGGGATGACGGGATGATAGATCCTTCTTCCGCAATAGAGACTGTCATGCTAAACGGTTATGAGAAGCATTTGTACACTACGTATCCGAATGCAGCCAGCAGGGTTGAGGACATCGGGCAGATGAGACAGTATGCATCGGGTTACGAAACAATTGAAGAATTTGTTTCCGATATGAGCCTTCAGGCCTCCCCTGCCGAACTGATGCCCGATAATGCATACGGTGATGATCTCCTGATCCTTACAACCGTTCACCAGGCTAAGGGGCTGGAGTGGAATACTGTTTTCATCATAGGTCTTAATGACGGCAGGTTTCCTTCGGTAATTTCGCTGAAAGAAGGAGCCGAAGAGGAAGAAAGGCGCCTGTTTTATGTAGCTGCCACAAGGGCAAAGGAACGGCTGTTTCTGTGTTATACTCTCACCGGAGGCTACTCGGACGGCGCCGGTTTCTTAAAGCCGTCCAGGTTTATCAGAGAACTCGACAGACAACATTACGACAGGATGTCGATAGAAAGGGATTATTGATGCACTATGTTGACTCTGTATCACATTTTAATGAACAATGCGACGCATTCAGCCAGACAACAAATTGGAAGTTCCGACAAAAGAATGGAAAGGGCACCAGCCGTAACGGCAATCATACTATGCATTGGGGTTATAAGCGTATCGTGCCGCAAGGCGCCGGATACAGGACAAAAGGTAAAGGCGATTCAGCCACAGACTCTCACAGACAAAAGAATAACAAACACGGAGACAGGCATGGAAAAACCTGTTGTCAAACAGGCAGAAAAAGGACCATGATGACGGACGGCATGACGAACACCATAACTATAAATACGGTATCTCGATGGCTTCGTGCGACGTTGACGGAGATGGGACGGACGAGATCGTAGTAGGTGAAGGCAGCGCACATAAGGACAGCGCATATGTTAGAATATTCCGCAGTGATGGAACAATGACAGGCGGGTTTGATGTTGACGGCAACTTCAGGTATGGAGTCAATGTCGGCTGCATTGCTTCCGGTGGTAATGGGATATCGGAGATAGTGACGGGCGAAGGGCCTCATCCGGAAAACAGACCGGTAGTGAGAATATTCAGATACGGTGAAAAGGTTGATGAGTTCAGGGTATTCGATAAAAAGTACGGATATGGTGTAAAGGTGACCGGCGGCGCGATGTCCCGGGATTATCCTGCCGACCCATAAAAAAGAGGGAGATATGGGAAGATAAACATGCTTACTTACAGGGATGCCCTGAGGGACGGATTCAGGCTGATCAACCGCATCTGGCAGCTGGTCGTGATGCAGTTAGTTGCAGTCATTGTATATGGTGTGAGCTTTTTTCTTATTGTAGTATTGCCGGTAGTTATTGCAGCCCCGGCCATAGGGATAGATGCCGGCAAACTTGCGGGAATAGAGGGCATTGTCCGGAATCTCGGCGATTACCTGACTCAGTATTTCGGCCTGGTTCTCGCAGGGATTTTTTTGTTTATTGTGTATTTACTGGTCATATCCGTGATAGCCGTATTCATGTATGGCGCATCATCCGGATTGATTGCCTATTCAATAAGAAATCCTTCAGAACGTTTCTCATTAAAGCGGTTTTTCGGCGAGGGGATGAGACTGTTTTTCCCGATGTTGTGGTACCTGACCGTGGCGGGACTGTTATTAATGGCCGTTGCCGTTGTATCAGCCCTCATATTTGTCGCAGCCTCGGGATTTCTTGGTCATCTGAAGAACGCAGGAAACGCATTGTCGTATTTTATGGGTATTTTTATTTTGCTCCTTTCGGTATCGGTCGTCATGCTTGTTGTGACATTTGCCTTCGCCGCCGTTATTTACGGGACGGCAATTCTGATTTTCAGGGGCAAAGGTGCGATTGCGTCCATCAGGGATGCGGTGGTGTATCTCTATAACAGGCAGTCTGCCTACTGGCTGTACTGTTTGCTTCTGGCCGGTCTGGTTGCCGTTATGACGGTTATGACATTGATGAGTATTTCCATCGGCAATATGGGGGCTACAGGTTATCTTTTATACATCCCTTATCAGCTTTTTACATATATTGTTCAGACTTACCTCGGGTTGATTATTATAGCCGCTGTATTTGTATATTATTATTCAGATACGTTTAACGCCGCTCTGTCCATTCAGCAGAAAGATACTTCTTCTCAAGGAGATCCCGGGCAAGACGGGACTCCGCCTCAGTGAGTTTGCCACTGCCGAGTTTTTTGTTGAAGACTTTTTCGAATTCATTGACTATGGATATTTTTAATTGCCCGGTACCGATATCAGGATAGAGCCTTGAGAGACCTGCCGGAACATTCCCATCATCAAAAATTCCTTTGTATAATCGTTGATCCGTGAAGAAGGGGATATCTCCCTGCTGCAGGAAACCTTTTTTGAAACGTTTCTGCGCCGAGCCTATTATCTTCCGGCCTTTTATAGCAATTTCCCCAAACGAGACGGCGTCAAAACAGTGTGGATTACCGGCGAGTATGGTTCCTCTTTCACGCCTCTTTCTGACTGAGACATCCAGGCCAAGCTTCCTGAAGGCGTTTAAGAATGCGGCAGACAGTATCCGGTATGAATCGAGAAGAGACCCGAAATCTTTATGCCCTGTATCCCCGGCCGCAAAACTGTATGTAATCCCTGTGCAGTGAAGTATGGCCCTCCCCCCTGTCAGTCTCCTTACAAGCGGAACGGAATTTTCCCGGCAGAAGCCTGTATCGATATCCGCCAATCTCTGGAAGGCGCCGATGGTTACCGATGGACGGTCCCAGGAATACATCCGCAGTGTCGGCGGGGATGAGCCGCTGATGACATTGAAAGCTATTGCTTCATCAACAGCCATGTTCACACCGGCAGCGGTTTTCCCCGATTTGATGTAACGCCATTTTTCAGTCATGATTAATATAGATGGTTTCGTAAAAAGACCCTGATTGTCACCCTGAACTTGTTTCAGGGTCTCATAAGTCGTTTATTTATATAGATTCTGAACCAGGTTCAGAATGACAGAATACAGTATTTCTGATTTTTTACGAGTGTATCAATATTAATGCAATCGTAAAAAGCCGTATTAAAGGTTCTTCAGTCATTCTGAGGGGCAATGCCCGAAGAGTCTCTCCGTAACCCTGCCCTCCCCTTACTAAGGAAAGAAGAAAGGCCCTGCTGTACACAGCAAAATACTGTATGTGATATTATATATTATTGAGGTCAGCGTTGTGATTCTGGAACAATTTCAGCCGGGGAAGGACTGGAGGAGGAAGGGCGCTATGAAAAGGGTTATATTTGTAATTTGTTTTTTATTGTTCACATCACAAATATATGCAAAGGAGGTAAAAATGGTTGAGAACATTCACTGGCTTGGACATGATACCTTCAGGATTGACGGCGAGAAGGTTATATATACTGATCCGTTCAAACTGAAAAAATCAGGCAGAGCCGATATCATACTTGTAACACATGAACATTATGACCACTGTTCGCCTGAAGACATAGCAAAGATACAGAATGAAGATACCGTTATCGTTGCCACTCCCGACTGCGCCGGAAAGTTGCGCGGGACTGTAAAGACCGTGAAACCGGGTGATAAGCTGAGTGTTAAGGGAATAGAGATTGAGGCAGTTCCTTCTTATAATACAAACAAGCGATTTCATCCGAGAGATAAGGGGTGGGTCGGATATATATTCACGGTCAATGGGAAGAGAATATATCTGGCGGGGGATACCGATTATATACCCGAGATGAAGAATTTTAAGGATATCGATATCGCACTTTTGCCCGTATCAGGCACTTATGTGATGACCGCTGAAGAGGCAGTGAAGGCCGCACTCGCTATCAGGCCGAAAATAGCTGTTCCAATGCATTACGGCAGTATTGTTGGTGACAAATCCGATGCGGAGCGCTTTGCAGGAGCCCTGAAGGGACAGGTGGAGGTTGTAATACTCAAGGAGGAGTAGCTGAATTCACAATTGAAAGATTCTCTGGCAGGCACCATATTCACGAAGATAATCTGCAGGGGCGAGGTCGGTTCCACGAATGACCTTGCCCTGTCGATGCTTGATAGCGGAGAGGATGGTGCAATAGCGGTATCGGCGGATTCGCAGAGTTCGGGGAGGGGAAGGCTGGGGAGATCGTGGTATTCTCCTCCTTCAGGAAATATCTATTTGAGCATTATGATGAGGCTTGATATTCCGCTTCGGGACGCATCTCTTTTTACATTGATTTCCGGTGTGGCTGCCTGCACAGGAATAAGAAAGAGTACAAGATGTGATGTGCATATTAAATGGCCGAATGACATAGTATTTAATGAAAAAAAACTCGGCGGTATATTAACAGAGACCAGGGTGGAGGGGGACCTTGTTACGGGGATTGTAACGGGAATCGGAATAAATGTCAATATGCTCAAGGCGGAGTTCCCTGAGGAACTGCAGGGTATTGCCACTTCACTTTTAGCCGAGACAGGCGAGAGTTATGACAGGAGAGAAGCTGCTGTCGCCATCCTGAAGCAGTTCGATGTTTTGTTCAGAGATGTTTTTCCCCAATATCGGAATAATAAAATACGGGAGATCGATCTGTCCGGGAAAGAGAAACTGGTGTATCTGTGGAAGAGTCTTGACATAACCCTTGGAAAAAGGATTAGTGTAAAGACGCCGAATGAAACGGTGAACGGCATGGCGGTTGACATAGGTCCGGCAGGACAACTGCTGGTCATGTCCGACAGCGGTGAGAAAATATCCATACATGCAGGTGATGTTACGGTTTTAAATGGTTATAGCGCTTGATATAGGCAATTCAAGGATAAAGTCAGGTGTCAGGAATGGCGATGATATTGTCATGACATCCACATTGACTCACCCTGTAAGGGATGCAGGTTCATATCTTGATGAGCTTGGTTTGTCATGTCCTGCAGATTCGGTCATAATCTCCTCCGTTGTGGAATGCCTTAATGGAACTTTCAGGGATTTTTCTCCCAATCCGGCTGCTTCAGGCGTAATCTTTGTTGATTACAGGTCCACAACCGGCATTACATTCAAGGTTAGCAATCCCGAACTTGTTGGTTCAGACAGGATAGCAAATGCAGTGGGCGGGTACAGCGCCGTGAATGGGCCGGTTATTATTGTTGATATGGGGTCGGCCACCACTCTCACAGTTGTCGGCAAAGGTTGTGAGTTTCTTGGCGGATGTATAATGCCGGGGGTGAACATGATGGCGGCGTCTCTGCATGAAGAGACCTCGAAATTGCCGGTAATAGATTTCATTGTGCCGGAGCATGCAATAGGATCAAACACTGTGGAAAGCATCAGGGCAGGACTGAGCTTCGGAGTTGCCGGAGCGGTTGAAAGGATGATTGATGAAATACGCATGGAAATAGGTTATACTATGAATGTAATCCTTACCGGAGGGCTCTGTGAAAGGTTCCAGGGGCTTGTCAGGGGTGTTGATATTATAGATCCTTTGATAACGATAAGGGGCTTGTTTGAGATCCATGATAAAGCCGTAATGTAATGGTTTCGGCAAGCCTGCAAGCTCAATGGCTCAGTAGCAGAGAAAGAAAAGGATTTTTAGCCGCAGATTTACACGGATTTAAAAAAGACTTAAAGGCATATTTGGCCACAGACGGACACAGACTAAAAGAAATAAAAGGCTATATTTATATTATGGTTTTAGAAAAATAAAAGTCATTAAAATCCGTGCTAATCTGCGGATATCTGCGGCTAATTGAAGTTTTTAGTCTGTGAGAGTCTGTGGCAAAAAGTTTTCTTTTTCCGTGGTTATGGTCATATTGTCCACGGAAATACTGGAAGAACCTTATATTTAAGGAGGAATGATAATGGAGATTAAGACCGTTTTGTGTCCGACCGATTTTATGGAGGGTTCGCAGGAGGCGGTAAAATATGCCGTTGACATAGCAAAAAAGTATGAAGCCAAACTAATCTTGCTCCATGTAATACATGACCTTAAAAAGGTAACAGGGTGGTATGTACCGCATATTACAATGGATGAACTTTACAAGGATATCGAATCAGGCGCAATGAAAGAACTCGATAAGATATTTGCCGAAGAGTTAAGGGGTTTTGACAATACGGAAAGGAAGATACTAAAGGGCATCCCATATGTGGAAATTATCAGGTTTGCAGAAGACAATAAAATTGATCTTATTGTCATGGGCACTCACGGAAGAAAAGGGTTGGACAGGATGATCTTCGGCAGTACGGCCGAGCATGTTGTAAAAAATGCCGGGTGCCCGGTGCTGACGGCCAGGATCAGATAAGTTTGTCTGCGCAACATAATACGGTTACACAGAGAAAAAACCGGGTCATCCAGCCGCAGATTTACATGAAAATGAGCGGATAAAAAAATTGAAAGAGTCTGCGGAAATCTGTCTTAATCTGTAGCACATAGATAATTTTTATGGATAAGTTTGATGTTGCTGTAATCGGCGGCGGACCTGCAGGCTCAACTGCGGCACGCTATCTTGCGCTTGAGGGAGTAAATGTCCTGCTCGTTGAAAGAGACTCGGGGAGGATAAAACCGTGTGGCGGCGGCATACCGTCATCTGCATTCGAAGAGTTCGGGATCAGCGATAGTGCCGTTATCAAAAAGATAGACAAATTGCTGCTCGTTTCTCCTTCCGGCAGGAAAAATATCATGAATCTTTCCGGCGGGATGATTAATATTGTAAGCAGACGATTGTTCGATGAGCAATTGAGAGAAATGGCCAGTCAAGCCGGTGCCGAATTGGTCAAGGGAGAATTCAGGAAAATAAGGGATACAGGGAAGGATTATGTCATTGGTATCCGTCAAAAAAACGGGACAAGCCTTGAAGTAAGAGCGGATTATGTGATTGGCTGTGACGGTGTTCATTCTATGGTCAGACAGGCGATGGGACTTTCTCCGGTGAATTATGTTTATACATATTCTGAAATCATACGGGATGCTTCTGCGGATGCATGTGAATTCTGGTTCAGTGAATCACATGCCGAAAGGTCTTATTCATGGGTATTTCCAGGGGGTGAAGGCTGTCTGGTCGGGACCGGGCTGAGAAGTCGCAGTAAGGCCAGGGAATCCTTTGATGAATTCCTGAAACGCAGGGGGCTTAAATCCAATGGCGCCGGAAGAGGATATATGATACCTGAATGGAAAGATGGAGATTTGGTAAAGGGGCGGGTGCTGTTTGCAGGAGATGCCGCAGCCCATGTTATGCCCTTGAGTTATGAAGGTATTTATTACTCAATGAAGTCAGCACATCTGGCCTCGACCGCCATAATTGAAGGGAACATATTACTCTATATCAAACTCTGGCATAAAAGGTTTAAATCCAGATTCAGGTTTATGAAGAGGCTTGAATCACATTTTATGCAAAATAACAGAACCATGGAAAAAATGGTTAGCATACTGGCCAACCCCGCCATACAGAAGGCATTTCTAAAGCTGTGGCTAAAAAAAGATTCCGATAAAAATGCCCTGCTGAGTTACATAAGGTTTTTCGGGAAATACCTTAATTGAGTCTGAGAAATTTTTTCATAGCGTCCCTTTTTTTCCATGCCGTCCTTTTTATTATGGCCGTCAATATCCCTTATGTGCAAAACTACAGATTACCTGAAAATAATATAGTTGCGCGTCTGGTAAAACCGCAGGAGATCGCCCCACGAAAGAAAAACGAAATAATTAAAGAGAAGCCGGCGCTTAAATCCCCTCCCGGGATTAATACCGTGGAGAAGCCGATAGTGTTGCCGCGGAGACTGCCGCCTGTTGAACATAAGAAACCCCCAAAAACGATGGAGGGCAAGGGCGGAAAGAGATTGCCGGGTGGCGCTGAAAAAGGACAACTTAAGCACTATAGAGTTCCCTTGGAAGGAGAAGGACTTAAGCTGGCAGAGAAAAAAGCGATTGAGAGAGTAATAAAAGGCGGCGAGGATAAAACTCCGGAGGGAAGCGGCGGGAAAAATGGTGGAAGGAATGAAAGCGGGATTACTTTCAGCACCCGTGAGTATAAATATTACGGATACAAGATGAGGCTTAAGGAGAAGATAGAGGAAACCTGGAGATATCCGGCTGAAGCGGCGAGGAAGGGAATATATGCAGATCTTTACATAAGGTTTACTATCCTCAGGGATGGTAAACTCGGCGCTGTGGAACTGCTCAGGACATCGGGCTATAAGATGCTTGATGATGCTGCAATGAAAGCGGTTAAGGATGCATCTCCTTTCTGGCCCCTGCCCCCGGAATGGAAGGAAGATTCTTTTACTATAACAGGCCATTTCGTCTATTCTTTAAATAGTTATTATTTGAGATAGATCCAATATGCTTTTGTTTCAATTGCAGAGTCGTGTGAAAACGGGCTGTTGCACAAATATGAAAATGCCCTTACTGTCATTCTGAATCCCGAACTAAATTCGGGAAATCTGATAAGAATAATCAGGTACGAGACCCTGAAACAATATCCCGGGAGTTTTCGGGACACATGGTTCAGAGCCCGCCCTGAATTTATTTCAGAGGTGACAATTTATGGTTTGGGCAACAGCCCGAAAAAACCGGATGTCTCGAAGGCTTTCGGGGCAAGACAAAAATAAAAAAATGGGAATTTATACACAGGCACTAACTTAGTAGAGACGGCATCATGAAACCGCGACTGTATCTGAGAATTGGGGATAAGGTGTCCCATAACCGATACTCTCACTGGGGATTGGGTGAGGTCGTTGAGGAAAAACATTCCAACCTGGCAGGCGGACTTTGCATAGTAAAGATCGCATTTGAGGATGGCATGGAAAGATTATTCATAAACGATCTCGAAAATGATTGCTGCTGTTACTATAGCGGTCTCATATTGATTTAGCTGTTCTTGCCGTTGACCTGATGCTCTCTTTCTGTTGTCCTGAGCGGCCTGTCCGCCCTATTTCTGCTACTGGCCAGGAGTGAAGAGTCGCTACTTTGATGTCCTTCGTCGCCTCCGGCTCATCAGGGAATAATATGGACACATGAAGTGATACAATGGTTCCCTCCCCCTTCAGGCCGTGTCACAATTGTCATCCCTGAAATAAATTCAGAATGTCATCATATCGTTTTCAGAATTGTGACACAGCCTGCTTGAGGGGGAATCACCCTACCCTGCCCCCTCCCCTCAGAGGCTGTGTCACAATTGTCATCCTGAACTTGTTTCAGGATCTATACAAAACGTAGCATATTGAAAATACGAGATTCTGAAATGAATTCAGAATGACATCATATGCGTTTTCGGAATTATGACACAGCCTCCAAGGGGGGAAACAGGGGGGTGGGGTATTTTCAACTGAAGAACTGCACTATATATTTCACTGAAACTATCAGGATAACCGTTGCGAGAATAACCTTGATTATCTTCTCGGAGACATATTTCTGAGTCTTTGCTCCAAGATACATGCCCAGAAGACCGCCCAGCCCGAATAAAAAACCGAGAAGCCAGTCCGGAGGTGCTGTTTTACCGCCTATGTCAACCAGGCTGTAAATGGATATTCCGGCAAATGAAGTTATGAATGTCCCCATCAGTGCGGCGCCTGCTACCGTATATACGGGGAGCCCGAAAACAGATACACAGAACGGAGCGATTATCGCGCCTCCGCCTATACCGTAAATCCCCCCGATTACACCTACAACCAAAGCAAGACAAAACATCGGAAGCAAGCCGAATGACACCCTCTCCCCGTTGAAATTATATTCAATCCTTCTCAAACTGTATTTTATATTGGAAATATCAAATTCCCTTTCGATGTTTCCCTTAAGTGATTTCTTTCTTCTCCCCAAACCCCTGAACAGCCTGAAACCTGTAAACAACAGCACCAGGCCTACAAAAAACTTAAAAACTCCCGGGTCGGGCAGGTATCTGACTCTTATGTAATAACCGCCGAGTACACCCGGCAATGTACCTGATACAATTACCCAGGTCAGGGGCCAGCACATCCTGCGCTCATGGATATAACGATACACCCCCCCGGGAATCCCGACTATGTTATACAGGAAATTGGTGGAACTTACCGACGGCGTTGTAAAACCGAGGACACTCATCTGAAAAGGCAGAATAAGAAATGCTCCCGACACTCCTCCCATAGATGTAAAAAAAGATATTACAAAGGCAACAAGCGGCGGGATAAATATGTAGGTCTCAACCCCGGACACAGGGAATAAAACTCTTAGAAAATCCATATACCCTCCTGCGTTCTGTAAGTCACCGGGTTACTACTGCAACTTTTCTATATCACTGTTGGTGCCAAGTACAACCAGGAAATCGCTCTTCTTGATAACATCCGAAGGATTCGGATTAATATTCCATGACTCTTTCTCCGTCTCGTCCACTTTATACGGTGTCTTTATGGCTATGATGTTTATCCCATAGTTACTACGGAGATTTGAATCCTTGATCGTCTTCTCCCAAAGAAAGGGGGGAGCCGGAAGCTCAACAATACTGTAATCACGGGAAAGGCCTATATGTTCCAGGAATTCCGGTTTTATCAGACTCTGGGCAACCCTCATGGCCATATCCCTTTCCGGATGAACCACCCTGTTAACACCTATCTTTTTAAGAACCCTGCCGTGCATCATATTAACAGCCTTCGCAATAATGTCCTTTAAACCTATATCAATGAGACTCATCACAACAAGAATACTTGCCTCCACATCAGCGCCAATGCTTACCACGGTCGTATCGACATTCTGTACACCCGCCTCTCTCAATGCCTGTTCATCCATTGCATCCATCTGGATAGCAATGGCTACATGATCGGCAACCGCTTTTACCTTTGCCTCATCCCTGTCTATAGCAATAACATCGCAGTTATTTTCAGCAAGGGTCTGAGCGACCGCCAAACCAAATCTGCCGAGACCTATCACCGCAAATTGTTTCTTCATCCTATCATTATCCTCCCTTCAGGATACCTGATCCGTTCCCCTCTCTGCTTAAGAAGCGCCATAAACAGAGTAAGAGGACCAAGCCTTCCGGCCAGCATTGTAAATGTTATTATAACCTTTGACAGACCGGAAAAGGCAGCACAGAGACTCCCGGCAGCACCGTCCCCTGTTGACAGACCGACTGTCCCAAATGCTGAGACAACCTCAAACATCGTCTTCTGAAACGGCGTGTGTTCAATATCAACTATAACAAGGGTGATGAGATTCACAAAAATCACTGCGAGGGCAAGTATCACCAGTGACCTTGAAATCAGGTATTCCGGGATCCTCCTTTTGAAAACGACAGTATCCTTTCTGCCCCGTATTGTACACCATAAATGCATCATAACTACACTGATGGTGGTGGTCTTTATACCTCCACCCGTACTCCCGGGCGATGCCCCGATAAGCATCAATATAATCGTAAAAAAGAGGGTGGCAGGCTGCAATACAGAATAATCAATGGTATTAAATCCTGCAGTTCTTGCCGTAACGGAAGCGAATAATGATGACAGGATAATTTCATGGGTACTTATACCTGAATTCTTGAAAAAGTATTCTCTTTCAATGAAATAAAAAATAAATGCCCCGGCCACTATCAAAATAACCGTGGAAATGACAACTAACAGCGTGTGGGTCATCAACCTTTCCCGCCGCCGCCTGAACCATCCATAAAGATCATCAACTACTACAAACCCGATACCCCCGAGGATTATCAGGGCCATCACAACGACATTTACCGTCATGTCTCCCCTGAAACGTATCAGGCTGTCGGGGAACAGGCTGAAACCGGCATTATTGAATGCGGAAACAGCATGAAAAACTCCGTTGAATATCGCATCACCAAATGGATAATCATTCATAAACCTCACTGTCAAAAACAGAGCGCCAAGACCTTCTGATATAAACACGAAGATGATCATCCCCTTCATGAATTTCACTATCCCCTCAAATGTTCCGATATTCAGAGATTCCTTAATAAGCAGGCGTTCGGATATACCTATCTTCCTGCCGGCCAGCAAGGCCAGCAATGTAGCAAAAGACATATATCCAAGCCCCCCTATCTGGATCAGGACAAGGATGACCAATTTACCGAATAACGTAAAATCCGCCGATGTATTCTTTACAATAAGCCCTGTAACACAGACAGAAGATGTTGAAGTAAACAACGCATCGACAAGACTGATCCCTTTCACAGTCGAATACGGCAGCATGAGAAACGCTGTTCCGAGAAGTATTATCCCGACAAAGCCGAAGACAAGAAAATGGGCCGGTGATGACCTCCCCGATGTATTATTATTTTTCATTTGGCCATTATATACTAAAGATCGGATATTGTAAAACCAATCAACAACAAGAACAGAGAGAGATGTTATTTTAAGGACCGGAAGACTTAACGGAATACGTTGTATTGTTGCATAATAAAACTATAGTTGCAATTTGCAACTATAAGCATTATAATTGAAACATAGTGTTAAGGTCAGATACAAGCATAAGGAAGAAGATCGTACTTGCATTTATACTGAACTTTGTTTTCATAGGTTTGATTGCCGTTATTACGATTTTCAACCTGGTGAGGATTGAGAGAAGACTCGACTTTAATGCCGTTATATCCAGATTTCTGGATGCGACACTGGAATTAAGGAGGTTTGAAAAGAACTTTTTTTTATATAGAAACAAGGTGGATTTCACTGAAGCCGTTTTATATATCTCAACCATTGAAACCATAATACGAAAGCACAGAAATGATTTTGACGGATCATCCCGCATTAAAGACTGGACCGTAAACATATTCAAAAAAAACAGGATACCGACCGGCAGTTCCGAATCCGTTTCCAACCATATTCTGAGATTAGCACATGAATACAGAAAGTTGATAAACAAAGCCTTTACTGCGCAGTCCGATTTTAAGCGGCTTGAGGAAGAAATACGCAGGAAAGGGAGGGAACTGACGGAGACAGCAGAGAAACATGCTCAAACCGAACGTGCCGGTATCCAGGAAATGTTTTCAGCTACCAGGAAAAACCTGGTGATTTTAGTAGTCTTTTTCATCATCGGTATCTCATTGATCGGCAAGCTTATTTCAAGCGTTGCCATACGTCCCCTGAAAGAGCTTGAGATGAGCATGAGAAGGATTTCATCAGGAAATTTTGAAATGCTGTCGCTGCAATCAAAGAATGATGAGATTGTATCCATTAACCGGGCATTTAACAAAATGATGAAAGAGCTGTTTGCACAGAAGGATATAATACGCTCGGAAAAGCTGACATCACTGGGGACGATGCTTGCCGGCATAGCCCATGAAATTAATAATCCATTGTCAAACATATCCACGTCTGCAGAAATCCTGTTCGAGGAGTTCGACAACCTTGACCCTGAATACAGGAAAGAGCTGATCGATCAGGTTGTCAGGGAAACGGACAGGGCAAAAGACATAGTACGTTCGGTGCTTGAGTATACGAGAGACAGGGAATTCAGGAAAAGTGAGGTAAAACTGCTAAATCTCGTTTCAGAGACAATGCGTTTTGTCAGAAGTGATATGCCTCCGCATATTACTTTAACTGTAGACATACCCGAAGGATTAATAGTTAATGTAGATAAACAGAAAATACAGCATGCCCTTCTCAATCTGATAAAGAATTCAATAGATGCAATACCTGATAAGAACAGGGAGGAAAAGATCACGATAAAGGCAGAAGAGCATAACAACCGGGAGGTTAAGATAATGATTACGGATACCGGTGTTGGAATACCCGAAGCCACAATTGAACGAATATTCGATCCCTTCTTTACAACAAAGGATATCGGCAAGGGAACAGGGCTCGGACTTTTTGTCAGCCATTATATCATTGAGCAACACAACGGTACTATCTCGGTCAGCAGCAGGCCCGGTAAAGGGACGACTTTCACAATAATCCTGCCTGCAAAAGGGAGAGAGCAATGAATAACAATGTCCGTATTCTTGTGGTTGACGATGAAAAGATCGCACTGAAAAATCTCGAACACGTCCTGAAAAAAGAGGGTTATCAGGTAAAAACCACCTCAAGCGGCCAGAATGCCCTGAAATACCTGAGCAGGGAGGATTTCGATATAGTGCTTACGGACCTCAAAATGGAAAGGGTTGATGGCATGCAGGTACTGAAAAGGGCCAGAGAGCTTAGACCTGAAACAGAAGTTATCATGATTACGGGTTATGCCACAGTGGAAACCGCAATTGAGACAATGAAATATGGCGCATATCACTATCTGACAAAACCATTCAAGCTGGACGAGGTCCGCAAGGTAATAAAAGAGGCATCGGAAAAGGTACTGCTCAAGCGGGAAAACATTCGCCTTAAAGAGAGCCTTGAAAGTATCTCAGGACAGATTAAGATAATCACACAGGATCCCCAGATGCTCAGAGTGCTTGATATGGCAAGAGAGATATCCCCGACAGACTGTAATGTATTAATCACAGGAGAGAGCGGAACCGGCAAGGAGGTGCTGGCACGCTATATTCACGCTTACAGTAATCGCAGCGGACACCCGTTTATAGCCATAAACTGCGGTGCCTTTACCGAAGAACTTCTCGCCAATGAACTCTTCGGTCACGAGAAAGGCGCCTTTACGGGTGCAACGGTTCTTAAGAACGGTATGATTGAAATGGCTTCAGGCGGGACATTGTTTCTCGATGAAATAACCGAAATGAGTACATCAATGCAGGTCAAGCTCCTCAGGGTAATCCAGGAAAGAGAATTTTACAGGATAGGCGCTACAAAACACCTAAAGGCCGATGTCCGCTTCATTGCAGCGACGAACCGTGATATCCGGGATGTTATAGAAAGCGGTGAACTCAGGCAGGATATTTACTACAGACTGAATGTTGTGACCCTGCACCTCCCCCACCTGTCTGAAAGAAAAGGGGATATCCCTCTTTTATGTTTTCACTTTCTGAAGAAATACTCTTTAATCATGGAAAAGGACGTAAGGGATATATCCGAGGATGTAATCAACCTGCTTTTGGAGTATAGTTTCCCCGGAAATGTGCGCGAGCTGGAGAACATAATCGAGAGAGGGGTCGCACTATGCAAAGGTAACACCATCGAGGCCGCGAATTTGCCCGACGACATTAGAGGATTAACCATAAAAACATTCAGGAGACGAGGCGGGAAGATGCCATCTCTTGAAGATCAGGAAAAGTTATATATACTCTGGGTACTTAACGAGGTCGGCATGAATAAATCCGAAGCTGCGCGCATCCTTGGCATCGACAGGGTCTCATTATGGCGAAAACTTAAAAGATATGGTATAGAAGATAAATAGTCGTTGCATAAAGCAACATCCATAACTCCCTCAAAACCAACCCGATAACAGATTTTCCTTCAATAACAGGAGGTTATAAAGCTGGCATTATACTTGCTTTATTACCTGCAGACAACAAACACAGCATCAATGTATGATGCATAACATTCAATCGAAATACAAATGACCAGGGAGGTCAACCATGAAAAAATTTTTAAGGGATTTCGAGGATTCCATGGCGGCGGCAGCTTTCGCTCAGGCTGGGGATATAGAAACAGCCCGCGAAATAATGAGCGAACTTGAAGAAATAAAAAAGGAGATAGAGGCATTAGAAGTAAAAGATGAACGTGTGGAGTCATTACTGGAAAAGCATGACCGGACGGAAGAGGCCATAGTCTTTGCTGAGGCGGGCGAGTCCGACTATGCCCGGGAAATCATCAGGAAAGGAGAACAGGAACGAAAAAAGATTCTTGTTGTCGGAGGCGAAGAAGGCTTCTCTGATATGCTGCTTAACTACGCTATGGGGATGGCCGAAAGAATGAATTATGATATAGTTACGATCAATGCGATACCCGTCGGGAAACGTCTCTTTTCCTTCCTTAATGATAATATCAGGGAAGAACTGAAAAGCAGGGCCGAAGAGAAGGTTGAGATATTCAGAAAGGAAGCAGAGAAACGAAATATTATATTCAGCCACACTGTTAAATTTGGTGATCCCGACAAGTCAATAAAGGAAGCACATAAAGAATTCAAGAGAATATCTTTTATCCTGACGGAACCGGAACATGTTACCGGTAACGCATCTTCCAGGGCCAGCATCCCCGTATTCTGCCTTGCCGATGTGTAATTTTCCAACAAGTCAGTAAAAATACAAACTTTGTTATGAGGGACAATGTCCCTCATAACCTTGTATGGGCATCACAAAGCAGTGGAATAATCAGGGTATTGATCTTCCCTGTGACAAGACCACAGGGAATACGCTCACTATCCATTGCAGTTCATAGCTGCATGTTATAAAATTGAATGAAGCAGGAATAATTTATATTTGAAAAGGGGGAAAAGATTTAATGCTCACGGCAGACATGATCATCGTAATGGCAGTTATAGTTGCCGCTGTTTTTCTCTTCATCGTTGAATGGGTACGTGTGGATGTAGTAGCGATCATTGTTATGGTGGCCCTTCCACTTCTCGGTCTCATAAGCGGCGAGGAGGCATTTATGGGCCTGAGCAGCAATGCCGTTGTATCCATTATAGCGGTAATCATAATAGGCGCCGGACTTGACAGAACCGGCATCATGAATAAAGTTGCAAAGCCCATAACCAGGTTCGCCGGCAACAGTGAGTCACGTGTTATCACTCTTATTTCTGCAACGGTTGCAGTTATTTCATCTTTTATGCAGAACATCGGCGCTGTGGCGCTTTTTCTGCCGGCAACACAGAGGGTATGCAAGAAGATGGAAATTTCTCCATCAAGAGTCCTTATCCCTATGGGATTTCTCGGCATTATCGGCGGATGCCTGAGCCTTGTCGGATCCAGTCCTTTAATCCTGCTCAATGATCTTATGGTGCCAAAAGGGCTGAAACCCTTTGGGCTTTTTGATGTTACACCGATCGGCATTGCACTGGTAATAGCTGGACTGGCGTATTTTGTCTTCTTCGGGCGTTTTATCCTTCCGGACAGGAAAACGGCATCGGAAGGCAATCAGACAGTGGATTTCAGCAAGATATACTATTCTGCCAACGGTACTTATGAAATTCATGTTCCTTCAAGCTGCAGATGCAATCAAACCTTCGAGGAAATGGCTATACGCCCCAATTATCTGATATCGGTAGTAGCCGTTGCAAAACATTCTGAAGAGAAGAAAATATTCGCCCCGACAAGGAGCATGAAACTCGACCCCGATGACGACCTCGCAGTAATCGGCGCCAGAGAAAACGTAGAGAGTTTCGTCAATGATTTCGGTTTCACTCTAAAAGACAGGATGGCGGTCTTCGAGGATGATCTGTCCTCCAATAACTCGGGCATGGTAGAGGTGATAGTCCCTCCACGCTCCGAACTTGAAGGTAAAACACTGAGAGACGTTCATTTCAGGGAAAAATTCCAGGTTAATCCCATAGCGTTAAGAAGGGGAGACAAGATTTATTATGGTGGACTTTCGGATATAGACCTGCGTCCGGGAGATGTCCTTCTGCTTCAGGGCCTGTGGGATAAGTTTGCGATACTGAAGGATTCCCACGTGCTTTCTTTCATAACACAGTTTGAAGCGGAAACAATGAAAACCCACAAGGCAAAGGCAGCCCTCATTTGTTTTGCAATAGCCATCATCATGGTGCTCTCAGGCCAGATCAAGCTGTCGGTTGCATTAATGGCAGGAGCGCTTGGGATGATACTTACGGGTGTATTGACCATTGATGAGGCATATCACGCCGTGGACTGGAGAACGGTTTTTCTGCTGGCGGGCCTTATACCATTGGGTGTGGCTACCGAGAAAACAGGAACCGCAGCATATATCGCCCAGCAGGTACTCAATATCATCGGGGATGTCACTCCGATAATGCTCCTGACGGTCATAGGTATTCTGACATCAATATTTACACTGGTCGTATCAAATGTAGGTGCAGCGGTTCTGTTAGTTCCTCTGGCTATCAACATGGCGATCGGTGTAGGCGCTGACCCGAGAATGGCCGCCCTGACAGTAGCGGTTGCAGCATCGAATACCTTTGTTCTTCCGACCCATCAGGTCAACGCATATATAATGGGCCCGGGCGGCTACAGGACATTGGATTACATAAAGGCAGGCTCCATAATGACGGTTCTGTATCTGATTGTTATGATAGCGGCAATGTATGTATTTTACGGCATTTCGGGCTGAACAGCTTTATCCGGACAAAAGGAGGCGGCCGGAAGCCTCCTCCTTTAAGTAATATTTATATCATATTTGATGGACTCGTAAAAAGTCCGAAAATGAGATGGCTAAGCAAAAATCGTCAGATACAAGGCGCACAAATTTCGACGAATGAGGCGTACTTGGGTACGCCGCAGTGAGGAGATAATTTAATGCAACGCAGTAGCTGGCGACTTTTTGCGACGCCATCATATTTACCTTGCAACCATTACGACACAATGTGCGCTCGCGATAACCCTTTCTGCTACACTACCAATCAGGAATTTTTTAAGACCGGTCCGTCCATGCGTGCCTACAACAATGAGATCCGCATTTTTAACCTGCGCAGTATTTATTATGGCCTCATAAGGCGTGCCAGTTACAGCGATTGGTTCAACTTCTATTCCTTCTTTCCGCCCGATTTCTTTAACCGTCTTCAGATTTACTTCTGCCTCAGGCAGTTCGTCCTCTTTTGATACAACAGATATAGCCATCACTGTGCTTCCACACCTCTTTGCGATGCTGATTGCTTCGGTTACCGCCTTTTTGCTGTGCTCTGAACCATCGGTCGCTATAAGTATTTTTTCGCATGAAAGTTCAGCCGTCCTTGGCACGACAAATACATCACAGGGCGCATTGCCAACCACAAGGGCGGTAACACTTCCCATCATCAACCTCTTTATGCCCCTTCTTCCCCTTCGGCCCATAACTATAATGTCGGCATTAAGTTTCCCGGCTTCCTCCACGATATACTTATAAGTATCTTCACCCCTTCGTGATAGTATTTCACAGGATATTCCTTCATCCTGCGCGCGGCCCCTGATTTCCTCAACTATCTCACGAGTCTTCTTTTCCATCTTTTCTACAACATCCGGACCATATGCCTCCAATGCAGGATTGGTCTCAACAACCGAAACAACATACAGCCTGCTGCTGCAATTTTTAGCAAACCTTATCGCCTCCCTCACCGCGCCCTCGCTGAACTCGGAGCCGTCAGAGGCAAGCAGGATTGTCTCAAGTTTCGCTATCGGACAGACCTCTCCGGCTGCCATATTAATCACCTCCTGAAATTATTCCGCTTGCCGCAAGCAGGAGAATAATTATCTGTATTGCTACGATCACAACAAATGGTGTATCTTTCTTTTTTATAAAGGTCGGGAGTATAGCCAGGAAACAGATCAGGGACGCAGCAGCAAGAATGACTATACCAAGAAAGCTGACCATATCGCCATTATGCAGGAGAGGCACCCAGTGCCATCCTGTCGGCATCCCGGTCTTCTCAATAAATTCATCGACCCTTAACCCCCACAAGCGGGGAATTTCATTGATCGGGATAGTCGTTGGGAGCACTTCAAAGACATAAACTATAAAGCTGACTATCAGGATCCCAAGACCCCCGAGGCCTACCTTCTGTAGAATTGTAGCGTATTCTAACTGCTCTTCCGACGGTTTTATTTTGTTGCTCATTGTATCACCTCCAGATTCCCAGGCCCTTCAGCAATGCTCTCAGGCCTGCGAGAAAGAGAATACTGACCACTATCCATTTTACTGCCTTTGGTTTGGCCTTTGCCAGTACCCTGACACCTATTCTTGTGCCAAGCATCATGCCCGCCACAGAAGGTACGGCAATAAGGGGTAGAACCGCCCCCTTGTTCACATATACCCATGCCGCAGCTGAATCGGTAATCGAAAGCAGAAATACGCTTGTTGCCACGGATATCTTAAGGGGAGCACCAAGAAGCAGGTTAAGAACCGGCACGTTAGCCCACCCTGCGCCAAGGCCGAACATGCCCGCCATAAATCCAATCAGGATAAAGAGTGAAAGCCCTAAAGGTGTCCTGTGGATCTGCCAGTTTATCTCCTTCCCCTGGGACTCCTCATAATAGATGCCGCTTATTCTTAAAACCGACGACAGGGTATCAGCCTTTTTTACATCCGGGAAATCCGATCTCCTGGCCGTTGCCATGATTATAACTATCATGATAATCGTACCGCCAAGTGCAGCCTGAACTACATTGGTGGGCAGAGCAAGGCCAACCATTGCGCCAAAAATAGAAAATGTGGAAGCGATCAGGGCCATTGGCAGAGCAAGTCGCAGATTTGCAAGACCTCGTCTTAAAAGTCCGGGACCTGCTGAAAGCGCCCCCGAAAGGGCAACCAGCAGACCGGCCCCCCTGACAAAATCAAGATTAAAGGGAAAGAAACTGCTTACAATGGGGACAAACAGGACACCCCCTCCTACTCCTGCTACAACAGCGAGAATACCCAGAAAAAATGTGAATACAAAGAGTATAATCGGCCACATCCACCATGCAACGGCAGAACCCTGTCCTGCAGCCACAGCAGCCGTCTCCTCACAATAACCGATACTGCCCAAAAACAGAGTTGCAGCAATTACGATAAATGCTGATAATAAAATCCGCAAACGTCGTGACATCTCAACTGCCTCCTTTAAAAAAACGACCGAAGTGTTTAGATATGCAACACCGGTATTACAAAATACAACCGGAAGTTATCTTACCCCCAATGGCCTGCCCGTGTCAATAAAAAGCCATTTTTTGTTTTAATGATTAACAAATAAATACTTATAAGAGGTTGATCCATTAACAGAATACAAAAAAATGTCATTCTGAACCCTTCGGCTACAGTCATTCCGAGCGGGGTGAAGAATCTCTCCTTTTCGCTTCTTTCCGCTCAGGACAGGTTCCGCGAAGAATCTCTTCTTAACCCCTCCTTAGAGACAGGCTGTGTCACAATTCTGAAAACGCATATGATGTCATTCTGAATTTATTTCAGAATCTCGTATTTCCTACATGTTACGTTTTATATAGATACTGAAACAATATCCCGGGAGTTTTCGGGACATATGGTTCAGAGCCTGCCCTGAATTCATTTCAGGGATGACAATTGTGACACAGCCTGTTGACCGGAGGGGTTATCCTGCTCAGGGTGACAAAATAAGTGTTTGTGCAAAAGACTTATAATTACTTATATCTTGAGGACATAATACCTCAACCAGACATAGATTGTAGATATAAGCACTGTTAGTATCATAACAGGCATTCCATACGCCATAAATTTTAAAAAGGATATCTTCTTCCCTGCCCTCTCGGCCATGCCAACCACGATTACATTTGCAGATGCCCCGATGGCCGTTCCATTACCACCAAGACATGCGCCGAGAGAGAGAGACCACCAGAGGGGCATGAGTTGCGGATTATGGAGGAGGTTTGTACCGTGCAGGTGCGGCCAGATTACTTTAGCCATGTCGATGAGTAATGGATTCATTGTTGCAACATAGGGAATATTATCTACAAAAGCCGAGGCAAAGGCGGAAAACCACATAATGAGCATATTCGTTGCAAACATGTTATCGTGGGTAATGGCAAGGACCTTCAGGGACATCCACTTTATCAATCCGACCTTCACAACCCCGCCTATGATAATAAAGAGTCCTATAAAAAAGAATATTGTCGGCCATTCCACCTCGGCAAGGACATGGTGAGGCTCTTTAGTGCCTGAAAGCAGCAGCAGCAGTCCCGCTCCAAACAGGGCCACCGTTGCCGGTTGATAGTTGAACTTTCCATGAAAGACAAAACCAATAAGTACCATCCCGAGTACAAAGAGAGACTTTTTCAGCATCAGGGGATCCTTTATCGCCTCCCTTTCATTCATCTCCATAACCCTCTGTTTCAATTCAGGCCTGGCATGGAGTTTCTTACCAAATATCAGTTTCAGAACAAACAGAAAGGCAACCATTATAATAATAATTGCCGGCGTCAGGTTGTAAATAAAGTCCATGAAGTCAAGCTTTGCCTTGGAGGCGATCATGATATTTGGCGGGTCACCAATAAGTGTCGCGGTACCGCCGACGTTTGAGGCAAGCGCCTCGGCGATAAGAAAGGGTATGGCGTCAACCTCAAGGGCATTGGCAATCAGGAGTGTAACAGGGGCAAGGAGGAGAACAGTAGTAACATTATCAAGGAAGGCACTGAGCACAGCCGTGACAACAGCAAAAATAACCATGATCCTGAAGGGCTCTCCCCGTCCCAATTTGGCGCTCTTAATCGCTATATATTCAAAGAATCCTGTGGGCCGCATGAGATTTATTATGATCATCATCGAGATCAAAAGGAATATCACATTCCAGTCAATGCCGAATTCTTCAACATGAAATGCCTCATGCTGCTGGAGTATCTTCAGCACAAGCATCAGGGATGCCCCAACGATGGCAACAACTGTTTTGTGTATCTTCTCGGACACTATTAATGCATAGGCAATTATAAATATAGCAGTGGCTGTCCAGAAGGTTGTATTCATTACAAAGGGCTGGGACGCAGTAACTGCCTCGTGCGTCATTCGTTATCCTCCATTATATCCCTTGCCTTCACTTAGCCATCCAGGAATATTTGTGATTACAACATAAATTATTGCGTAAACTAACCGGTATAATAATCCAGGAGACTTATAATTACTTATATCTTGAGGACATAATACCTCAACCAGACATAGATTGTGGCAAGAATGACTGTAAGTATCATCACCGGCATACCGTAGGCCATAAACCTGATGAAAGATATCGGCTTCCCTGCCCTCTCCGACATGCCCACGATAATAACATTTGCCGATGCACCGATGGCAGTTCCATTGCCGCCGAGACATGCGCCAAGCGCCAGCGACCACCAGACCGGCATGAGTTCGGGATTGTGGAGCAGTTTAATACCCTGAAGATGAGGCCATACCTGGTGAGCCATATCTATTATCAAAGGATTCATTGTGGCAACATAGGGAATATTATCTACAAAAGCAGATGCAAAGGCGGAAAACCACATTATAAGCATACTAGTACCAAACATATTACCATGTGTTACGGCAAGTACCTTGAGAGACATCCATTCTATAAGCCCGACCTTAACAACGCCTCCGATAATAATGAAGAGTCCCATAAAGAAAAATATCGTAGGCCATTCCACTTCTGCAAGATAGCGATGAGGATCATGAGTCCCTGAAAGCAGAAGAAGGAGTCCCGCCCCGAAAAGGGCTATTGTGGCAGGCTGATAATTCATCATGCCGTGAAACATGAATCCGAGTGTAACAATGGCAAGTACAAAAAGGGATTTCTTGAGCATCAGGGGGTCCTTTATGGCCTCCCTTTCATCCATCTCCAGGACCCTCTGTTTCAGTTCGGGTTTGACCTTAAGCTTCTTGCCGAAGATAATTTTGAGAACAAAGAGGAAGGCAACCATGATTACTATGATTGCAGGGGCGAGGTTGATTATAAAGGACATAAAATCGAGCTTTGCCTTTGATGCGATCATGATATTGGGTGGGTCTCCGATCAGGGTAGCGGTCCCACCGATATTTGACGCAAGGGCCTCGGCAATCAGAAAAGGAATTGCATCAACTTCAAGGGCGTCGGCTATAAACAGGGTAACGGGCGCCAGTAAAAGTACCGTTGTCACATTGTCCAAAAAAGCGCTTAGCACCGCTGTTACTACAGCAAATATCACCATAATCCTGAAGGGCTCCCCCCGTCCCAATTTGGCGCTCTTAATCGCTATATATTCAAAGAATCCCGTAGGTCTCATGAGATTTATTATGATCATCATCGAGATCAAAAGGAAGATGACATTCCAGTCCACACCCAGCGCTTCAACATGGAATGCCTCACGCTGCTCAAGGATCTTCAGGACGAGCATCAGAGCAGCGCCAAATAAGGCAACTATAGTCTTATGTATCTTCTCGGATACAATGATGGCATAGGCAAGGATAAATATGATTGTCGCAGTCCAGAAGGTCGAATCCATCACAAATGGCTGTGCTGCTGTTGCTACTTCATTGGTCATTATTTGCCATCCTTCTCAAGAAGCGCCTTTACAATAGCGTAATAGAGATCCCGGACATACACTATGCCGATTACCTTTCCATCTTTATTTAATACAGGAATCCTCTGGAGATTATGTTTTACTACAAGATCGGCACATCCCATAAGGGGGATATCTTCATCAACCGTTATTACTTCTCTTGTCATTATATCTTTCACTTCCTTACCGGCAACCTTCCGCGCCATCTCCTCAAGCATGCCGTCCCAGGTAAAATCACCAAGTTCCATCAATGACATATAGGAAGGTATGATTGCCTTGAGTATGTCTTTTATTGAAACTATACCTGCCAAATTGCCCTTATCGTCGAGTACTATCATACCCTTTACCCCGACCTTACTCTCGTTCCTCCTGGCTACCTGCATCAAATTCACTGTTTCCTTGAGGGTAGTATCGGTAGACAGACTATCCCTCACCGGCTCCATTATGTCTTTTGCTTTCACTTTTTCCTCCAGAAAGTCATTATTATTGCAACACGGTTATTACATAACGCAACAAAACGTTATAATACTCACAGGAGTTTTGATTAGTCAATATAAATGAATTTTATATTTTAATAGAACATTAAAATATAATTATAAACACTTGTCCAGAATATATAAAAAAATGGCTGGAGGCTGAAACAACACCGTAACCCTTTTCTTCCGCCTTCACCCCGTGTCCGTTTCAACAATCTGTCAGGCATACTTGATAACAATTCCTTCAAGTATATCGGCAATCTCTTCACAACGGTCAGTTGCGTGGACAAGGTTCTCAAGAATCTCTTTCCATTGAATAACGAACACGGGAGAATATCCGGACTGGAACAACCGGCTGAGAGCCCGGCGGAATATCCCGTCTCCCTCATTCTCAAGGCGGTTAATCTCTATGCACAATTCCTGAACAAAAGAGTATTCTTTTGCCTTCAGGTAACCGATCGCCTTTTTTACCGCAACCGTGCAATTCTGAAGACAGTTAGAGAGTTCCACTGCATTTTCGAGCGGCTCCTGAATCTTATATAGTACAACCCTGTCGGTGGCTGCCCAGATAAGGTCAAGGACATCATCGAGGCGGGATGCAAGGGAATAGATGTCCTCACGGTCAATCGGGGTCAGAAACGTACTGTTCAACTGTCTCATGATCTCGTGAGTTATCGTATCTCCGGCCTGCTCCAGTTCGTATATCTCGTTCCGCCGCTCATCAATCCTGTCAAACTGCGTAAAAAGCCTGATCAGACGGGCAGAGGCATGTATGAGGTTGTCCGATGCCCGGTCGAACGTTTCAAAAAAATCTACTTCCTTCGGAAATATACCCATGAAGAACCCCTGATAAATCAATTTCGTTCCGGAATCCAACTGACATTATTACAATTTATGGTACAGTCGGCATAATTTGGAAGTCAAGAAAGAGATATCGATTTCATCACTTCCGCAATATTCACAAGAAAGTTCACAAAGCAGAAATAACACTATTCCTGCGTTCATGTGCCATAGTATTGCAGACTGAAGTATATCTGAAATAGTGGTTTCTTGACATTTGGCGGAACAGAGTGTTAATTTTTTAATCTATGGCCAAGGATTACAAGGATACTCTCAATCTGCCCTCTACAGGCTTCCCCATGAAGGCAAATCTCACCCGGAAAGAACCTGAATGCCTGAAATACTGGGAAGAGGGAAAGATATATGAAAAGATGCTCGGAAAGAACCACCGGGACAATAGTTACATTCTCCATGATGGGCCTCCATATGCAAACGGCCACATCCATATCGGACACGCCCTGAACAAGATTCTCAAGGACATAATCATCAAATACAGGACCATGAAGGGGTACTATTCTCCATATATTCCGGGATGGGATTGTCATGGTCTCCCGATAGAGCTTCAGGTCGATAAAAAACTCGGGTCAAAAAAACATGAGACAGGTATAGTGGAGAAAAGAAAACTCTGCAGGGAATACGCTGAAAAATTCATAGATATCCAGAGAGATGAATTCAGACGTCTTGGTGTCCTTGGCGACTGGAAGCGCCCCTACCTCACGATGACACATGATTACGAGGCAACAATACTCAAGGAGTTTTACAGATTTCTTGAAAAAGGGTATGTATACAGGGGGAGGAAACCGGTACACTGGTGTCCCTCGTGTGTTACTGCGCTGGCAGAAGCAGAGGTCGAATATAACGAAAAAAGTTCCCCATCCGTTTATGTCAAATTCCGTGTGACCGACAAAGACGCGGACAGACTCATAGCTGAAAGAGATAACATTCCGGTCAATATCATCATCTGGACGACTACTCCGTGGACTCTTCCTGCAAACCTCGCGCTCGCCGTTCATCCGGATATCAGCTATGTTGTCGTTAAAGAAAAGGAATATTTTATTGTAGCGGAACCCCTCCTTGAAAATCTCCGTGCTGTAATAAATCTGCATGGAGACACCGCAAATAAATTCAAGGGATCGGAACTTGCAGGGATCAGGACCATTCATCCCTTTATTGACAGGGAATCAGCCGTAGTAACGGGAGATTTTGTTACAGTCGAGGAAGGAACGGGGATTGTTCACATCGCTCCCGGCCATGGTGAAGACGATTATGAGATCGGGCTCAAACACGGTCTCGACATATACGCCCCTGTTGATGATCACGGTAAGTTTACAAAAGACGTTCCCGAGTTTGAAGGGCAGTTTGTATTTAAGGCAAATGCCGCCATAATCGAGGCCCTTTCATCGAGGAACACCCTTATCGGACGTAATGATATCACCCATTCCTATCCCCACTGCTGGAGATGCAAGAAACCGGTAATTTTCCGGGCCACGGAACAATGGTTCATCTCCCTTGAAAAAGATAACCTGAGGGACAAATGCCTTGAGGAGATAGATAAGGTTTCGTGGATTCCGTCATGGGGAAAAGAGCGGATAACCGCAATGATGAAAAACAGGCCCGACTGGTGCATATCCAGGCAGCGGTCATGGGGAATCCCCATCGCCGTTTTGACCTGCGAAGAGTGCGAAGAGGTCGTAAAAGACGGGACAATTCTCGACTTTATTGTTCAGCAGTTCAGGGAAAAGAGTTCCGACATATGGTTCGATGTTGAAATCAAAGATCTGCTCCCTGACGGATACAGGTGCGGCAAATGCGGCGGGAGATCATTCAGAAAAGAGATGGATATACTCGATGTATGGTTTGACTCGGGTGTGAGCCATGCAGCGGTCATGGAAAATGATGAACGTCTCGACCGGCCGGCAGATATGTATCTTGAAGGCAGCGACCAGCACAGGGGATGGTTCCAGAGTTCTCTTATCACTTCAACCGCCACAAGGGGGAAAGCCCCCTTCAGGACAGTGCTGACCCACGGGTTTGTCGTGGACGGCGCCGGCAAAAAGATGTCCAAGTCCGTCGGTAACGTCATTGCGCCGCAGGATATCATCAAAAGAAACGGTGCCGAAACACTAAGGCTGTGGGTATCTGCGGAGGACTACAGAGGCGATGTCAGGATCTCAAATGAAATAATACAGAGGCTTACCGAGGCATACAGGAAGATAAGGAACACCTGCAGGTTTCTGCTTGGTAATATCAATGACTTTGATAATGGTAATTACACCGGATCCCTGCTTGAGATTGACCGATGGGCCATGTCAAGATTGCAGAACCTTATCATAAATGTTACTTCGGCATATGACAACTGTGATTTCCACGAGGCCTTCCACAGGCTACATAATTTCTGTATTGTAGATATGAGCAACTTGTATCTTGATATCCTGAAAGACCGTATTTATACATTCGGGCGGTCTTCTACAGAGCGACGGGCGGCACAATGGACAATGAACCGGATATTGCTCGCCATAACAAAGCTTATGGCCCCCATCCTCTCCTTTACTGCGGAGGAGGTCTGGAAATTTATCAGGCCCGAAGATGAAGAAAGTGTCTTTCTTTCGGATTTTCCACAGGTAAATACCGCTCACCTTAATGAAGCGCTCGAGCAAAAGTGGGAAGGGCTCAAAAAAATCAGGGATGAGGTAAACAGGGCGCTTGAGCTCAAAAGGAAGGAAAAATTTATCGGCAACTCACTCGAGGCAAGAGTCTCCCTGTCATGTAATGACAAACTTTTCAGTTTACTGGAAGAATATCTGGATTTTCTCCCGACTCTTTTTATTGTATCACAGGTTGAACTCCACAGATCCGGGGAGCAAAAACCCGAAATAAAGTATACATATAAAAGCGATGAAATCGAAGAATTGTCAGTAATGGTACAAAAAGCGGACGGCTCCAAGTGTGAGCGGTGCTGGAACTACAGCTCCAGTGTAGGGACATTTCCCGAAGCAACCGACATTTGCGAGAGATGCTACCAGGTCCTTCATTCAGATTGATCTTCCTTGTGGCAAAAACACCGGGGATACGCTCGCTATCCATTAAAAAAATCGGCTCTTCAGGAAATAATGTGAAAGAATAAATGCCGGCAAGCCGGTAAGCTCAGTGGCAAATGACAAACAGGTCAGGGGTTAGGTGTTGGTAAAAAAGCAAACCCCAATCCCTAATCCCCCATCAATCTGCGGCTAATTGAAGTTGTTAGTCTGTGAGGGTCTGTGGCAGAATAATTTTCTTTTTTCTTGTGATTGTGGTTATATTATTCACAGAAATACCGGAAGAATCAAAAAAAATTATATGAACAGCCGGCTTTCGGTCAAAAACAGAATTTTTTCTAAAAAAACGCTTGAATGAAAAAAATATATTTATTAATTGCAGCTGTAGTAATAGCTCTCGATCAGTTCACAAAACAATTGATAATTAATAATATCTCTCCATATGAACCGATCCATGTACTTCCTTTCTTTGATATTGTAAATATATCAAACAGGGGTGCAGCATTCGGTTCTCTGCAATGGCTCGGCAATCCGTTTTTTATTATCATCTCATTAATAGCAATAGTAGTGATTGCAGTTCTCATGATAAAAGGTAAAGATCATCCCCTTGCGCTTTCACTCATTCTTGGCGGGGCAGCCGGAAATCTGATCGACCGTCTCAGGTTCGGTCACGTAACCGATTTTCTCGATTTTTTTGCAGGCAGATACCACTGGCCTGCCTTTAACATCGCGGATTCCTGCCTGACGATAGGTATAATTCTTATATTTTTAAGGTTATTCACTATCCGAAAACAGGATTCAAAGAAAACTGAAAAAGATGGCTCTTCCGGGAATTGAGTGGAAGACGTTTTCTGTTCAGAGAAGGGAAGCACTAACAATCCCCCCTTTTAGAAAAGGGAAACGCTGATATTTCCCCCCTTTAGAAAAGGTGGGAATAAAAGTATGATCCACAGAAATGTCTGAAGAACCCAAAAAGAGCAATCAGGGTCTTTGACTCTGCAACAAACGAGGAAACCCGGCCCTTCCCCCGAGGCAAAAAACAGGATTTCCATGTTAAAATAACTATAGTAAGGGGGGCATATGAATAAAAAGGAGACAATGGAATCATACACCTGCGGGCACGATGCAGAAAGTGACGACATCCCCGGGATAGACATTTCAAAGACAACAGTCTGCCCATACTGCGGTATAAAGTTCGGAAGAGCAAGTGAAGTCCTGATTCACATATTAAGTTTTCACTCCGGTTGATAAGCCTCCCGGGCGGCAGGTGGCCGCCGAATAACAGGAGCACGGCACTTTCAGGAAGCTGAAGGGCGGCTTATGACACTCCATTTCCTCAATCCACGTACCTTTGTCACAAGATGAAAGGCTCAAGATTCAAGTTACCCGAATCACCGGCCACCTCTCACCGCCTTTTTACCAGTCACCGATCTCCAATCATCGATAACCAACTCTTACAACGGCAGACGGGCCTTCGGGTTAAGGGACATATCGGAAAAACGGTCATTAATAAAATGGAAATACCCTGCTGATGCAATCATTGCGGCATTGTCCGTGCATAATGAAACGGGTGGTATAAAGAGATCAACATCCCTATCTTCTGTCATAGCCCCCATCCTCCGCCTGAGTTCGCTATTTGCAGCAACTCCACCTGATAGTGTCAGCCTCTTTATGTGAGTCTCCTTTATTGCCCACTCACACTTGCGCACGAGTACATCCACAACTGCATCCTGAAACGATGCACATATGTCCTCAATTCTGAAATCACCATTACCGGCCTTTATGAAGTTTCTTACTGCGGTCTTGAGTCCGCTGAAACTGAAATCAAAACTCCCGGGCAGATATGGACGCGGGAATTCTACGGCTCCGGCATCCCCCTTCTCTGCAAGCCTGTCAATTACGGGTCCGCCGGGGTATCCAAGGCCGAGCATCTTTGCCACCTTGTCATATGCCTCGCCGGCTGCATCATCCCTGGTATGCCCCATTTCTGCATATTCCAGATACCCGTCAATCCGGTATATGGCAGTATGGCCTCCGGATACAACAAGTGAAAGAAACGGAAACCCGATTTTTTCGTCCGTGAGAAAAGCAGCAAATATATGTCCCTCGAGGTGATTAATCCCTATCAAGGGCAGGCTCCTTGTGTATGACAAAGACTTTGCAAATGCACACCCGACAAGAAGGGATCCGATAAGCCCGGGGCCATAACAGACTGCAACCGCCGATAATCTTTCCGGATCAGTTCCCGCCGTCTCAAGCGCCTCGTCTACGACAGGCCAGATCATCTCGATATGTTTGCGCGAGGCGAGTTCAGGCACTATTCCGCCATATTTCTTATGGATCTCATTTTGCGATGACACGACATTGGAGAAGATTCTCCGGCCGTCTGCAACTACGGATGCCGAGGTGTCATCGCAGGAGGTATCAATGCCAAGTATCAATACTGGACTTTCCATGGGCTGTATTATAACAGATACCCGCAGTAGGCCAATATAAACGTAAAAGCCTGTATGTGCGCAAGAGCTACCAGGGCCGGCGAATTCGTAAACAGCCGATTTATATGGTTCGGAAAAAACTTCCCATTGCTTTTAAAAGAAGCCCATCCTCTGATATAATTATGCACTATATTAGTGTCTGTGTATAAATTGCCGTTTTTTATTTTTGTCATGCCCGAAGTCTGTAATCCGGCATTCAGAACTTATTGAAAAGAATAGATTCCGGCTTAAGGACTGCCGGAATGACAGATAGAGAGACTTACTTTATACACAGACTCTATTTAGAGTCTGTCCATAAATTGCCATTTTTTATTTTTGTCATGCCCCGAAAACATTCGGGGCATCCGGAATTTATTGAAAAGAATAGATACCCCGAGCCCCGAAAATGACGGGACAGGCAAGTCGGGGAATGACAGATAAAGGGACTGTCTTTATGGACAGGCTCTATTTAATTAAACATGGCGGTGTTGAAATGAAAATCCTGGTTACAGGCGGATGTGGATTCATAGGTTCAAATTTTATAAGGTATATCTTAAACACCCATGAAGATTATGAGATTTTCAATATTGATGCACTCACTTATGCGGGGAATCCGTATAACCTGTCTGATGTTGCAAATAATGAAAGATATACTTTTGTGGAAGGAAGGATTGAGGACAGAGAGCTTGTAAGCAAGGTGGTTAAGGGTGTCGACTGGATTATAGATTTTGCAGCGGAAAGTCATGTCGACCGTTCAATACTGAACGCTTATCCTTTTCTCCAGACTAATATCATCGGGCTCCAGTCATTACTTGAAGCCGCAAAAAACTCGGATATAGAGCGCTTTTTGCATATATCAACAGACGAAGTGTATGGGAGCCTCCATTCAGATAGTGGGAAATTTACTGAAGAGAGTCCGATGGCCCCGAACTCTCCGTATTCTGCGTCAAAGGCATCAGGCGACCTCCTGATACGGTCATATAATATTACGCACGAATTGCCGGTCATAATTGCAAGGCCGTCCAACAATTACGGTCCATTCCAGTATCCCGAAAAATTTATACCCCTTATGATTACAAACCTGATAGACGATAAGCCTGTTCCGCTTTACGGAGAAGGCCTCAATATCAGGGACTGGCTATTCGTGGGGGATACATGCAGGGCGCTCGACTTAATACTGGACAAGGGGAAATCGGGTCAAATTTACAATATCGGCGGCAACTGCGAAAAAAGGAATATCGACCTTGTCAGGATAATCCTTTCAATATTCGGCAAGGATGATAATTATATCCACTTTGTCGAGGACAGACCGGGTCATGATTACCGGTACGCACTTGACAATACCATGATATCCACAAAGCTTGGATGGGAACCCTCTGTTGACTTCATGGAACGTATAAGACAAACCATAGATTGGTATAAAAACAACGAGTGGTGGTGGCGGCCGCTGAAGACACGGCTTGCATCGATATCGAGAGGCCACTGGGAAAAATAGGTTCTTCATGAAAATACTTGTTACCGGTTCCAGCGGTATGCTGGGAAGCGATCTCCACGTATCCCTGGGGAATAAGCACCAGGTACTGCCATATTCAGGAAAAGATCTCGACCTGACTTTAAGGGCCGGTACAATCAGCGCCGTCAGGGCGGCCCAGCCGGATATAGTGATAAACTGTGCGGCCTATACAAAGGTTGATCTTGCCGAAAAAGAAAGAGAAAAGGCCTTCCTTGTTAACGGCGTAGGTGTCCAAAACCTCGCCATTGCCTGCGAAGAACTCAAAATCCCTTTATGTCATATCTCTACAGACTATGTTTTTGACGGCGCCAGTAATACCCCGTATACACCGTTTGACGATACCGGTCCAATAAATGTTTACGGGGAAAGCAAGCTTGCAGGAGAGAAATATATTCAATGGATAATGAATAAATTTTATATAGTAAGGACAAGCTGGCTATATGGTAAGAGCAGGAATAACTTTGTATATACAATACAGAAGCTTTGTGCCAACAGAGATGAAATCAGGATAGTTGATGATCAGACAGGTTCCCCCACCTGGACTGTCTCTCTCTCTCAGGCTATTGGACAGCTGATTGAAACCGGGGCATATGGAATTTACCATATTACCGACGACACCGGGGGCGGCATCAGCTGGTATGATTTTGCCTGCGAAATCGTTTCAGTTCTGGGATCAGGGACAAGGGTGATCCCGATAAAAACAGAGGAATATCCTACCCCGGCAAAGCGGCCCAGGCATTCCATCCTCGATATTTCTCTTAATTACCCTGTTTTCGGGTATAAGGCACCCGGCTGGAAGCAGTCCCTGCAGAAATTTTTCAGCTCGGATTAACCTTTGTCCTGCTGCTCCAGCTCCCAGAGATACAGGTATTTAAGGAAGGTATAACAGGTGACGCTCACGCCAACTATAAGTCCTCTTAAACCGTCAAAGATCGCCCCTTTCAGGAGATACTCCTTTATAAAAGCATAAAACGGGTTTACAACGAGATTATAAACCCGGAACTTTTTCCCCTCTTTATGATACGAACCGGCAACTATTTTTGAATAAGCCACCACCTTGCTGAAGTGGTCTTTAATATCTCTGAATGAATAATGGAGAAGCGCTCCCTGCAGCCTCGCCGTGGTACCCTGAATTCTCAGTACATCATGAGGGTTATAACCGCTCCACACCGGAGACGACCCTCTTCGGACCAGCCTCAGCCTCCATTCCGGCTGCCAGGCATGTTTCAGCAGTCTGCCGAGATAGACTGTCCGCCGGTTAACAAAATACCCATCGGCAGCAGTCTCTTTAACGGCCCTGATAATCTCATCCTTCAGTTTATCTGTAACCACCTCATCGCAATCGACAGACAGTATCCACTCCTGAGTACACTTCTGCAGTGCGGAATTCTTCTGTTCTATATGTCCTTTCCAGTCCTCTTCATAGACCGTGGCACCATAACTTGTGGCTATCTCCCGCGTACTGTCACCGGAATGCGAGTCCACAACTACTATTTCACCCGCAATGTCTTTAATACTCTCAAGGGTATTGGCGATATCCTCTTCCTCATTAAAGGAAATTATCGCTACAGATAACGGAAGCCTTTTACCTTTTTTCATATCTATAAATAGAGTCTGTGTATAAAGACAGTCTCTCTATCTGTCATTTCCCGACTTAGTCGGGGAATCTATTCTTTTCAATAAATTCCGGATGCTCCGAACGCTTTCGGGATATGACAAAAATAAAAAATGGCAGTTTATACACAGACTTTAAATAATGTCCATCGATTACCATAACAAACCCGGGCCGGCGAAAAGTAAGACCGGCTTGCTTATCCCGCCCTTATCTTTGTATCCGGGATTAAACTATCTTTCTGAAATACCCGATCGTCTTTTCCAGCCCTCTGCCCAAATCCATAGATGGTTCCCAGCCCAGCACCTTTCTCGCTACCGATATATCCGGTTTCCTCTGCCTCGGGTCATCAGATGGCAGGGGCTTGAAAGAAAGCCCGGAATTCGATCCGGTCAGTTCGATTACCCTTTCAGCCAGTTCCAGGATGCTGAATTCACCTGGATTGCCGATATTCACAGGCCCGGTAAAGTCATCAGTAGTGTTCATCAGGCGGACCAGGCCGTCAACCATGTCATCGACAAAGCAGAAACTTCTCGTCTGGCTGCCATCGCCATATACAGTAATATCCTCCCCCTTTAAAGCCTGGACAATAAAATTACTCACCACTCTCCCGTCGTTCGGGAGCATCCTCGGGCCATAGGTATTGAATATCCTCGCCACCTTTATCTTCAGACCGTGCTGCCTGTGATAATCAAAAAAAAGCGTCTCTGCACAACGTTTGCCCTCATCATAACATGACCTCAGGCCGATAGTATTTACATTGCCCCAGTAGCTCTCCGGCTGCGGATGAACTGTCGGGTCGCCGTAGACCTCGCTCGTTGAAGCAAGCAGTATCTTCGCCTTAAGACGCTTTGCAAGTCCCAACATGTTTATACTGCCGTGAACGGATGTTTTTGTGGTCTGGACGGGATCAAACTGATAATGGACAGGTGATGCAGGGCATGCAAGGTTATAGATCTCATCCACTTCCACATAAAGCGGGAAGCATATATCATGTCTCATGACCTCAAAATACGGGTTCTCCATAAGGTGGATGATATTCGCCTTTCTGCCCGTATAGAAGTTATCCACACACAGAACTTCATGCCCGCCGCTCAGAAGCCTCTCACACAGATGTGAACCGAGAAAACCCGATCCTCCCGTAACTAAAATGCGTTTTGTCCCTGTAGTCATAACTTTATTACATTCTCACAATATTTCTTAATATCACATTCCCCCCATTTTTCATTTAAGGGAATGGCAATATTTCTATCTTTAAAAGAAGGACTCCCGGACTTGACAGTCAATCTTATATAATGATGGACAAAAACTCCTAATGCAATATGTACCGGTCTGATATCACCCGTTTCAATACTTCTTTTCTTGCTTCTCAAATACAGATCAAAATCAGCGGCCTGAATCCTCTCATCCCAGACTCCAACTTTATTAATGGCATTCCGTGTCATGACCACACAATTCCCGACAAATCCTTCAATCAGAGTTTTCCCAAAAGCGTCAAACCTTTTTCCGCAAAATTCTTCCCAATTCACATACATAACTTTATGCATGAACCTCAACATATTATAGCTGAAACCAAACAGTCCAATGGTATTCTTGATAATTTTCCATTTCCTTTTATATAATCTTGTCACAAACTTATTCTCCAATCTTTCTATACCACATGGTGTTATTATTTCCAAATTATTCTCTTTCATTGTTTCGAGAAGTTTTTTATCCCATTGGGGAGAAACTATTATGTCATTATTCAGGAAGGCCATGAAGTCATATCGAGCAGCCTTAATTCCTTGATTCTGGCAAAATGGATACGAATAATTACCATCGTTTTCTATAACCCTTGCCCCGGTTTCCTTGAAAAATTCCCTGCTTCCATCGCCGGAGTTATTATCTATCACTATCAGCTCATAAGGATAATATGTGTATTTTTTAATATTTTCAACAAAAAGCCTGTTCATGGCCAATTGACTGCACACAGAAGTTATTATACTTATCATACCATCACACTTTATTTAGTGTCTGTGTATAAAGTCAGTCTCTCTATCTGTCATTCCGGCAGTCCTTAAGCCGGAATCTATTCTTTTCTATAAGTTCCGGATGCCCGATTACAGACTTCGGGCATGACAAAAATAAAAAACGGCAATTTATACACAGGCACTATTTAATCAACTTAAAATGTTTTTTGCTCAAATCAGTGGTAAATATCTTTTCGATAAAAAGTCCGATTCTGTGTTTTTTTTCTTTAAGGGTCAGTACATGATGAGGATTGGTTCTGTATAATCCTTCAGCATCGGGCAGCCAGTCTTTAATTACTTCCGGATGTGATTCTTTGAAAGTTTTCAATATACCGGCATCTATTTCAGTATAATTTACTTCGTTATTTATTTTGTTCCAATATTTCCCTATCTTTCTGAATTTTAAATTCATCTGATCTTCATTCCTGATCCAGCCATAGTGGTAAATTGTCGCACCGCTGGAAGCCGCTCTCGGATATCTCCAGTGTTTCTTGTCTATCATCACTATAAAAAACAGCCCATCCGGCGAGCAGCTTGGAACACTGTTCTTAATAATGCGGGGGGCCCTCCTGTACCATCCGGGAGACCAAATATACGTATTCTTATTACCATAAAAGTGGACAAAGTCAAAGACCAGGGCTTCTACTCCGTCATCATCCAGATATTTTTGCATAGCAGATTTAATTACAGGCAAATCGTTCTCATGCACAACTTCATCAGCCTCCAGATAAAACGCCCAGTCACCCGTACAGTTAAAATGAGCTATACTTTTCTGCTGGCCGTATACATAACCTTTCGTTCTCATATTCTCATTCCACCTGTTTTGAATAATGCATATTCTCGGATCATCTATTTCCTTCACTTTTTCCAGAGTATCATCCTCGCCTTCTCCCACATTAACGATAAATTCATCACATATCGGAAGAATCGACTTGATTGACTGGACAAAAGGGTATCCAAACAAATGTGCATTCCTCAAAAAGGTAAAACCGCTAACTTTCATTTAATCCCTGCATCATACCTTTAATTAAGGATTTTCTCATACATACTCCCATTATTAATCCAAAAGAGGATATAAGCATGTGAATACTGAGGATCGATTCAGTTAAACCCGCAACCATGAAATGTGCTGTAACAGAAATTGCAATAATTCCGAACAATCTTTTTTCATTTGTACATTTTAACAGAACATAAGATAATTTGAGAATTCTTGAAAATATATACAGCAGTGCTGAAAATCCAACCAATCCATTTGTAGCAAGCACAAATAAATACATGTTATGCGGCTGGTTAAATCCGGAGAGAAACTCCGGAATATAACCGGAGTGTATATATCGGGCAATCATGATATTATAATCGCCCGTTCCGACACCGAAAACAGGATATGAAAACCACATTTTAACCGCAGCCTTCCACATCAGAAACCGTGCGCCTAATGAAGTTTCGGAAACTCCGGAGAGAAATAATGATATATCCTTAAATATCTGATTTATTCTGTTGTTAATAATGTCATTATAAAAGTATGAAAACAGGCATCCGGTAATTACCAGCAGAATGATAACCATATACAGCTTCTTATTCCTGATTAGAAAGTATAAATAAACAAAAGTAGTAAGCATGAGCCCTAACCACGCTGTTCGTGAAGTTGAGAGTATTAATGCAACAATTCCAACAATAATAAAAGATATCAGTAACATTTTATTGATAAATATGTTTCTACGGTGCGAGAACAGCATTAAGGATACGGCGACATACAACCCGATAGCGTTCAGGTTACCTACCCAGATATGATGAATGCCCAATGGAGTAAAGGGTATTAAACCTTTTCCCCCGAGAAAAATATAATGCAATAATCCAACTATATCCAGGAGAAAAATACCCATAACTAAACTCATCAATAGACATTCGCCATCTTTATATTTGTTCTGATCCCCCCTCTTTACATCAAGCAAGGTCGATGACATTAAATATATAAAAAAAAGGTTTGATATACGCTTGGCGTTGTTGAACCCTTCTGCAATATCACTGCTGTAAAACACTCCAAACAGAGTTATGGAAATATAAATGAGTATCGATATAGTCAAAGGCTGGTTAATATTTCTCAGAGTTGCCATTCTAATCTCAGGATATACAAAAAAGAGTGTAAGAGAATAAAGATAAATAATCAGCATTATAATCGAGTTTACACTCTTGGAAAGAGGCAGGCTTAACCCAAAAAGCAACAGACCTGTTATCAAAACATTAAAATATTTTTGATCTTTTTCTATTATAGATATGGAATTAACCGGCATTTTTTCATCTTACGGAATAAAATTAAGAAAAATAATTTCCGTCATTGCAAATGTTATCTATACCAATACGGTTTAGCTATTCCTGAGATCAACTTCATTGCTTTGTCGCAAAGAACCGGATCGTATCTTATAAAAAGAGTAAACGTATCTACCTGTTATAAGCCCTGCAAGAGCCCCTGCCATGACATCGGATGGGAAATGATGTAGATCTTCAATCCTCTCAAAGGCAATAAGACATGCTGCAAGATAATATATAATTCTATACTTGGGGAAATAACCCGAAAGGAGGTATGCAAGGCAGAATGCCTCTGCCGTATGGCCGGACGGGAAAGACTCAAAACCTCCTTTCAACGTCGGCCCGGTAAAAACTCCCCCATGACTCGGCCTGCCCCTCCCTACAAGATGCTTCAACAATTGCACCCCGGCTCCCGTAACGACAAAACCGGTAAGAAAAGGCTTGTAAAGACCATAATACCTTTTGTCGAAGAATCTTCCATAAATAAGAACAAATAATATTATCACTATTTGAGTTAAACCATCACCTATAAAATTCACAAAAGGATCTGCAGTTACAAGCATATGATATATGTATTTGTTATTATGCAGGTCTCTCACCCATGTTATTATGGTATCGTCAAAATAAAACAGAATAAGGATAACTATGGCGGCCAGAAGATATAATCTATTTTCTTTCCAGAATTGCATAACTCCCGTCTTTCTTCTCAAGCACATGGAATCCGGCTCCTTCCAGTATTTCTATATCCTTTGTCTTTGAGATTGCGATCAGTCTTCCGGGGTGTGACGAGACAATGTTCAATAATTCATCTCTTCCCGGCACATTTTCCACCTCATGCCCTGAGTAGAAGACAACGCTCGGGTTATTGATCCTGTATGCAACAATCTTTTCATCATCATGCAATACTTTACCGGCATAGAGGCTGTATTCGTGGAGTGTACCCTGCAAATAATTATTCGCTGCCGGCAACGCCTTTATCAGGGCCAACATAAGAAATGCGGTCATCATGGCAGACATAAATCTGAATGTAATCTTTTTTGACCACACTGAATACAGACCCGCAACCGCAATAATAAAAAGAACAGCTGCAGCGATGTATACCCAGTTCACATCGGAAAAGCCGGTTTTCATCATATACCTTCCGGCAAGTATAAAGCCCGCCCCTGCAACCAGAGACACAAAAGCGATAAAACCATTTGCAAATCCGGCCCATCTCCAGTCACCTTCAGTAATCCCCGATGATATAAGTATTGCAGCGGCAGGGGCTGCGGGAAGGATATAATTAGGGAGCTTTGTGCTGGAAAATGAAAAGAAAAGGAATATAAATGCAAACCATATGAAGGAAAGCATCAGGAGACTATTGTTGTTTACAACTATAGATCCACCATCGGCTGATTCGCTACCACGCCTTCGCCCTGCAAAGACATTCCTGATCCCTGCCGGGAGATATGCAATCCACGGGAACAACCCTGCAATCAATACCGGCACAAAGTAATAAACAGGTCCCCTGTGGCCGGATATCACCCCTGTGAACCTTTTAAAATGATGCTTGATTATAAACTGCTCGAAAAATTCTCTCCCGTTAATAACCGATTCAGCCGCATACCATGGCGCCGAGACCAGCAGAAAAAGCAGAGCCCCCTTAAGACTGAACACCTTTTTCACTCCCCCCGGGCCTTCGGTAACCAGTAGATAAATTACTGCGATACCAAAGGGAAAGAGTATCCCGATTAATCCCTTTGTCAGAAATGCAAGGGCTGAAAAGAGGTAAAAACCATACATATACCGGTTTATTCTTTTAGGCGACCGGTTATCCCGCGTAATTGAGAGATAAAACGAGAAAACAGAGAGGGTTATGAACAACGCCAGTGTCATATCAGTCACTGCGGCATGAGAATACGTAAAATAAAACAAAGACAGTATGAAACTCAAAGATGCATATAAAGCCATCTTTTCAGTAAAGAAATGCCTGATGAACAAAAATATGGATACTGCAAGAATAAGACCCTCCACTGCCGACGGGAATCTGGCTGCAAATTCATTTATCCCGAAGACCTTATAAGAGACCGCCATTAACCAGTAAAATAAAATCGGCTTGTCATACCGGTTTTCACCATTGTAAGTCGGAGTTATATAATCGCCGCTATGCACCATCTCCTTTGCCGCCTCGGCGAAAACAGCCTCATCGACATCAAAGAGTGTTACACTCCCAAGTCTGAAAAAGGAAAAAAATGAACAAAATATAATGACGAATAAGAGGTTCTTCATCCAGTCTCCTGCTGTAAAACCGCAATAAATTCAGGCATGTTATGCTAAAATATGTTTTATATATGATAATGCGGTATAGAAGTGTTTATTATCTGCAATGTGAGCATGGAAAATCAAGAAAACATCCAAGGGCATGGTAATAATGCAAAATGAACCAGATCTTCAGGCAAATCTCCGGTAAAGACTGGAAAAATGACGTTTACGCCATCTGGTCCCTGACAAGGGGGCATGCGGGAAGGCTTGCAATTGCCATAATCTGCAGTCTCATGCTTTCCTCCATAAACGGCGCAATCGCCTGGCTGGTTAAAGACGTACTCGATAATCTTGCAGGTGAAAAAAACAGGGTTTTTCTCATGCTTCTCCCCTTCGGTGTGTTTTTGCTGTTCTCTCTGAGGGGATTTTTTTCATTTGCAAACAGCTTTCTTATGGGATCAATAGGGGCCAAGATTGTCAGGACATTAAGACAGGCCATGTATGAGAAACTCCTCAGGCTGCCCATGTCGTTTTACTCAAAAAAATCAAGCGGATCCATTATCTCGAGGCTGATAAACGACACAGCAATACTCGAAACACAGATTCCGTTTACAGCAAAAAACTTCTTCGTGCAGTCCACCACGGTGGTTATACTTGCATTTGTGGCTTTATACAGAAAATGGGACCTTGCCATCCTCTCTTTTACAATTATTCCTCTCATCGTGATAGTATCCGACAGGTTCGGCAGAAGGATGAAAAAGACAAGTTCAAAAACAAGGCGCCTCATCTCGAAAGTAACCGAGATCATACATGAAACATTGGCAGGAATGAGGATAATCAAGTCATTTACAATGGAAGAGCCTTTGAGCAAACGTAATGAAAGCGCCGTTTCGGAACATTACCGGAATGTAATGAGGGAAGTGCGGATCAATGAATTCACATCTTCATTTATGGAAGTTATAGCAGGCTCGGGTATCGCCGTCCTGTTATGGTACGGTTTCTATTTAATCGTTCACAACCGCATGTCCATGAGTGAATTCCTGTCATTTGTTGTTGCAGTAATGATGATGTATGATCCGCTGAAACGCCTGAGCAGGGTAAATAACAACTTTCAGACAATACGGTCGGCCCTCAACAGGATCAGGGACATATTCATGCTCAGTGATGAAAAAAGCGGCAGCGTAAAAAAAGATACCATAAAAGGGGATATAATATACGACAATGTATCCTTCAGGTATCCCGGTTCACCGGATGACGTACTACGGAACGTCAGTATCAGGATTTCACCCGGCGAGACCGTAGCAATAGTCGGTTTCAGCGGTGCCGGGAAGAGCACCCTCATTGACCTTCTCAATGGATTCTGGGATAATTTCAGCGGCAATATCTATATTGATAAAATCAGTTTAAGGGACTTCAATTTGAGCAGCCTCAGGTCTCATATCGGCGTGGTACCGCAGGATATAATCCTGTTTGACGATACCGTCAAAAACAATATTCTGTTCGGCAGGCCCGATGCATCCGGCCAGGAAGTCATGCAAGCGGCAAAAACAGCATACGCCCATGATTTTATTACATCCATGCCGGATGGGTATGATACGTTCATCGGGGAAAGAGGCGTAAAACTTTCAGGGGGTCAGAAGCAGAGGATATCTCTTGCCAGGGCTATCATCAGAAACCCTGAGATACTTATTCTGGATGAAGCAACATCTTCCCTTGACACTGAATCCGAGATGAAGATACAGAAGGCCATGGAAGGCATTATGCGGGGACGCACCACCATCATAATCGCTCACAGGCTGTCCACCATACAGAAGGCAGACCGTATAATAGTTCTTGAGAAGGGACGCATAATTCAGAGCGGACACCATAAAGAACTTTCTAAACAGGAAGGCACTTACAAAGAACTGTACAATTTGCAGTTTAATGTAACTGAAAGATAATCAGGGGAAAATATTCTCATTTACCTTGCCAAATACAGACCTTTTTGTCTAAAATGGATATCTATAACTTCTATAGGATCAAAACTTCATACTGAAATCTCAATTTATGGAGGATAAAATGTCTGAAACCATTGAAATCAGATGGCACGGCAGAGGCGGACAGGGTACCGTTACTGCGGCAAAGGTGCTGGCGGATGCATGCCTGAGCACCGGTAAGAATGTACAGGCATTCCCGGAATATGGTCCAGAGAGGGCCGGAGCGCCGTTAAGGGCATATAACCGCATCAGTTCGAAAGAGTTGAGGTTACACTGCCCTGTTTTGAAACCAAATATCGTTATTATAGCCGACCCGACGTTGATAGAGACTATAAATGTCGTAGAGGGGGCGCCCGACAATGCAATAATAGTCGTTAATACTGCAAAAGAACCTTCGGAAACGAGAGAGAAAATAGGATTAAAGGCTTCACAGAAGATTTACACTGTTGATGCCACGAAGATTTCACTTGAAACAATAGGCAGGGCTCTGCCGAATGCAAGCCTCCTGGGTGCGCTTGTAAAGGTATCGGGGATTGTCCCGCTTGATATTCTTTTGGAGGATATAAAGAGAAGCTTCGGAAAAAAATTTTCTGAAAAGATAATTACCGGAAACCTTGATGCAGCCAAAAGAGGATATGAGGAGGTCAGGGAAGGATGAAACTGAAAAACTGGAAAGAACTTGCCATCGGCTCCGTTGTCCCCGAAGCGGGCAATGCCGATTCTTATAATACGGGTTCGTGGAGAACATTCCGACCCGCGATAATTGAAGAAAACTGTATTCAGTGCCTTTTTTGCTGGATATACTGCCCGGATTCCTCAATAATCGTTGAAGAGGAAAAAATGGTTGGATTTGATTACGAACATTGCAAAGGATGCGGCATATGCGCAGATGTCTGTCCCGGGAAAAAGGGGAAAAAGGCAATTGAAATGGCAGAGGAGGGTAAATAAGATGGGTAAACTATTGGCCGTTACAGGAAATCAGGCCATGGCTGAGGCCATGAGACAGATCAATCCGGACGTCTGCGCGGCATATCCCATTACCCCGTCTACCGAGGTTATGCAGAGATTCTCGTCATTTGTCGCAGATGGTGCAGTAGATACGGAACTTGTTACTGTTGAAAGTGAGCACAGCGCAATGAGCGCATGTATAGGGGCCGCTGCCGCAGGCGGCAGGGTAATGACAGCTACGTCTTCCCAGGGTCTGGCTCTTATGTGGGAAATGTTACATATAGCATCAGGCAACAGGATTCCCATCGTGCTCACACTTGTCAACAGGGCTCTGTCAGCGCCATTGAACATTCACGGCGACCATTCCGACAGTATGGGTGCCAGGGACTGCGGATGGATCCAGATATACTCTGAAAACGGCCAGGAGGCATATGACAATCTTATCCAGGCAGTCAGGATAGCCGAGCATGAAGATGTAAGACTGCCGGCGATGGTATGCATGGATGGCTTTATTATCAGCCACTCTATCGAGAGCATGGAGTATCTTGATGATCAGGTAGTCAGGGATTTCATAGGCAGTTTTACACCAACCTATCCTCTCCTTGACAACGATAATCCCGTTACATACGGGCCGCTGGTTCTTCCCGATTATTTCATTGAATTCAAGAAGGCCCAGCATGAAGCAACTATGGCAGCCAGGGACGTTACACTCGAAGTCGCAAAGGATTTCGCAAAGATCAGTGGAAGGTCTTATGGCCTCTTTGAAGACTATAAACTGGATGATGCCGATATTGCGCTCGTCATTCTAAACTCTGCTGCAGGTACGGCAAAGGATGTTGTTGACGAATTCAGGAATAAGGGAATCAAGGCGGGTATACTGAAACCTCGCCTCTTCAGGCCTTTCCCTTATGAAGAGGTCGGTGATGCCCTTAAGAATACAAAGGCCGTAGCGGTACTCGACAGGTCGGATTCCTATGGAGGCTTTGGGCCGGGATACATGGAGATTGCATCGGCGCTTATGATAAACAGTTCAAGACCGATTCTAATAAATAAGATTTACGGGCTCGGGGGCAGAGATTTCTTCCCGGAACATGCCGGGGCGGTTCTTAATGAGCTCAAGGAGATTGCTGCAACGGGTAATGTGAAAACTTTCAAGGAATACATAGGATACAGGGACTGATAGGCCGCAAACAGACACAAGCTTAAAAACGGGAGACTGAAACAAAGATTAATATGGCCCGGATTTATACAGAAAAAATGGATAAAAAAAGGGTAAAATATCAGCGAGAATCCCTATGAATCAGCTATGTAGTTTTTTAAAAAAATTTGAAGGAGCATAAAATGAGCACAAGCCTAAAACTCAAAGAATTATCCAGGAAAGAAGAGCTTTTGACAGGAGGGCACAGAATGTGTGCCGGATGTGGAGCGCCTATTATCGTAAGGCAGATACTTCTTGCGTCCGACAGACCTCTCATTGCCTCCAATGCAACGGGATGTCTTGAAGTTTCGACGACAATCTTCCCTTATACTTCATGGAAGATACCCTGGATACACAGCGCCTTTGAGAATGCAGCCGCAACAATATCCGGTGTCGAGTCAATGTACCGTTCTTTAAAGAAACAGGGCAAGCTGGATAAGGATCTGAAATTCATCGCCTTCGGAGGCGATGGCGGCACTTATGACATAGGGCTTCAGAGTCTCTCCGGGGCCATGGAAAGGGGACACGACATAGTATATGTTTGTTATGATAACGGCGCATACATGAATACCGGAATCCAGAGATCGAGCGCTACGCCAAAAGGTGCCGATACCACCACGAGCCCTGCAGGCACCGTAAAACAGGGAAAACAGCAACCCAGGAAGAACATGACAAAGATAATGGCCGCACACAACATCCCCTATGCCGCACAGGCATCGCCTTCCAACTGGAGAGATCTTATGACCAAGGCCAGAAAGGCCATAGAGGTAGACGGTCCGGCATTCCTTAACGTGATCTCACCATGCAACCGGGGATGGAGGACCCCGACCAATGTTACAATCGAACTCTGCAAGACAGCAATAGAGACCTGCTTCTGGCCCCTTTATGAATATGAAGACGGCAAACTTACCGTAAACTATAAGCCTAAAGAAATAAAACCTGTCACAGAATTTCTCAAAACACAGGGAAGGTTCAAACACCTCTTCAACCCGGGCAATGAGGGGCTTCTGAAGCAGATACAGGATGACATTGACAGGGACTGGGAGTTGCTGCTTAAGCAGGAAGCTTGCGATAAAAGCAATTGAGAGTTGATTATTATTGTTTTTTTTGATAAGTTATCAGGAAAACTATAAAGAGAGGCTGGTGCCATGATAAATGCTGACCTAGTGATGTATGAGGATGAGTTTGAGAAAATCGACGGGGAGCTTAAAAAGCTTTGTCAGCAGGCTAATGCAAAAATAACATTCCTTGTAGACAAGAACGGCCAGCTTATCGCTTCGGCCGGTGATACACATGACATAGATACTACGGCCCTCGCCTCTCTCACTGCCGGCAATATTGCCGCAACCGGCGGAATAGCCAGACTTCTGGGAGAAAAAGAGTTCAGCATACTGTTTCATGAAGGTGAAAAAGACAATATACATATTTCCATAATAGCGCAGCGGGTAATCCTGGTTATCATATACGACCAGAGATCGTCTCTCGGCCTTGTCCGCCTCAGGGTTAAGAAAACTTCTGAAATACTTACAGGGATATTTGAAGATATGATCAGGAAGGCTGAAGAAGAGAAAGATTCAGGACTGAATGAATCGCCGTTTGCAGAAATCAGTGATGAAGATATTGATAACCTGTTCAGGTAGGTATGCCTAAGTGTCATTTATAAATTATTCCTCGCGCGAAATAAATTGCAAGATCGTTTATTATGGCCCGGGCCTGTGCGGCAAAACAACTAATCTTCAGTTTATATTCAAAAGAACAAACCCGAATCAGAAGGGAAAACTGATTTCTCTTGCAACAGAAACGGAAAGAACTCTGTTTTTTGATTTCCTGCCTCTCGCATTAGGTGACATCAAGGGCTTCAAGGTTCGATTTCATCTTTACACTGTTCCGGGACAGGTCTTTTATGCAGCCAGCCGCAAACTCATCTTAAAGGGCGTGGACGGAGTCGTATTTGTCTCGGACTCCCAGATTGAAAGGATGGAGGCAAACATAGAGAGCCTTGAAGATCTCAAAATTAATCTTGCCGAACAGGGCTACGATCTCGACAGGCTGCCTTTTATCATACAGCACAATAAGAGAGACCTGCCGAATGTAGCCCCGATTTCCGAGATGAATAACATCCTGAATACAAACGGAGTTCCGTGGTTTGAAGCTATAGCAACGCAAGGCACCGGGGTTTTCGAGACACTCAAGAATATCGGTAAACAGGTTCTCATAGAACTCAAGAAAAGCTATTAGCACAAAAGGTTCAGACAATCCCGTTCAACCGTGATATCAACAGGCAGTTTCCCCAGGTAATCCCCATCAACATGTATATGAGAAGTCCCCTGGAGGTGCAATGTCTGCGTTCTGAAATATGAGACGTACTGATAATTGAGATGTGTTGAAGTCAGCAGTCCCGCAAATGTTCTTATTAGCGAAATACGTTTTTCGTTCTTTAATACAAATACATAAAAATAAGGTGAAAACAGCGAAGCATCGGGAGTAATCCTGAATCCACCACCATAATATGAACCGTTTCCAACTATGACACTGTATCCCACGCTTTCCACATCATCTGATCTGACTACTATAGGTTCCGGTTCATAATTCTTTAACACTTTTAAGCCGCTCAATATATATGCACCTTTTCCGAGAAGGCCTTTCAACCTCCGGTTCACGCTGCAGACAGTAGCCGCATCAAATCCTATACCCGCCATCATCACAAAGTAACGAACATTTTTGCTGTAATCGGATACCCTGCCAAGAGAAATTTTGTGCACCCCGGAAGAGACAGCCCTTTCAACAGCCATGCTGACATTATTAGGGATATCAAGTTCCCTCGCGAGCACATTGGTAGTTCCCGTTGGAATAAATGCAACGGGTATTTCCGTATTAACAAGCCCGTTTACCGCCTCATTAAATGTCCCGTCTCCCCCAAGCACAAAGACCATTTCAGGGGACATCCCGATTGAGCTTCTGGCCAGGTCCTCTATTTCACCTTTTTCTTTTGACAACAGCACTTCCGTAATCAACCCTTTTCTTTTTAAAATCTCTTCTGCCAGTCGAACGTTGTCTTTTTTATACGAACCCGCAACGGGATTAACCAATAATACTGCCAAAGAACTCACTGTCCGATACCTCGCCCTTTATATCAGATATGTCATTAATCATGACAGGTGTCTCTTCCAGATAATGAACAAGCTCTTTGATATCTGCTCCGTCTTTAACAAAAAAAACCCTTCCGCCTGAATCAGACCCTGCTTTTTTTATATTGGGAATACGCACATAACCTATTGCTCCTCCAGCGATATATCCCGTAGTATAGTCAGGATTATCGGATACGCACAGTTCAGCCACTATACTATCATGGTATGCAACCTTTGAGGCAAGGACTACGGCTTCACGCACTGTATTATTATCAAGGCCGAACGGGGATAACCTTTCAGAGAGCAACCTTCCGGACTCCTCACTGATACCTACCTCCGTGCTCCTGATTCCGCGGTCCGTATCAGGTTCGAGTCTGTCTGAACTTTTGATATCGATTAACGCCGCCCCCCTCATATTTTTTTCTCCGGAAATAATGTATAGAGATTGTTCTACAACTCCATCAGGTATATGAAGGCGGAGAAGCAACCTCCGGATAAAAGCGCCTGCATCATCGATAGAGTAATTCCGGACAGTTATCATCCTCAGTAATGGAATAAATACAGGCATACCCTTCAGCGCCCTGATCTTTATATTTACTTCGTCGGGCAGCCCTCTTGAATGGTTTATGGCCCTTTCCGCATACTCCCGGACAATCCCGCTTATGCTCTTTTTGTTATAAATACCTTCGGCCCCGGAAATATGCCGGCCGTTGCAGGAGGCCCTCATCCTGATGCTGTAAAGATCATCTTTTTTCATGTGCGTATGGAGTAATGGCTTGCAGCCTTTTCATATATATTTATTCCGGACACAATTGCCGCATGTCACAATTGAAGATTCCATGCAGCAAGCTGCAGGGAATCTTAATGTAAGGATTTTTCCTCTATTACATTCGCTCGCTATCCATATTAATTGGCAAAGGCACCCTTCCCCTCTTTGGCAAAGAGGGGTTAGGGGAGATTTTATAGATTACAATCGATTCCCTTACCGCTTGCCTTCCTTCGGCCTTCAGTCTTCAGCCTGTCTTTCCCAGCCAATTGTCATTTGTCATTTTCAAATCCCCCCTGCCCCCTTTTCTAAAGGGGGGTAATTGATCTTATCCGTGATGAGACCACCGGGAATCCGCTCGCTATCCATTTAATAGGGCCTGAAGCCAAGAGCATTTATTATTTCGATGTCATGGCCGATGTCCCTTCCGGGTGTAGTTAAATAATTTCCGACAAGCAGACCATCAGCGCCGGCAAGAAAGACAAGTGGATTTAATTCTCCGAGAGTCTGAAGTCTCCCGCCGCAAACCCTTACCTGTCTATCCGGAAGAACAAGCCTGTACAGACTGATTATCTTCAGCGCCTCTATCGGCTCAATGGGCGCCATATCCTGAAGCGGTGTCCCACTGATTGGAGTCAGAAAATTAACCGGAACTGAATCAACGCCGAGATCCCTTATGGCAAAAGCCATATCTATCCGGTCTTGCCATGTCTCTCCCATGCCGAATAGGCCGCCGCAGCAAAGTGAAAGCCCAACTTCCTTTACAGCCTCGACCGTCCTTATCTTGTCTGCATATGTATGGGTAGAACAGACATTCGGGAAAAACCGCTCTGAGGTTTCAAGATTATGATGATACCGTTCCAGGCCATGGTCCCGCAGCAATTTAAGATCATCACGGTCAAGCAGTCCGAGGGTGGCACAGGGAAGAATGCCAATCTCACGAATACGCTTGATTATCTTTGCAATCCTTCCGAGGTCTTCACCATGAACCCTTTTTCCACTGGTGACTATACAGAACCTTTTAACCTGTTTATCTTTTATTTCCCGGGCCTTCTCTATGATGTCATCACTCTCAAGGAGGGGGTAGACCGGGATATCCGCACGGCTCCTTGATGACTGAGCGCAGTAAGAACAGTCCTCGGGACATGCACCGCTTCTTGCATTAATAATGGAACAGAGGTCTACGGAATCACCGGAAAAATGTTTTTTGACTTTAAGTGCTAACTGGAAAAGATCCAAATATGAATCTTTTTCAACAAGTCCTAAAATATCGTCAGCCGGCAGAACTTTGCCGGAGATCACATCATTAATGAGCATTTCAGACATGTGTTATTATCAAAAGAGCAGGAAACAAATGTCAATAATAGAGTATCAGGGGTTCCCCCATTTTTTATAACCAACACCGGCCACTTGTTAATGGGCTGTTGCCAGAACCATAAATTGTCACCCCTGAACTTGTTTATTGTCACCCTGAACTTGTTTCAGGGTCTCGTACCTCATTATTTTTATTAGATTCTGAATCAAGTTCAGAATGACAGTAAGGGCATTTTCATATTTGGGCAACAGCCCGTTAAAAACAGTTTTCCCTTTTTCATTAAAGAGTTATGTGGTTCGACTACTGATTATTGGGGGAACTCCTGTACAGTATTTCCCAATAATAGAGACAGAAAAACTGTTATACAACAAACATAGAGACCGGTTTGGACATCAGAGCTTTTTCTTTATTTCATTAAAGACTTCAGCCCTTTGCAGGATACCTTTCTTCTCAAGCACTGTCAAGAGAGCCTCCATCACATTTTTTGTCGTTATTTTTGTTGTGGCAGATTTGGCAGCTCCGCTCATATCTGCCTCGTCTTCCACGTTCATTTTTATCTTATCCACAACAGGCGGCTGCAGTATTTCGGGCACAGTTTCTTCATCCCTGATATTATCATAGTAAAATCTAATGGCCCTCTTTATCTCGGACTCCAGGGCAAGTTGAGGTTTTATGCTCCTGCCCAGCCTGAACTGCAGATCATCCAGCATCTGTAAATCAAGGGGGTTCGATGTTGCAATAACTATTTCTCTTTCGTCAACTTCAAGCGGAAAGATAACATACTTCTTGGCAATTTCCGGCTCTATGGCATCAGTAAGGTCAGAAGACAATTCTCTTGACATGATCGTTATACATTCAATATCAAGCTGTTTTTCGAGAAAAGACGCAAGATCCTTCTCTGAGATAAACTTCAACTCCAGAAGCGCTGCTCCAAGGCGCATCCCCCATTGTTTTTGATTAGCCAGAGCGGCCTGCAACTGAATGTTATCAATAAGTCCCGCCTCGACCAGCATATCCCCAAGTCTTTTTCTGTCAGCCATTTTACCTCCCTAATATCTTATCTGAAACGAATCCGGATTCCCCTCATAATCCTCCCATGTCTCTTCAATATTCAGTACCATGCCCGAAGGTGGGCCCTTGTAACATCGTCTTACAGCATCCTCAATCTTGTTCCGCTCTCCCTCAAATACTGCCTCTACAGTTCCATCAGGCAAATTCCTGACCCATCCATTAAGGCCAAGAGACAAGGCAATATCCTGCGTAAACGCCCTGAAAAATACACCCTGTACCCTCCCCTCAATGATAAGATGAACCCGGCCCAAGTTACCCATCGTTTTATTATACCACATAAATCCCGAATTTTTTTATAATGTAGGACAATAGCAGCCAGTTCACGGCAATTGAGATTCATTAAACAATGCTCTCCCTGTTCTTTTCATTACGCTTTTCCGTTCGCCATGGTCTTGATGCAAATACAAAAGCGGCGGCAAGGGTAGCAAGCACCCAGTCTCTGCCGATGAGGATAAGTGACGTCCATGTATATCCTCCGTAAGGCTTGCTGATTTCATTATACAGGTCGCCAAGCAGAATAATAATCAATATCACAGGCACAAAATATCTGATAAGGAAGCTCCATAACACACCTACTTTTATACTGGAAATCCTGTTGATGTGCCTTCTGATAACCTCAAGTTTAAAAAACCACCCAACCAGGATACATTCAAATATGCCGACAATAACAAGACCGTAATGCGTCAGAAAATGGTCAACTATATCAAGCCAGTAGAGACCTCCATTCGTTGTAAATATAACTGAACCCATGAATCCCAGAACTGAAACAGCCGTTATCAGGGGTTTCCTTCTATAACCGAACTTATCGACCATTGCAGAGATAAATGCCTCGATAATGGATATGGATGAAGAAAGGCCCGCAACAACGAGACAGAAGAAGAAGATGGCGCCGAATATACTACCGCCGGGAATCAGAGACATTGCCTTTGGATATGCAACGAAAGCAAGACCTATGCTCTGTGAGACAACCTCTGAAATTTTTACACCCTGCGCAGAGGCCATATAACCCAGAATCGAGAAAGTGGCAAATCCGGCAAAAATCGAATAACCACTGTTTAGAAACGCGATAATATAGGCATTCCTTGAGATATTTGATTTTTCCGGAAGATAACTTGCATAGGCTATCATAATACCGAAACCAAGGCTCAGTGTAAAAAATATCTGGCTGTACGCATCAATCCAGACCTTTGGTTTTGTTATTTTTGAAAAGTCAGGTGTAAGATACGCCTTTATGCCCTCACCTGCTCCCTTAAGGCTGAGCGCCCAGAATACCAGCACAGCGGTCAATATAAAAAGCAGGGGCATAAATACCCTGTTTGCTATTTCAATACCTTTCTCCACGCCTCTATAAACAATTATCCAGTTCAGAACCCATATAAATGCTACGGCAAAGAAAATCCGGGTCCTGATCTCTCCGATTGCAGAAGGCCCTTTGGAAACCATCAGGAATTTCTTGAAAAAATAATTATTCGGGTCTCCCCCCCAACCCAGGTTAAAGGAAAGCAGGAAAAAATTAAGACACCAGGCTATGATTACAACATAATAGAGCACGATCCCGAACATTACAAATGTAACCGCCCACCAGCCCAACCATTCCCAGTTCTTATTTATCTTTGAATATGCAAGCGGCGCGCTCCCGATACGCTCATGTCCGATCGCAAATTCAAGCAGGAGCAGCGGAATACCGGCCGTCAAAAGCGCCACAAGATAAGGTATCAGAAAGGCCCCGCCGCCGTTTTCATATGCCATATAACTGAAACGCCAAATATTTCCAAGACCTATCGCTGAACCTACCGCAGCAAGAACAAAACCGGTTTCACTCTTCCATTGGCTCCTCTTGTCTGCCATTTACACACCTCCCGTATATCAGACCATTATGGTTATAAATATCTTTTTGATATCTTTCCCGGACATACATGAGAGTCTTTCGCACGAACCCGGAAACGAAGCAAAGTGTCATTCCAGGCCCTTCGACTACTGTCATTCTGAACCCTTCGACTACTGTCATTCTGAACCCTTCGACTACTGTCATTCTGAACCCTTCGACTACTGTCATTCTGAACCCTTCGACTACTGTCATTCTGAACCCTTCGACTACTGTCATTCTGAACCCTTCG
>BDTO01000058.1 GCA_002897855.1 bacterium BMS3Bbin05
TATAATCGCTGGAGATTATGAAGAGTTGGTAAAATTATCTAAAAGCCACCCTTCGACAGAGCCTGCCCTGAGCGGAACGGCGAGAAAAGGAGAACCCTTCGACAGAGCCTGTCCTGAGCGGAAAGAAACGGAAAGGAGAACCCTTCGACAGGCTCAGGGTGACAAAAAGCGACAGGCCTGGAATAACAGTAGCCGAAGGGCTCAGAATGACAAAAAAAACGGCAGGCCTGGAATGACGGTAGCCGAAGGGCTCAGGGTGACAGTAATTTACTCTCAGGGTGACAGTTTTTACTCACAGGGAGACAGTTTACCCACTTGAAATGAGAAAGAACCTATTTATTTTAGTTTAAAATACAGGATATGCGGGTTATGCCCCCGGACAGTTTGAAGAAAGCGTCTCAATTCATGAACAGGAGGGCGCCGGAAAGCCGGCCGATTTTTTACACTTATCCTTTTGGCTGCAAATCTTTTTTTTCTGATTACAGGCTGCAAACAGCATGAAAACACCATGACAATTACCATGGGGAAGAAAAAAGCTCTCGAAACACCGCCCCCCCGCAGGACATAAAAGAGCTTTTCGCATTGCAGCAGGTGGCATGATAACACCCACGGGTTAACTATTCTTATCAGGCGGCGCTCTTTCTCCAAGCGGACAGCTTCTCTTCCTGAAAAACTCGTAATACAACAATGGAACCACAATGAGAGTCAATACTGTCGCCGCTACTGCACCGAACATCATGGAGATGGCCAACCCCTGAAAAATCGGGTCAAAGAGCATCACTACAGATGCCACGACCACTGCCGCTGCGGTCAGGGCAATCGGTCTGAATCTTACAGCCCCGGCCTTTATCAGTGACCTCTCAAGCCCTCCGCAGTCTCTCCATTCCATCCAGATATTCATAAGCCGCCCTGACCTGGCTTTCAGCCCTGGCCCTTTCACTCCTGCTTCTCAAGCCATCAAAGAGATTGATCCTCAAAAAAGCCATTATCTGCCAGCTGTCGCCTTCTGAGCCCAATGGCCTGACATGATCATTCAGTTCATAGCTGCCTCCGACTCCAATCACGGGATAGAAATCCGCCTCAGCCAGTCTGACGGAGTTCAAGGCATTATTATACATAGCCTCCATTGCCTTCAAATCCCGCCTTTGCAGGGAGTTCTCCAGATAGACATCGATTTCGCCGACTGCAATCCGAGGGAAATCATTACCTGTCACACCAACCGGCTCTCCCCTGCCCATTAAAAGGCCAAGCATCCTTTTTGCCAGTTTCAGTTCCTTTTCCGTCCCGGCAATCGTCTTTTCCGCCTCCAACACGGCAACCCTGACCCTTAAGACATCCGAGTAGAGTCCAAGGCCTGAATTGTACCGAAGCTCCGCAATCCGCAAATGCACCCTTGCATCTTCAAGTCCTTTTTCTGAAACCTCCCTGTATTGACTGGCTGTCAAAACACCTATGTAGGCGCTGAAGACATCAAGGACGGTCTTCTCCTTAAACCTTTCGAGACCGAGCTTCTCCGCTTCCAAAGATTTATTGGCCATGTCAAGTGCAACCCATGCCTTTTTTGCAAAAACCGGCTGCTCAAAGCTGAATACCGTCTGATAATTATTTACAGGATCAGGGTTATTGAGGGAATTGACTGCAAAGTCAGTCGGTGCAAATCTCTCCTGGTTCAGCTTCGACATAAATATATATGTAGGATTGTTTGTCCTCGAAAATCTCTCTTCAATTTTTACCGACGGCAGCAAATAACTCCTTGCCACACTTTTCCGGCTCTCGACAGCCTTTAAACTCCACCCTTTTGCGTTCAACTCATTATTGTTATCCAATGCGCTCCTGATAGCCTGCCGGAGGGTCACTGCCTCCTCCGCATGAGCAGTCACGCTGAATAAGAATAATATCAACAGTGATGACCGGACAACACTTCTCATCACGCTACCTCCCTGAAGAAACGGCCTTTCTCCTGGCCTCAATGAATTTTTCAAATGTTTCCATATCACAACGCCCGGCTTTTTTCTGGAACTCCAGGCAGTCTCTCAAGGTCTCGCGGTCATACTGAACGGTCTTATCCCCCTTCAGTATGCTTTTCAGAAATTGCATCGCCGTCCTGTTAATGACATGAAGGTCTCCCTTTATCCTGTAATAAACAAGTTTGCCATCTTTTCTGTCATCAAGGAATCCGCCTTTGGACAGAAGCGAAAGATTTCTTGATATGAGAGGTTGTGATACACCCAGTACACCCATCAGCTGGCAGACACTGAGCTCACAATGATCAAGAAGCATCAGAATCCTCAGACGGGTTTCATCAGATAACAGCTTGAATATTGATATTGAATCTTTCATATTAATATATATACATATATTTATATGTTGTGTCAAGTTTTAAAAAAAATCTATAAACTTTCTATATTTTCACCCACTGAACAAGCCCGGATTATTGACAATTATTGCCATTAACTGTTATAAAGTAAGGCCTGTAAAATATTACTTTTTAAGGGGGTGTTTTTATGAAATTGGGGATATTTGTTAATCAGTACAAGTGCACATCCGAAGCCCTTGACAGGATGAAGGCCGATAGACTCGGCATCATTCTCGTACAGAACGGCATATACTACGCAACCGTAAAAGAAAATGGCAAGGCCGCTGCCTTGCTCGATAAAGATGCCGAGTTCTATGCGCTTTCAGAGGACATACAATCAAGGGGTTTTACCGAATCTGATGTTGACGGCAAGGTAAAGGTTATTGATTATAACGGCCTTGTTGACCTCATCTTCAATGATTACGAAAAATTTGCCTGGATATAGGAGGATAAAATGGGAAAATTGACAATCGGTGTTTTTTCTTCACTCGTCGGCTCTATGACACTCGACTTTGCTGTAAAGCTGGCAGAGGCGGCCAAGAATAAGGGTCATGATGTTGATATGTGGCTCTCCGGCAATGCAACCATGCTTTCAAAGAAAACCCAGAAAAAATTCAGGGACTATTCATATCTCGAAGGTCCGGTAAAGGATCTTATCGGCAAAGGCATGCAGGTAACCGCATGCGAGGCATGTGCCGAAGCAAGGGGCTACCATAAGGAAGATACCCTTGAGGGATGTCACAGGCACAGCATGGACTGGTATCTCGCCAGCTGTTTCTCGGCTGACAGGGTTATGCACATAGGAGGTGAATAATGGCTATTAAGAAAATCGCATTCATTGTAGATAAGCTTCCGCAAAAAGCTGAAACTTCAAGGCTTGCGTTGACTCATGCAATAGCAAGCCAGACAGTTGAGATATATCTCGATGACGGAGATAATGTAGAACCGGTGCTCGCATTTGTTGGAGACGGAGTATTAAACTGCAAAAAGAACCAGAAAGCTGCGCTGGATATTTATGGCATATCAAGTCTTGAGATGCATATAAAGAATGCCCTCCTTGTCGACATTGAGGTTCTCGTCTGCAAGGAAGATATGGACAGGCTCGGCCTGAAAGAGGATGATATTATCATGGATGCCGAGGAGATCGGCGGTGAGGTGACCACCAGGATACTCCCGTTTGACGATATATGGAAACAGGTAGATTCGTCGGACCATCTATTATTCTTTTAGGCAAAATACCACGCAAGTGGACATATAAAGGAGGAATCAAATGGGAGATTTAAAATCTCAGGAACCTAAAGAAACCCTCGATGTACTGGGAAGGGTATGTCCGTATCCGCTCGTTCTCACAAAGAAAAAGATCGAGAAAATGGATAGCGGTGACGTGCTCAAGGTACTCTGTGATGCACCGGCCTCGGCAGAGGATTCCATTCCGAGGTATGTCGAAAAACAGGGTTACGAGTTCGAATCGGTAAAACTCGAAGACAAATGGGAATTATTTATCAAGAAGAGTTAACCTCAATAAAGCAAAAAAGGGGTAACCGGATATATCCGGTTACCCCTTTTTTATTAACCTATATCTCGGTAATACTTATGGCTTCTGAAGGACACACACCAACGCAGCTCTCACAGAACACGCATTCCGACAAGTTTGCAGGGTCGGATTTCCCGTCGCTCATCTGAAAAACTTCCTGAGGGCATATATTGACGCATTCCTCGCAGCCTTCACATTTTACGTCGTCTACCGCAACATTGTACATCTCTTTCACCTCCTTGGTAAAATATCAAAACATTTTATTATAAATCATCAGGATATAAATAATCCATAATGAATCACTGATAAAATTTTATTTGAAGGACATAAACCGCAGACGGGTATGCTGCCTTCGGTCATAAAACGCACTCCCGTGGAAAAAAGAAAAATCTATCCCGGAGAGCTTGGGAAATTTTGAGTGAAAAAATATGTGGAATAACCAGTAACAAAACATATCGCTGTACGGATTCAGAATCCGGGATTATCCGATGTTCATAAAGACGAGGGCATATAACTTTTGGCACTACCGGCTTTTGAGTGGGTACATATTTATATTGTGCGCGTTGTCATATAGTCCGGCACCGTCATTCCCACAATTTCCTTCACAGTCATCTTTGTGCTCTCCGCTCTGTCATTCCCGGGGTCTTTTGGCCGGGAATCCGGAATCCATAATAGATTCTCATAGAAATCCTTCCATTTAGTGTCTGAGTATAAAGTCGGTTTCTCTATCTGTCATTCCGGCAGTTCTTAAGCCGGAATCTATTCTTTTCAATAAGTTCCGGCTACCCAATTACAGATTTCGGGCATGATTAAATGTCTTTTGAGGATGAGGAATACCATTTTGAAAGAGTAAAATCATTATGTTGAGGATTACTATCAGAAAGAGAGATCGTTTAAATCCAAGGGGAAACAAGCAATTCAGAAGTCAGAAATCTCACTTACAACTACAATATGTTTAGTTTCGGGAAATTCTGAATATTCCAGGATCAACGGACACTAATTTCGGCCCTTTCCGGACACCAACTACACAAGATATAAATTCAAGAATACAGGCATTATAATTAACAAACATGTCAATAACATTATCTAAAACTGTCATTCTAAGGCCATCTAAATTTATTTTTACATATTGACAGGTAAGTTTTTTTCTGCTAATGTGATGGCTATTATGTCGTTTGCAGGAGGGAAATGGGAGGGCTTAAAAAAATTATTACAGAATTGTTCCGAAACAACATCCCTTTTTCTTTAACTTGAATTAAAATCGTACGTGATTTACTGATATTGTGTTTAATTTAATTTAGGAACTATCGATCTATCACGTGCATAATTGCTCATTGATTCGAACCTGACAATGACTGGAAATAAGGATAAATCAATTACGAAACAAGAGAAATATTTAAATTGGATGAAATCTAATTCTTCTTAAACAATGTAATGAATGTGAGAGGGGATAAATCATTGTGAAGAGATTGCTTCTTATCAGTCCATTTCTTCTTATCATACTGTATTGTACTTTTTCTTTTTTTTGTTCCATCCACTTCTGCCGGCACAGCCCAATACATTTACGACGGTCTCGGAAGGCTTAGAGCGGTTATTCAGGAAGATGGCGGTTATGTTTCATATGAATATGACTCAGTTGGAAACCTTCTTTCCATCAGCGACGGTATAACGAGCACGACTCCTCCTGTACTTCAGAGTATAGCACCGGATGTCCTTTTCATAGGATCAACAACACCCGTAATTATTACCGGACAGAATCTTTTAACCACGAAAGAGGTCTCATCTGATAATCCAGCTCTGAACATAAAGACTTTCAAAATAACGGACACAGAAATAGTAGCCGAGATTACGGTTTCATCAGACGCCTTTCCTCAGACGGTCAGTATATTGGTTTCCACCTACTATGGCAACGCAACTATTCAGTCTACATTAACCACGTCAACACTTACTTTTATCCCGGGCCTTCTTGTCCTTTCGCCTGGGGACAGTGGGAATGTCACAGCGAGTATCAACCCGCCTTTGAGTAAAGATATTACTATTGTTCTTCGTAACAGCAACCCATTGGCTGTCTCTGTTCCTCAATCCGTTCTTATTCCCTCAAGCGGGATGGCAACATTTCCTGTTGATTCATCAACGGAAGGCGTCTCCACCATCGATTCAGGTGATTCAAAAACGGTTGTTTATGTTACAGAGCCCTTTACACCTGCACCTGGCGAAAAGATAACCAGCATGGCAAAAGTGAGCGTATATATTGAAGCACCTGATGGCGGCACAACGGTGTCATCTTTGCCCGTCAGTGTTTATAGAGATACGCCAGCAGGTGATGCTACAGCGCAGGCCGTTCCTGTCAGCCTCTATGTTAATAACCCACAAGGTGATGCTACTGACGTTGCTTTGCCGATAAGCGTAAAAATAGCGACGGACACAATTACCGATGCAGCCATCGCGTCCCATCCTTTGAGTATTCTCGTTGAATCATCGTCTTCAGTCAGTACAACATCGACCGCATCGCTGGTAAGCGTTTCTCTCGATGTCGCCTCTGCAGTCAATGCTTCTGAGAGTGCGCATACCGTGAGCGTTTATGTGGAGCCAGTGCCGGGAAGTCAGGCTGTCTCATCCTCGCCTGTAAGCGTTTATGTAAACATACCAGCAGGTGGGAATACGGTAATATCCCCACCGGTAAGTGTAAAGATAAGCCCACAATAGATGTAAAGGAGGAAATTATGAAAAACAGCTTAAAAATTAAGAATAATTTCAAGACAAGGAGGAGACAGATGAGAAGGTTTATATTTTTGTTCATATCAATCACTCTTGTATGCTATCTGAGCAATGCCAATGCGCAGACATTCGTCAGCGGGAGCACGGGTGCCGATGGCGCCCTCAATCCATCGGCAAACACAGAGCTTCAGCTTCCTGCCAGTGGGGTATTCAATTTTACTACCGTAAATATTCCTGCAGGAATAACAGTTACGTTTAAAAAGAATGCTGGGAATACGCCAGTGTATATCCTTGCTACCGGGGATGTTGTTATAACGGGGATAATCGATGTTAGTGGTGAATCAACAACCAATACAACCTTAACCTCGCCCGGCAAAGGCGGCCCCGGTGGATATGACGGCGGGTATGGAGGGGCCTCGGGGCTGCCAGGTGGGAAAGGGCTGGGGCCCGGTGCTGGCGGCGGAGGCCCCAGTGCGTCGTATCGCTATGCTGGCGGTGGCGGTTATGGCAGTCCGGGAGGCTCCGTAGGTGCAAACTATGGCGCTGGTGGACCAGCCTACGGGAATGCCCGGCTTGTTCCCCTCATCGGTGGTTCAGGCGGTGGAGGAATGTCAGGGTCAACCACTACTTCCGGTTACGGTGGAGGCGGTGGAGGGGGGGCTATCCTCATAGCATCATCAACGAGTATTACGGTTACCGGGTCAATAACAGCAAATGGAGGCAATGGTTATAGCATTGCCGGCGGAGGAAGTGGTGGTGCGATACGGCTCATGGCTAATACCATATCAGGCAATGGAACCATTTCTGCTAAAGGGGGAAGTCTTAGTGCGGCTTATCATGGCGGTCAAGGTTTTATAAGACTTGAGGCATATACGAATAACAGAAGTGCTGGGACAGAGCCCCCCTATTCCTATGGACAGCCCGGAAGCGTGTTCGTTGCAAATATCCCTTCACTTTCCATTACCTCCGTTGCTGGTGTGTCCGTGCCGGCGTCTCCGACAGGGTCCTATGCCCAGCCGGATATGTTCCTTCCAGGTACCACAGTGAATCCCGTTACAGTGACCCTTTCCGCTGCTAATATTCCTGTAGGCACAACGGTCACGGTTTCCGTTGTTCCCCAATATGGAGCTGCCGCCGATACTACAGCGGCCCTAAGCGGTAGCGACGCATCGTCGACTGCTTCAGCGAATGTGAATCTCTCTACCCAGTATTCGAATGTCATCATGGCGCAGACGACCTTCACCTTGTTGGCGTCTATACAGTATGAAAATGAAAAAATTAAAAAAGTCAGGGTAGCGACAAGGCTCGGCGGTGCGTCGGAGACGATCTATATTACAGAATCCGGAAGAGAAATACCGGCAGCCGAGCTTATCGCAAAGCTGATGAAATGATTGAAAGACGCTCCGGTGCTCTCTTTTTGCCGGGACCGGGGCGCATCAGAATATTCACTGGTGGTCATGAATTATTGAACGTGAACGAGAGGGATTGAATGAAGAAAACAGTCTTTTTATATTTGATAATTTTTTTGCTGGTTTTCTCTGCTGCTGCATTTGCCTATGACGTTCAGGTCGCAGCGGAAATCCCCCTCCCGGAGGAAATCACGCAAATATCCTTGAATCCTTTAACAGGCAGGGCGGTTGCCTTGAGCATAAGTTCGCAATCGGCATTTGTGATCGATGAACATTCCGGATCACTCGTTCAAAAAATTTCCCTTCCGGGCATACCGGTCACATCGGCCATTCATCATAAGACTAACAAGGCATTTATCCTGACGACCAATAATGACATCGTTGTTATAGATCTAACAGAGGCAAAAATCGTTGAATCACTCCCCCTGGGAATCAGGGCATATTCGCTTGCAGTCGACGATAACACGGAAAAGCTTCTTATCGGTATGGAAGATAGAATCATGCAAAAAGGCATTCAGGACCTGACCGGATTCGATGTTTTCCCGACAACGGGAACCTGTAAAAAAATATTTGCCGGGAATGACTCAATCCTCTGCCTGTTAAAGAAACCTGATGGTTATAGCTTTGTAACCATGAATAGTTCAACAGCCGAAGTTTTAAACACGATTCCACTCGCCGAAGAGCCTTTGGCGATGGCAGCAAATTTTGAGGCAGGCATTATCATGGCAGCCTTCCGCAATGGCGATATCACGCTCATCGATATTCCGACACTCAGAGACATGGGCTCCGTCCGGTCGGGCCAGGGCGCTGCGGGAATAGACATGACATCATTGACCATGCTGGCTTTCATTACTGATCCGATATCAAATACTGTCGGCATCCTCGATATCGTAAATAAAAGGCTCAGGGGAACAATCAATCATTTTGAAAAACCTGAAGCAATCGCAATAGATAATTTGAGCAATATTGCATTGGTGTCCCACGCAAATGGCATTTCAGTGATTCGGCTGGAAAATCCTTTGCCTAAAATAGATTTCCTGATTCCCAGGTCTGCGAGGTCGGGCGATAGAGGATTGACCCTTTCGATACAGGGGTCGAATTTCGTCACAAGTTCCCGTGCGCAGTTCGACAGAAAAGACGTACCGAGCTGGTTCGGGGACAGCACAAGGCTCCAGGCCAGTATCTCCGAAGCGGACCTCACAAAACCCGGAGACGTCCCGGTGACAGTAACGACCCCGCCACCAGGCGGAGGCATATCGAATGAGTTGATTTTCAAGGTGTATAATCCCGCTCCCGTACTTGAATCAATAGCGCCTGATATTGTTGCAGTGGGTTCATCTCTTACACTCAAAGTCATGGGAAGAAACTTTTTTAACGGGTCGTCGGTAAATCTGAACGGCGACAATTTGAAGACACGCTTTATTAGCAGCATATTACTGGAGGCCGAAGTTACTCATGCCCGGACGAAGAATATCGGACACTATCCGGTTGTTGTCATCAATCCCCAGCCCGAGAGTTTCACTACAAGCCCTAACTATCTTACTATAGTTGAAGAAGGGGACCCTTTGTTGCAAGCCAATATCACTGCAAAGAATGCAGAACAATGCAAAAAGCAGCAAGGGACCGGGTCCCTTAAAGGAAGGATAGTTAATACACAAGGTAAGCCTGTTGCCGGGGTCACCTTGAAAATCAGGAACATCAGGGCGAAGACGGACGAAGACGGATATTTTCTCCTTGAAAACCTTCCTGCGGGAAAACATGTTTTGCTTATGGATGGTTCATCGGCTAAGGAGCTGGGCGGCCACTATCCGACCATTCCTTTAACAGTAGAAATCCAGGCCGGTGTTGTGAACGACATGCCGTTCCAACCATACCTGCACAGGCAGAAGAACAGAAATTTCAAAAACATCAATCCAAGTGAAGACACGATTCTTACCGATCCGGAAATCCCGGGATTTGAACTGAAAATACCGAAAGGTGTCGGGATTACCGGATGGGATGGGAAGCGGAACCGGAAGGTCTCCGTTAGGACGGTGCCGACCGACAGGCTTCCCGTGAAACCATTGCCGGATAACTCTTTCGCACGGTCAGTCTATATGTTTTACTTCGGCAAAGTAGGCGGCGGCACACCGGACAAGCCGATACCTGTCAGGGCGCCGAACGACCTCGGTCTCCTGCCGGGAGAAAAGGCCATCCTTTATTATTATGATGAATCACCAAACGAAGGAGAAGCGCCTAATGACTGGGCGATAGCCGGCACCGGAACGGTAACCCCTGATGGAAGATATATCGTATCAGACCCCGGCGTGGGTATGCCCAAGTTCTGCTGTGGGGCCAGCGCATTCGGCGGTACCGGCTCCGGTTCCGAAGGAAGCGGGCCCGATGGCGGATGTGGTACTTCGGGATGCTGCGGTGTAAGTGGCGGAGGAGGGGCTGGAGATAATTCGGGCAGCGGTCCCGGTCCCGGCGAGCCTTCCGGAACGGCCGGAGACCCAATAGATCTTGCGACCGGCTATTTCATTTACAGACACACTGATTACAAATTGCAGGGCATTATCCCGGTAAATATCACCCGGCACTACCGGTCGGGGGATAATGGCATGGGCGGTTACGGAAAGGGTACCTATTTCGGTTACGACTGGTGGATAGGTGATTATACGGATATGCTTCTGCTCCTCATGCCGGGCAACTATCAGTACCGGTTTTCCAAACAGGCCGACGGTACCTTTATCAATACCGTTGATCCGAGGTATAGTGGAGCCGTATTCTACAAAAATGCCGATGGTACATATACCCTGAAGAAGAAAAACGGCTGGAGCTATAAATTCAGCGCTCAGCGTCTCCTTGTGGAGATAAAGGACCCCAACGGCAACACCCTTACCTTTCTAAGAGAGGTTGAGTCCAATGTCACAAAGATTATCACACCGGAGGGAAGAGAAATAACTCTGGATATAGTAATAAGGGGGAGAGACAACATAACGAAGATAACCGGGCCCAAAGGAACCGTTACTTATAATTATAAGATAGTGGGCAGTACGGGGCAGCTTGAATCGGTGGAATATCCTGACGGAAGTATCATAGAGTACGAATATGACGCAAACGGGAGAATGACCAAAATAACCGAAAACGGCAAAGTGGTCGTGATAAATGAATACGATGCAAATGACAGAGTCATCCGGCAGACCCATGCCGATGGGGGAGTTTATACCTACGGTTATACTCTGGCGGGCGGCGTCGTCACACAGACAACTATGACGGCCCCCAGTGGGGCGGCGACAACGTGGAGATTCAACAACTACAAATATATAACAGATATTACAACATCCGATGGAACGACCACATATGAGAGAGAGCCCGGGACAAACAGGATACTCTCCATTACCGACCCCCTTGACCGAACAGTATCATACACCTATGATTCCGCTGGGAATGTAACAGCGATAACAGACAATGCGGGGAATACAACGACATATGAATATGAAAGCACATTTAACAAATTGACAAAAATCACCGATGCCCCCGGCAATGTCACTACATTTACGTATGATGCAAACGGGAATCTGATAACAGCTACAGACCCAATGAACAATACAATGACTATCAGTTACAATTCGGTCGGCAGGCCTGTTTCTGTTACGGATGCCCTGAACAATACTACCGTCTTTGAGTATGATGAACAGTTTAATCTTGTCGGGATAACCGATCCGCTCGGGAATGCGAGACGGATGGAGTATGATTCGACAGGAAGGATGATCAAGGCCATTGACCCTGAAGGGAATGCTACAGAATATACATATGACATGGCCGGCAGAATCCGTGAAGTAATTGATCCCTTTGGGAATAAAACGCAATACTTCTATACATCCAATGGTAACCTTTCCATGCTCGTAGACGCCAAAGGGCAGGTTATCCGATACACCTATGACGACAGGAACAGACTGGCTTCAATGAGGGACCAGCTCGGGAGGACAGAAACCTATGCATATGATTATAACGACAACCTTGTATCCGTAACCGACAGAAAGGGACAGACAACAACATATACATATGATGCGAGGAATCGGGTTGCAAGAGCCGATTATGCGGACGGCAGCTATACCACATATACTTATGATGCAGCGGGGAGAGTTACCACTATGACCGACAGCCTGACGGGAGCAATTTCATATACATATACCGATTCAGGATGCAGCGCCGGGGGCTGCAGCGGTGGATTTGTAGACAAAGTGGTTCAGGGGGTGACACCTCTTGGAAGTATATCGTACACGTATGATGCCATAGGCAGAAGAACCTCCATGACCGTAGCAGGCCGGCCTGCCGTAAATTACAGCTATGACAATGCAGGGAGGATGACCGGGATATCGGTCAATCATCCAACTCATGGATTGCTTGGTTTTGGATTTACTCACGATGCATTAGGAAGAAGGACCTCTTTAACGTATCCCAACGGCGTTGTTGTGAACTACAATTATGACGATGCGAGCAGACTGCTTACCCTTGAGCAGATCGGGCCCCTTGCGCAGGCCCTCGAATCCCTGACCTACACCTATGACAGGAGCGGGAACAGATTGAGCATGGATCGGCTAAATGTCCTGCCAGGTCTTCCAAATCCCGTTACAAATACCTCTTACAACGCAGCCAACCGGATGTTACAATTGAATACAGATACCATCACCTATGATGAAAACGGCAATATGACCGCTTATACGAATGCCTGCGGAATAACAACCTACGCATGGGATGCGAGAAACAGGCTTGTTTCAATCAATGGGTTTGATGATAGTTGCCAGCCAATGACAGCCTCTTTCGAATACGATGCTCTAAATCGTAGAATAGAGAAGACGGTCAATGGAAGGACTATACAGTATTTATATGATGGAATTGATATAGTGCAGGAGACAGAGAATGGAGTTGTTAGAGTTAACTATATCAGGACAATGAATATTGATGAACCATTGGCAAGACTTGAATCCGATGGAACAATCAGGTATTATCAGACAGATGCATTAGAGAGTGTGATAGCGATGACGGATGAGACAGGAGTTATGAAGACACAGTATAATTACAGCCCCTTTGGAGAGACAACAATCACAGGTGAGCCAAGTGATAATCCGTTTCAATATACCGGGAGGGAAAATGACGGGACTGGGTTGTATTATTACCGGGCAAGGTATTACAGCCCTGAGTTGAAGAGATTTATCAGCGAGGATCCGATTGGGTTTAAGAGCGGTGATATAAACTTATATGCATACACCGCCAACAACCCCGTGAACCGGAAAGACCCGAAAGGACTAACCTGGTTTGGAACAAACTGGTGTGGGGCTGGCGGTTCAGGAAACGTAACAGGATGCTACGATACAGCATGCAGGGCACATGACAAGTGTTATGAAGACTGTGGCATTGATGCAACAACCAGATGGTATCCGAGGAATATTTTAGGTGGATGTGCTGCAAGATGCGATGAGGAACTACTGAAAAGGTGGAAAAACTGTGCTTGCAATCAGGCAAGCGGAAGCTGGTAATTTCTGGATCAAATATATGAGTTCGATGCTATTTAGATTACTTGTCTTATTCTGTGGCGTAGCCTTGATGATATTTTATGGAATGTTAATGGTGGGTGCAGCTGTTAATCTGCCAGTGTCATGGTTCGGTTTCTTGTATTGTTTATTTGGCACAATATCTGGGATATTATGTTTCATATACTTTTTCAAGGAAACTAAAGTGTTGTTTGTTTTTATTGTCCCAGCCGTCATTTTGATGATAATAACTCTGATTAATATGACGATGACCAGATAGATGTCACTGGCAGAAAGGCACGGGGGGTAAATAGGTGAGGATTTTGGGGACATCCTATAATACCTCCTGTCAAGAGGAAGCTTGTCATTAAGTAAGCAATTGATACAACGGCAACATAGAATAGAACCCGATTTTGCAGCATAGCACTCCTGAAAGTTGGGGACGTAGATTCTAAGTAACAGTTTAGTACTTTAAAAAGCTTTTTTATCCAATACAGACAAGATACCGAATCGGAAATAATCCGATTAATTGGGTTGATCCTTTTGGTAAATTTAAATGGAACCCTTTGCCTAATATACCCAACCTTTATAAATGCTTAAGGGGACTTATAAAATGTGCACGCAACATAGAAAAATTGAATAAAGAGTGTAAAAAAGAATGTGGAGAAGGCGAACATCGTGGAAGTATGTATAAATGCGCAATTGATAAATGCTGGAAACAGTTTGAGGCATGCCTGAAGTTTGCTTTGCCTGGAGGCTAAATATAATAAGGTAGCATTATCTTGAGCATATTGGGAACATAAAGCATCTGGGTCGCCGCATTATTTTAAGTGTAAATTTGGATTAAGTGTATGGTAAAAATTCAATTCTTCAAAAAAACTATTTTTTGGTTATACATGATTGCCTGTTTTATTTTTTTGTACAATATGGTGAAGTTAATTTCTATTTTGGGTCCTCTTTATTTGATAGCTGCCATAGTAGACCCCGATAATTCAATTAGTTTTATGGATATATGGGTTGGCTATTTACAATATGTCAAAGAAGTAGCTAAGCAGTATGATATGAATATATTTAAGATTCATTTCCTCTTTGGCTTTAACCTTCTTACTTCAATTTTATTTCTTATTACCACTATTTTTATCATGCTTCGAAAATACTGGGATAGATATTTCCTCCTTATACTAATTATTTTCGCAGCCTTACCCAGCAGTATTTATATTTTAATGGAAAAAAGGCTTAGTTTCGTTAATGTTGGAATAGATACTTTGATTTACTATCTCGTGTTGATTATATTTTTTACAAGGAAATCCGTTATTAAATTATTTGAAAAATCCAAAGCTGAACTTGCATAGGAAAAATGGACTGCATCTTTACCCTTCCTTTATTGTTCTGCTCGACAAATTTGGAACAACTATTTCGAGTTTATAGTTAGTCTTACCAAATTATCAAGTTTATAAACATTTGCCGGAATATCATATTCCAGTGCCTCATGCGGCCTGTACGGGAAGATATCTCATACTTTTCAACGAGATGTCCGGCATTGGGATACCTATTTGCCCTTATCCTGTCATAAAACCAAAGGAATCTCTCGTATTTAAGTCTGTCACTCATTTCCATACCCGTGAGTCATTTCTGATAATACCGGTCCTTATGGGGTTAAGGTCCATGTATCTTAAAAGCATCTATCTTCTTCACATAATATCAAGGCAAGGAATGTAATTAGTGTCTGTGTATAAATTGCCATTTTTTATTTTTGTCATGCCCGAAGTCTGTAATCTGGCATCCGGAACTTATTGAAAAGAATAGATTCCGGCTTAAGAACTGCCGGAATGACAGATAGAGAGACTTACTTTATACACAGACTCTAATTAATCAAGTTTTCCTTACTTGGCAAGCCCCGACCTTTGGTCGGAGAACTTGACGGTTATTCATCATTCCCGCAATGCCGAACGCATTCGGGGAATGACGGAAAAACGACAACTGTTCGATTTTACACACGGACACTCATTAATACCCGCGCATATGCTGAAAGTCTTTGCTTCTATTATATTTCCCCGGGTTGAAACGGAAGTTATGACAAACTGTTCTTGCATGCCGGCGAACATGCCGGCTTCCGTCGGATAAACAGGGGGAGTTGCAACGGTTGTTTTCTCCATTCCCCATGCTATAGCGTCATGATATGGACCGAGCAGGATATGCAGGGGTCATAGGCACGAACGAGTGTCTCGAGCGCCGGTTTTATATCCGTGGTATCTTTTATAAGCACATCGGCCATACCCCTGAGGGTGCGCTCCATATCCGCAAGGTTCATGGCCGTGGGAGTGGTTATGTTGCCCTCTGTCACATGCCCTTTTTCGTCGAGGGTGTAGGTATGTACAAGCAGGCCCCTCGGGGCCTCGATAGCTGCCGTGCCCGTGCCGGAGCGGGGGGTGAACTCAACCGTAATGCCGCCGTCCTGCCCGCCGGGAAGGCCGGAATCAAGCAGGCCGCTTATAATATCCACCACCCTCTCAAGGGAGAAGACTATCTCAACACCCTGGGCCATGTTATTCATATATATACTCCGGCTCTTCCTGATGCCGAGCCTCTTAAGAAGAACCCCGGCCCTGCCTTTGAGTTTACCGCCCGAATTGAGAATCCGCGGCAGGGCCCCCGTCATAAAAGGCTCATCACCATAGAG
>BDTO01000059.1 GCA_002897855.1 bacterium BMS3Bbin05
ATTAATGCATGTTGAAGAATTTACAGATATTATAGAAGCAATCTCCAGGGAGAAACAGATAAAAGGCTGGTCAAGAAGAAAAAAAGAGGCTATAATCGCTGGAGATTATGAAGAGTTGGTAAAATTACCCTTCGACAAGCTCAGGGTGACAGTTTTTACTCACAGGGTGACAAAAAAAGCGACAGGCCTGGAATAACAGTAGCCGAAGGGCTCAGGGTGACAGTAATTTACTCTCAGGGTGACAGTTTACCCATTTGAAATGAGAAAGAACCTTTTAATATCAGTTGTTGGATCAAAGCTGAGCATTTCCTTTCTTTTAAGCCAAAAGGACGATCCCGTCCCCGGGTTGAAATGCCAGGAAATAATCTCTCTGACCCATTTATCTAAAGAAACTGGTTTCCCCATATAAGGCTGGTATATCTCATTCATATTTCTCCAACTCCTGATGTAAATTGTTCTATGGAACTTTTATTATGGATATGTGTAAAAAGTTTTTCTTGCGTTTCAGGGAACAGAGAAAATAATATATCAAGCCGTGCTGTATTCAAATGTAATTTTTCATCTTCTCTGATTATAATTCCTTTTGAAATCAACGACTCTATAAATGTTGGGAGGTTTTTTATTGTTTGAGTTGGGGCATCTATCTGTTCCAGAATAGTCTCAGGGGAAACACCTTCCGGTAATAAGGCCCTGATAATTTGAACCGGTAGAGATGGCATTCTTTCAAAATTTAGCCGCTGATCTTGTACATTTATTTCTGGAAGGCGACAACTGCCAACCCTGTTCTTCAGTGCAGAGTTCAGATATGCAATGCTATAGGGGTCAAATCCCATGATTCTTGCAGCAACGGCATCCAATAGCGCTACATCGTCGCCGGCAAGAATCATTTTTGCATTAGCAGGCTCTCCAAAAATTGGACCCATGCCCTCCATTCCCACTATGCCATCAAGTATTGTGAGATCAGATTGAAATCTTTTATAAATTGCAAATAAGATGTCGTGAATATTTATATGGTAAAGCGATTTGTTTTTACAGGGTAGAAGTCCGAAGAGATTTTTTATGCCAAGGGAAACGCCTGTGAGGATATGAGTTTTCATTACAGGAAGATTTATTAAAATGTCATAATTAAATAAGAGTTCAGGGATTTCAACTTCATATGAATTCCGAATGCCGTATAGTATTATCTTCTTTTTCACCGGTTCTTTGCTCAGGTTTATTAATGCTGCATTTGAATAATTCTCCAAAAAAGAATACCCCCATCCCTGAATGTTTTCTTTAAAGTCTGAGCTTGTTGCATCCGATTCCACAATCTTCACATTATTGAATCCTGGCAGCGCCTCAAGGACACCAATAATCACTTCATGATGAGTCGTTGTGCCTGTGGACGGCAGCTTTGGGGCAGTAATATTGGGCTTGATTATTACCCTTGAAGACTTTGATATATTGCCAAAATGCTTTTTTGTAATATCATGGGCAAATGCTGAGGCGTCCTTAACATCTATTATATTTTTTACAACAACACTCATGCTTGCTCTGGTAAAGATGCTTCTTCTTTAAGGTAGAGCTTCCCGAAAGCAAGCACACTTTTTAGCTCAAAAATTGTCTTTGATTGGGATTGCGAAGGGATAAATTCAGTATATTCAGCGCCGAGCAGTCTGTTTGTTTCTTTTTCTTTTGCTGTAAATTCAACAGCAGTAGATTTTATAAAAGAATCCATTTTATCTCTTAATGCCTTATACAGTAGTTGAGAGAGTAAATTTTTTATCTGCTCCAGGTCTTGGAATGCCCTCTGCGACAGGATTCTTGTTATGCTGTATTTATTTTCTAAAATATTTTTGTCCAACATGGAATATCTAAGTCCTTTGACATAAGCAGAGCTATTCTTCCCTGCTATTTCTCCAAAGACTATACCTTCTGCGATACCAGTTCCCGGAAGCCTGCCTTTGCCTGTTATCCCCCCTGCAATTTCACCTGCCGCATACAATCCGTTGACAGAAGTCTCTGCTTTGGTATTAATACGGACTCCGCCGAGCATGAAATGAGCCATCCAGTGGAGGTCTATTGTATCTGAGTTTAAATTGAACCCCATTGATTTTAATTTTTTGAAAGTTTTTGGAAATTTTGATTGGAACTCTTTTAGAGATAACTTAGAAGGGTTATATGTCCAGAGTATTTCAGGGCTTTTGAGAAGTTCTTCAACGCTTGCATTTACTCCTGCAAAAAGAAGATGTGGGACAAAACCTATACCATAGACAGGCTTTAAACTCATGGGGATGTCAGAGTAAAGATCTATGTTTATAAGTTCTGCGCCAACTTCAGATGCCAAAGATATTCCATCGCCGGTTATACCAACTGGATTAGTGGAATATTTAAAGACCCTGCCGGCGCCGCCAGTAGCGAGAATAATAGCCTTGCATCTAAAACAGATTATCTTTTTTGAACCTTTTGAAAAAGCTAAACATCCGATAATTTCTCCATCTCTTACGAGCAATCTGAATGCATGAAATCCATCTAATATTTTGGCTCCGGAAGATATTGCCTGCGCTTTGAGCACTCTTATAATCTCTTTTCCTGTTCCATATTCTGAATATAAAATCCTTGGAAAACTGTGCCATAGCTCCGGCACAGTAAATGGATTACCCCCCGGTGTCTTCTTAAATCTGACCCCTCTATCCTTAAGATAAAAAAAGGCATCAGTGGATTTCCCTGCAAATAGAGATGTAAGTTCAGGTATATTCCCGCCCCCTGCAATCCTGCTCAGGTCTTCGTAATATTTTTCAGGACCATCAGGAGGGATTATAGGCGCGGCAAAACCACAGCCACCCCCGCCTGTTATTTCGTAAGTTCTATCAGCCCAAGAAGTGCAATTAACGGCTCTGCCCTTATTAAGGGTAATAACCTCCACTCCATGCACTGCAGCTGTTACAGCCGCCCGTAGCCCTGCTGCCCCGCTCCCTATAACAAGAACATCCGTATCAATTACATTCATTTAAAATTCAATTACATCTCTGTGTCCGAAGCCTTTTTCATAATCAAGGGAATAGACTTTTTTAGGCACAATCTTATACATCTTGTTTGGAGAAGGTGGAAAGTTCACCACAAAAGGAAACTTTGCCACATAGATATCCATAGCCCGTTTAATCTCTTCATGGTCAATAATCTGTTCTGCAATGCAATCCATCTGGATGCCTTTTATTTTTGTCCAGTCTTTGTAATCCTCGTCAATGGTAAGGGATACATTCCTGTTTTCTCTTATATTCCCTGCTTTTTGACTTTCCGGGTTTGTTGAAAAATAAAGAATAAAACCATCGTTTGCGTACTCAATTGTGCTTGCATGAGGGAGTTTATTAACACAGGTTGCAAGAGTTGCAATGTTATGATTATTAATATATTCCTTTATTTCTGTTCTGATGTCCATAATAAAACCTCCTTGAGCTTTATTGTTTTAAATTTATGCGATGTTTAATTAGACACAACTTTTTGAAAAGGGATACAAATTATTGTTATAGCTGAGCTTAAAATATGCAAAAAAGTTCAATTTATAAAAAAATCCAGGACATGGAAGCTAAGCGCTCCAAGACTGACGATACTTGAACCGTGAGGTTTTGGGAAGACAGGCAACTACCTGCTTAAATAGTGTTTGTCCATAAACTATGATTCAAATACTTCGTCATCCCTCGATTTGGTCGGGGAATCCAGTTTTTTCAATAAGTTCTGGACGCCTTATTACAGACTTCGGGTATGACAGGAGTAAAAAAACAGCAATTTATATACAGACTCTAAATAAGAAAAACCAAAGATTAAAAAGACTAAGATAAATGTTATATAAGGCATGAGGCAATCAGCTTTCTCATCATGTCTGTTTATTTTATAGATGATCCGGGTTAACAAAACCATTTTTTTGCTTTTTTGTGTTTAAATGGATAGCGAGCGGATGAGAGCGAATATAATAAAACAAATCCTTGCATTAAGATTCCTGCAGCTTGCTGCATGGAATCTTCAATAAAAATATGGAAGACCTTTCGCTTCACATAATCGATATTGTTGAGAACTCCGTGAGGGCGGAGGCGACAAAAATCTCTCTCGATATTGAAACCTCGATACAGGAAAACCTTCTGAAAATCAAGCTAACCGACAACGGCAGAGGAATGGACGAAGAGGAGATAAAACTCTGCGACGATCCTTTCTTTACAACCAAGAAATGCGGCAGCACCGGGTTGGGGATATCACTTCTTAAACAATCTGCCATGGAGGCGGAAGGATCATTCAAAATTGAATCCGAAAAAGGCAGGGGCACAACCATAAGTGTCTCGTTCAGGTATGACCACATAGACCGCAAACCGCTGGGTGATATTGCAAAGACATTCTATATACTGATCGCCGCTTTCCCCTTCGTAGATTTTTTCTTCAGCTATAAAAAGGGGGAACTTTCCTTTGAGATAGATACTGCAGAAATGAAAAAAGTATTGGAGGATGTTCCAATTAATGCCCCGGATGTGTTAAAAACACTAAAATATTACATCTCCCGGGGTATCAAGTCGGTTGAGAAAGGGTAAGGGAAATCATGGATAAAAAGAAGATCCTTGTTATCGATGATGAAGCAATAGTAAGGGTGAGCTGTCAGCGCGTACTCACCCCCGAAGGATACGACGTTATTGTCACTTCGAAGGGAAGTGACGCCATAGAAATACTCGAAAAAGATAAATTTGACCTCGTACTGACGGACCTGAAAATGCCCGACATGGACGGCCTTGAAGTACTTAAAAAAATTAAATCCAGATGGCCCGATATGATTGTAATCATAATAACGGGTTACAGCACAATATCTACTGCTGTTCAGGCCATCAAGCTCGGGGCATATGAATACATAGAAAAACCATTTACACCGGAAGATATACTTACTACCGTCAATAAGGCATTTAATGACAACAATTAACCTGCGGCAGTCCAGGACCGGGACCGGGTATTCGTAATGCTGCTGCAAAACCACTATCACTGTATATTTTTTTTATATATGCTGAAACCTTTTTACTCCGGGCAATCATGGTTATCCGGTGTATAGAAAAATAATACGGACTTGAAAACTCTGCAATGGATAAAAAACGTTTTTTATTAATAATCAATATGTTAACGTGCACGAACATTTTCTAAAATCTGGCATGGTTGTTGCCTTACATAAGGTTGCAAAGGAGGTAGCTTATGGCAAAAGAAAAATCGAAAATTCTGGTTCTCGACGATGACCCTGTAGTTACCCTCAGCTGTAAAAGGATACTCGGCGCAGAGGGATATGACATCACTACAGTAGACAAGGGAGGAGACGCCCTGGAAAGGATGGCCAAAGAGGAATTTGATCTGTTGATTTCCGATATCCGGCTTCCCGATATTAACGGCCTGACAGTCCTGAAAGAATCGAGGGTACTCCAGCCTGATACCGACGTGGTCATTATCACCGGGTACCCGACACTCGAAGATGCAAAAGAATCCATAAAGCTCGGTGCCTTTGAATACATTGAAAAACCGTTTACCCCTGATTTCATGCTGAATGTCGCCAGAAAGATATTTGACAAAAGGGGTTGGATATTAAGGCAGGCCTATATCGAAGAATTCAGGGATTCTGTAGTTTCACTGAGAGATCAGAAAAATCCTGTTATCTTTTACAAGGAAGGTATATGGGCAAGACCCATTAAAGAAGGGTTGTGGGAGATTGGCTGTGACATAAGGAATGAAATGGTAAGCGGCGAAATGCTTTATGTGGATTACATCAGGGACCTCGACGAAATCAAGGCGGGCGAACCTTTCGCCAGACTGCTGACCAGCTCAGGCGCAATTCGTGATTTAAATTCGCCGATGACAGCAGAAATAAGGGAACTGAACCTAAAGGCTAACGATGTAATATGTTCTCTTCAGAAAGAACATGCGTCCGAGGGATGGCTCGTCTGGATGGCAAGGGTCTTTCCGATAGAGTTATAATATTAGAATTCAAGGAGGAATTATATGTCAGGCAATGTACTGGTGGTGGATGATGAGCCTGTAGTTTTAAAAAGCTGTGATAGAATCCTTACGCCTGAGGGATTCACTGTTAAAGGTGCATCATCAGTGAAAGAAGCGATGGGGCTTCTTCAGAACGGTGATTTTGATATCGTCATTACGGACCTTAAAATGCCGGAAATGGGTGGAATAGATTTAATCAGATGGATTAAAGAACAGAACCCTGCTACAGGCATTGTTGTTATAACGGGATATCCTTCGCAGGAAACCATCAAGGATGCCCTCCATCTCGGCATTATTGATTATCTTCCAAAGCCCTTTTCGCCGGCCCTGCTTATTGATGTTGCTTCGAAGGCTGTCTCCTTTGTTAAATCAAAAGGTGTCGAAGAAATAAAGACCGAGGAGCATGATGTCTCTGAAAAAGCTAATGAAATCAAGAATGTGATAGATACAAACAGGAACAGGCCCGGTGGACTCATCCCCGTGCTTCAACAGATACAGGAAATCCTGGGATATCTGCCGCCGGCGGTGTTAAGGTTGATAGCAAGAGGGTTAAATATACCTGTAAGCGAAGTTCATGGCGTCGTATCTTTTTACTCTTTCTTCACCATGAAACCCAAAGGCAAACACAACATACGGGTATGTCTCGGTACGGCCTGTTACGTCAAGAGGTCAAGTGAGATACTTGCAAAACTCAAGGATCTCCTGGGCATCGAAGAGCAGGAGATTACCGAAGACAAAAAGTTTTCTCTGGAAACAGTCCGGTGCCTGGGAGCATGCGGCCTGGCCCCTGTTGTTGTGGTTGACCATGACATTCACGGGGCTGTCGATCCGGTCAAGGTCTCTGAGATGATCCGGGAATATGACTGAAAGGAGGTTTAAATGGCAAAACTTACCATAGATGATCTTAAGAAGATAAAAGAAGAATACAAGGAAAAAACTCATCTCAGGGAGGGGGGTTACAGGGTAAAGATAACCGTCCATATGGGAACCTGCGGGCTTGCGGCGGGTTCGAGGGAGATCATGGACAGCCTGCTCGATGAGATACAGAAGGCAAATGTAACAGACATCATTGTTACAACCTCCGGGTGCGCAGGCCTCTGCAGCAGGGAACCCATGGTCACAATAGAGATGATGGGCGAACCCCCGGTTAAGTATGGTGACCTTACAGATGAGAAGATACGGAAGATCTTCAGAGAACATGTGCTTGAAGGAAAAATCGTTGAAGAATATGCCATTGTGCGGGGATGCGAAACATCGTACTGAATCGAATCGGATTAAAGAATGGACATTATAAACGTAAGTACATATTTTGCTTCAGTTTGTTTTTTCAATGAATATTTATCCGGAAATCATGTTTTTTTCTGCGTTCAACTGCGTCCCTTATTTGATTGATTAAAACCCCTACGGGAGGAGAATAAATGGACAAGATCAGATCAAACATCATGCTTTGCGGCGGCACAGGGTGTATTGCAAGCGGGAGCCTCAAGGCCAGAGACGCGCTTGTAGAAGAACTGAAAAAACATGACCTGGCCGATGAAATAACCGTCACACTTACAGGCTGTAACGGCTTCTGTGCACAGGGTCCGATTATGATCGTATATCCTGAGGATATATTCTACGAAAAGATAACCTCTGATAATATTCCACTTCTCGTAGAAGAGCATTTTGTCAAAGGCAGACCTGTTGAGAAATTCATGTACAAAGAGCCGGAGAAAAAGTCTGCCGTTCCAATCATGAACGAGATACCATTTTTTAAGCACCAGGTGTTACGCGCATTAAGAAACAAGGGGCTTATCGATCCCGAGAAGATAGAGGAATACATTGCACGTGACGGCTATATGGCTGCGGCAAAGGCACTTACCGAAATGACACCGGGAGATATCGTAGAAGTAATGAAAGACTCCGGCCTCAGGGGAAGAGGAGGCGCCGGCTTTCCTACGGGCCTTAAGTGGGAATTCTGCGCAAGGTCACAGGGCAACCTCAAATACATACTCTGCAATGGCGATGAAGGCGACCCCGGCGCCTTTATGGACAGGAGCGTAATGGAGGCCGACCCGCATGTAGTTCTGGAAGGAATGATTATAGCGGCAAAGGCCATAGGGGCCTCCAGGGGATATATATATGTAAGGGCGGAATATCCGCTCGCCGTCGAGAGGCTGCAGAAGGCTATCGACCAGGCAAATGAGTACGGTCTTCTTGGAGAAAATATCCTCGGTACAGGGTTCAACCTCGATATAGAGCTCTATCTGGGAGCAGGCGCTTTTGTATGCGGTGAAGAAACGGCGCTCATGCGCTCCATTGAAGGTAAAAGGGGAATGCCCATACCAAGACCCCCTTTCCCCGCCCAGAAGGGTCTGTGGGAAAAACCTACGGTATTGAACAATGTTGAAACGTATGCAAACATACCACAAATCATACTGAATGGAGCGGATTGGTTCAAGAGTCTTGGAACGGAAAAATCAACCGGCACAAAAGTTTTTGCGCTTACGGGGGCCGTTAATAATATCGGCCTTATAGAGGTTCCCATGGGGATACCGCTGCGAACGATCATATTTGACATAGGAGGGGGGATAAAGAAGGGGAGGATATTCAAGGCGGTTCAGCTTGGAGGGCCTTCGGGCGGATGCATACCGGAAGACCATCTCGAGACCCCGGTCACATATGAAGACATTATGAACACAGGAGCCATCGTCGGTTCCGGCGGAATGGTCGTTATGGACGACAGCAACTGCATGGTCAATGTGGCGCGCTTTTTCCTCGACTTTACCACGGATGAATCCTGCGGCAAGTGCTCCCCCTGCAGGATAGGCACAAAAGTCATGAAGGATAAACTCGTTGACATAACAGAAGGACGCGGTAAAGAGGAAGATATTGAACTGCTTGAAGACCTGGCGCATGATATTATAAGTACTTCGTTATGCGGTCTCGGCCAGACTGCGCCGAACCCCGTTCTTACAACAATAAAATATTTCAGACAGGAATACGAGGAGCATATCAGGCAGGGCTGGTGCAAGGCAGGAGTCTGCACAAAACTTTCTACATTCTACATTGATGAGGAGGCCTGCAAGGGATGCACCTTATGCGCAAGGTCATGTCCACAGCAGGCAATAACCGGAGAAAAGAAAAAACCTCACCATATAAACCAGGAACTCTGCATCAAGTGCAGAACATGCTATGAGAAATGCAAATTCGGAGCTGTAAAGGTCGGACCGGTCAACATGTTTGAGAAAAAAGATAAGGAGGTGAAGGTATGATCGAATTCACCATCGACGACAAGAAGATATCCGTACTCAAAGGTACGACCATACTCAGGGCCGCCAAAGCAAACGGTATCTACATTCCAAACCTCTGTTATGACAGAAGACTGCGTCCCTACGGTGGATGCCGCCTCTGTTTAGTTGAGGTGGAAGGGCAGAAGAAGCTTCTTGCCGCATGTTCGACCCCGGCCGGAAACGGTATGGTTGTACATACAAATACACCAAATCTTCAAAAGGCAAGAAAGACGGTACTGGAACTGCTCCTTATACACCATCCCCTTGATTGCCCAGTATGTGACAAGGCCGGAGAATGCAAGCTGCAGGACCTGGCATACGAGTACGGGCCATCAGCGAGCAGGTTTCTGGGAGAGAGAAAACATGACAAAGAATTAACCGGCAATCCGCTTATAGTAAGAAATCCAAACAGGTGCATACTCTGCGGAAAATGCGTAAGGGTGTGCTGGGAACACCAGGGTGTCGGAGCCATAAATTTTATCGGAAGGGGATTCAAAACAAAGATAAGCCCCGCTTTTGAAGAAACATTAAACTGCGAATTCTGCGGTCAGTGTATAGATGCGTGCCCGGTCGGAGCCCTTGGGAGCAAGCCTTATTCACACAGGTCCAGGGCATGGTTCCTTGAAAACCGGGATAATATATGTCCATACTGTGCAGTAGGCTGTACAGTAACATACGGCTTACAGGAAGAGAAGATCCTGAGGGCCAGGGGTATAGATGAGAAAGGGGTAAACAAGGGAGACCTGTGCGGCAAGGGCAGGTTCGGTTTTGATTTCATCTACTCTGAAAACAGGCTCCGGACTCCCCTGATAAGAGAAAACGGAAAACTCAGAAAGGCTACATGGGAAGAAACGCTCTACCTCGTCTCCCAGAGACTTTCTCAAATAAAGGATACCAAAGGCAGCGAATCGATTGGAGCAGTAGGCTCTTCAAGGTGTACAATCGAAGACAACTACATGCTGCAGAAATTCATGCGAAATGTACTCGGCACCAATAATATCGATTCATCCGCCAGGCTTGGTTATGCAAAAGTAGCAAAAGGCATTGAGATGTCGTTCGGCCTGAAATCAAATACAATAAAACTCGGACTGCCTTTGGAAAAAGACGTAATACTCGTAGTTGAATCCGACATAACGGCTACACATCCCATATGGGGCTTACAGTTCCTCGAGGCAAAGAGAAACGGCTCAAACCTTATTATAGCTGAGCCGAGAGAGACAAAACTCGCGCGTCATGCCGGGACCTGGATGAGAATGAAACCCGGCACTTCGGTAGCCCTCCTTAACGGAATTGCCAAAATGGCAATTGACCAGGGCCTTGTTTTCAACAGCGAAACGACCATGTCGACTGAAGGCTTTGACATGCTGCAGGAAACACTGAAGGAATATACCCCTGATAAGGTATCGGAAATTACCGGCATAAACAGGGACATCTTTGTAACCACGGCCCTTGAATTTCTGAGGGCTGAAAATCGTATGATAGCCATGACCGTTACAAATGCAGAGAATGCCAAAGGTCTCAATAGTGTATTGGCAGCGGCAAATCTGGTTATGCTTACCGGTGACGGGCCCTCTGCCCTGCAGATCCCGGGAGATTTCTCCAACACTCACGGTATGTGGCTCATGGGCATATCACCTTCACATCTGCCGGGCATGAAAACCCCGGAAGGGGCTGAAGGAAAAAACATCGCAGACATGCTGTACAACCCGGGGAATGTCAATGCATTGTATATTATGGGTGAAGACCCTATTGTGACTTTTCCCGATTCAACAAAGATTGAAGAGACGCTCAAGTCCCTCGACTTCCTTGTCGTACAGGATATAAGGCTTACAGAAACGGCAAAACTGGCGGATGTGGTACTGCCTGCGGCGAGCTGGGCCGAAAAGGAAGGGACATTCATTAACGGCGAAGGGCTGCCGCAGCCCGTACGGAAAATGGTGCCGGCTACAGGTGATTCAATCCCGGACTGGCAGATATTCAGAAATCTCTCCAGGGTTATGCAGGCAGACATGGGGACAAGCGACCTTAACTCCATACAGAACGAGATATTGCGGATAGAAACGGATGAAGGAAATAAGAAATGGAAATTCCATCCGGTCAAACAGGCGTTCGGCGAAGTACCGGACGATAAATATCCGATATCACTTATTACCGGCAACGTCATGCAGCACTCCGGTGAACTTTCGGTGATGTCAAAGAGCCTCAGCCACGTCCTGTCCGATGCCTTTATCCAGATAAATCCGGCTGATGCCGAGAAAAGCAGTATTCACGATGGAGGTTTCGTAAAAATTACATCTCAACGTGGAGAGGTGTTCATCAAGGCAAGGGTCTCAGAGGAGGTGCCGGAGGGCATGCTCTTTGTTCCTGTTCACTTTCCTCATGCACGTGTGAATTCCCTGACATACATATCCACAAACGGAAGCAATTCAATCACAGCAGTTAAGATCGAGGCGGAGAATTAAGTGTAACCCGGCGGGAACTCTTGAGTTCAACGGATTTCTCCTGCACCGATGGTTACGAGTACAACCATTTGCAATTTAACGTTAAATAGTTTATAATATTAGAAACTATAGTAAGCGCATGAAGCGTTTATACATCAATGTCAACCGGAAACAGCCGGTTAAGAGATAGAGTTATATATCAGGAGGAAATATGGTTGGTATTTCAGATAATGCCGTGAAAAAATTCAAGGAGATCATAGAGCAGGAGGGCAGTCCGGGAGAGGGCATAAGGATTTTTCTTGTACCGGGCGGTTGAAGCCCGTCTTTGACTATGGACATAGTCAAAGATGCCTTCAGTGGCGACTCGACCATCGAGCAGGATGACTTTAAAGTGTTTCTTGACCCGCAGGCAAACGCCATGCTCATGGATACGACCATTGACTTTAACGACATGCAGGGTTTTGTTCTGAACAACTTACAGCAGAGTTCATCATGCGGCTCGTCTTGCAGCTGTTAAGATGATTGATCTTCCCTGTGGCTCTGCCTGTCTGCGTGCGGCACGCACAGGCAGGCCACCGGTAATCTAATGCAGGGAAGATTTTATTATTATATTCGTTCACTTGGCCCCGTGATAAGACCACGGGGAATACGCTTGCTATTTATTTAAAGATTCATTCCTAACCCGTTTGACGCTATCCGCTGCTTTCACCTGAGGAAAGACAGCGGATTTTTTTTATGAAGAAGAGCAAACATTCTCCCGAAGCAACAAGGGAAATTATCCGGCAGGACTGCACTTATCGCGCCTTGTTCACTTTGTTTTATTAAACGCCCTTTAATTCTACCAGGGGCTCATCCCTGAATTCAGGGTCTTATCGTGTTCAGCATTTCATATTGAACTTTTCTCAAATAGAGAATATACTTAAGTTAATTTATAGTCTGTTGTTCGATTCTTCATTTGGAGAGGGACATGAGAAAAAAACGAGTTATAATTTTCGATGATGAAGAGATGGTGCTGGACTTCATGGCCGAAACTTTGTCTTACATGGACTATGAGGTATTAACCTTCAGGGAGCCTGATGTCTGCCCGATATACAGAGAGGATGCGGGGCTGTGTAACAACAAAAAGCCATGCGCTGACATCATCATTACAGATATGGCTATGCACGGAATGCGGGGAATTGAAATGATTCAAAAACAGGCGCAAAGAGAGTGCAGGCTGGGCACCCGGAACAAGGCCGTAATGTCCGGTAATTTCAGTGATGATGACATAAGGATGATTGAAGAACTGGGGTGCAGGATGATTCAAAAACCGTTCAAGATATCGGAGCTTTCAGAGTGGCTTAATGAGTGTGAACAGCGCATCGATCTGTCAAAACCGGTCGGCATCAGAAGAAGAGAACCTCGACACCCTGTTAACATGGAAATAAGATTTGCCGTTGATTCCCAAAATACGGCTTATTCTGCAACCGTCAAAAATATCAGTTCTTCCGGGCTGTGTCTTGAAACAGGATATCCTCTGGTGGAAAGGCAGACCTTATACTTTAATACCGGTCTCGCCAATTCGTGCAGGGCGGCTTCGGTTTGCTGGCTATATGTCCGGAATGACTCATCGTTTACGGCAGGCTTCAGCTGCCTGTGATATTGTAATTCGTTCTATTTAAAAGGTTCTTCGCTGATTTGAGTGGGAAGGCCTTGTTTAGTACACATACAAAATGGTAAGTTCATACGCATGATGACAGATACTGAACTTTTACAAAAGGCCCTTGGTTTGACACCGCCGTGGCGGGTGACCTCTTCAGATTTTGATCCGCAACAAAAGCGACTGGAAATAAAGATTGATTTTCCTCGCGGAAGCACTTTTTCCTGTCCAGAGTGTGGAGAGGCTGACGTAAAAGCATATGACACAGAAGAGAAGACTTGGCGACACTTGAATTTCTTCCAGCACGAGACATACCTGATTGCGAGGGTGCCTCGTGTGCAGTGTAAGAAGTGTGGAATTCGATTAATTGGAGTACCCTGGGCTCGTTCAGGAAGTGGATTCACGTTATTATTTGAAGCTATGATCATGACGTTAGCCAAAGCCATGCCGGTAAAGACAATAGCCGCCTTTGTTAATGAACACGATACGCGGCTGTGGCGAGTGCTGCACCACTATGTAGATGAGGCCCGGAATAATGCCGATTATACAGAGGTCAGACAAGCCGGTGTTGATGAAACCTCAAGCAAGCGTGGTCATAACTATGTGAGTCTGTTTGTTGATTTTAAAGGCCCCAAAGTTCTCTTTGCCACTGAAGGCAAGGATGCTTCTACTGTAGAGCGTTTCAAGGAGGATTTGACCGATCACAATGGCAATCCTGAAAACATTGAAGAAGTATGTTGTGACATGTCTCCAGCATTCATCAGCGGTGTTGAAGAACAGTTTTGCAACGCCCGGTTAACTTTTGATAAGTTTCACATCATGAAAATCATCAATGAGGCTGTAGATGAAGTGCGTCGCCAGGAGCAAGAAGATCGTCCCGAGTTGGCTCGAACACGTTACCTATGGCTGAAAAACCCGGAAAACCTCAAGCTGTCTCAGATTGGCACCCTTGAACGTCTGACAGTTAAAAAGCTCAATCTGAAGACCAGTCGTGCCTATCACATTCGCCTCAACTTTCAGGAACTGTTCAATCAACCGCCACTGATGGCAGAAGCCTATCTTAAGAAGTGGTACTTCTGGGCTACACACAGCCGATTGGACCCAATCAAGCAAGCTGCTTATACCATTAAACGACACTGGGACGGAGTCCTTCGATGGTTTGAGTCCAACATTAACAATGGCATTTTAGAAGGCATTAACAGCCTGATCCAGGCAGCCAAGGCAAAGGCGCGAGGCTATCGCACAACACGAAATCTTATTACCATAATTTACCTCATTGGGGGAAAACTTGATTTCCGTTTACCCACCTAAATCAGCGAGGAACCATTTAAATAAAGCGGCTTTATAATTTTCCGTAGATGCTTCCTGTATTCTCCGCTCTTAGAGTCTGTCCATAAATTGCCATTTTTTATTTTTGTCATGCCCCGAAAACATTCAGGGCATCCGGAACTTATTGAAAAGAATAGATTCCGGCTTAAGGACTGCCGGAATGACAGATAGAGAGTCTGACTTTATACACAGACTCTAATTAAGGAATAGCTTTGATTATTCCGGCCGACCAATATTATCTCACTTCAAAAAAATCAGAATTTGTGAGCATACGTATCGTAGAAACTGCACTTCCTGCAAAAAGTTATTTTATCAGCTATCGATGCCATCTCCAACCTTCCCTGGTCACATTTCGTACCTGTTACCTTCCAGCAGTCCAGACCCCTGTTAGGATGGGCAGGGCACTGATTGTAAGTATCAGGCGGGCACTTCATAGACTCCCAACAATTCATGGCAAATCCCTCCTTTTTGTAACAAAATCAAGTCAATAAAACACTTTCCTATATATAAATTATATAAATCTGATAATCTATGTCAAGGTATAATTATAAATTTAAATTTAAGTATATACACTGAAACAGCGCCAAAGGGAATTACAACTTAAATATGATGCCGCCCGGGATGAAATGGATTTCAAGCGATCTTTCGCCACCATTTCTAACACACACCATATGAAACTGATTACAGCAGTTTCACGACAAAATCAATTCTCATAACAAGCAGGTTTCTATGATATACTGTTTCAGAGGGCTGCAGATTGTGAAACATACACGCCCCGGCACAGGTCGGGACACAAAGGACTATGAAAATACCCCCCCATCCCCCCCTTGTCAAGGGGAGGCTGTGTCATAATTGTCATCCTGAACTTGTTTCAGGATCTATATAAAACGTAGCATATTGAAAATACGAGATTCTGAAATGAATTCAGAATGACATCATATGCGTTTTCAGAATTATGACACAGCCTCGGGGGGGCGAGGGGAGGTAGCCCTTGCCAGGGGAGAATTAAAGAGGGGTAGGAGAATTTTCGGATGAAGCTGACAATTTTGCTAATCTGCCTGCTAATACCCTGTATTCATGTGACCGGATCAATTGCCGAAGAAAAACCCGATATTCACAAGATAGTGGAAAAGGTCGACAGGTTGTACAGAAGCAGTACCAGTCAGGGAAAGATTGAAATGACGATTGTCTCCGAAAACTGGACCAGGACATTAAAGATGGATATATGGAGCAGTGGGATGGACAGGACATTCGTTCGTATTACATATCCAAAAAAAGATGCCGGCATAGCTACGCTCCGTATCGGAAACGAGATGTGGAACTACTTTCCAAAGATCAACAAGGTCATGAAGGTACCCCCTTCGATGATGATGAGTTCATGGATGGGCTCGGATTTCACCAATGATGACCTTGTGAAGGAAAGTTCCATGATGAAGGACTACTTTCATAAACTGATCAAACCGGAAAACAGTGAGCCGGGGTTTTACTATGTCGAGCTTACTCCTAAGGGAAATACCCCCACGGTATGGGGCAGGATAATCATTAAGGTAAGAAAGGCGGATTATATCCCTGTCCGGGAAGACTATTACGATGAAAAGGGCCGGAAGATGAGGGTAATGGAGTTAAAGGAAATATCCGTGTTCAGCAGGAGGAAAATCCCGGCGGTAATGGAACTTATCCCTCTGAATAAGAAGGGCAAAAAGACAGTTGTCAGATACATGGCATTAAGATTTGATAAGCAGCTCGACAAGGGGATATTTTCGCTGAGGAACCTGCAGAAAAGGAGATAATCGCAGGGATGGGGGGCGGGGTCCCAATGTTGGTGGGAAAATATGGGTCTGCTTGTAAAAATCGCATTTCGCAATATTTTCCGTCATAAGAGACGATCACTGCTTACCGGGCTCATGATGGCAGGGGGCTGTCTCCTCTTTGCCGTCTTCATAGGAATGGTGGATGGGAGCTACGGCCTGCTTATAAACATGTTCACGCTGGACCATACGGGACACATTCAGATCCACAGAAAAGGCTATCTCAATAAGCCGAGTATATATAAAATCATGAGAAACCCTTCATCTATCGGTAACCGGATACATGACCTGCCCTATATCAAATCATGGACGCCCCGTGTTTACACGCCGGCCCTTGCCTTTGCAGGGACAAAGACAAGCGGAGTTCAGCTAATGGGAATAGATCCGGTCCGCGAGGCAAAGACAACACGGTTGAGGGAAAAAATAAAGACAGGACGATTTCTTTCGAATAAACCCGGGGACGAGATAATCATCAGTGACAGGCTGTCAAGGATACTGAAGGCCGGTCCCGGAAGTCGGATTGCACTCATAGCGCAGGGGGTAGACGGATCGATCGCCAATGACCTGTTCACTGTAATCGGCATTACCGACTCAAGGCAATCATCATACGGGGGAACGACCTGCTATGTCCACATCGATTCGGCAAGGAATTTTCTGTCCATGACGGGAGGTGCACATGAGATAGCGATAGTGCTGACGGATTATTCAAAAACCCTGAAAACCGTTCAGCTTATAAAACATAAACTTAATGACGGTTCACTGGAAATTGAACCCTGGCAGGTAGTAGAAGCACAGTTCTACAGGGCCATGCAGGCCGATATAAGAGGCAACTGGATTACCATAATAGTATTTACCATTATTATAGCAATCGGTGTGCTCAACACTGTTCTTATGATGGTCCTTGAAAGAACGCGGGAATTCGGGGTAATGAAAGCTCTGGGGACACGGCCATCACAAATATTCACTTTAATATTGCTTGAAACCGCATCTCTGTCTCTGTTCAGCATCATCGCCGGGACATTGGCCGGGATTACGGCGAACTGGATATTGTCGGTTCACGGGATTCACCTCTCAAACCCCGTTGACTGGGGCGGATTCCCGTTTGACACCATTACCTCAAAGATAAGCCTGCGGTCTGTTTTCATACCTGTCGTAGTCATTGCAGCAAGCGCCGTAGCAGTAAGCATACCTCCGGCCATCAGGGCTTCAAGGATACGTCCCGTTAAGGCATTGAGGTCTGTCTGATTATGAAGATACTTCTGAAACTGGCATGGAGGAATGTGCTGAGGAACAAAAGGCGCACCCTGCTTTCAGGGCTTGCGGTCGGCATAGGATTGGCATCAATGATTTTCGTAAACGCCGTCTTTTCGGGAATGCTTCAGAGTATGATAAGAACGGCAACCGATACATTTATCGGGCAGGGGCAGATTCATGCAAAAGGTTTCAGGGATACTCTTGAAGTTGAAAAGACCATTGAGAATCCGGGCTCGGTGATTAAACAGCTCGGCAGGGAGAATATGCTTGCCTGCTTTACGCCCCGGACGGTTTCTTTCAGCATGCTCAGCTCTGCGGGAGGTGTAAAATCAGTGATGCTCTACGGGATAAAACCGGGATCGGAAATGAAGATATCCATTCTGGATGAATCGATAACAAATGGACGCTACCTGGATAATGATAACAGGGGGATGATCCTTATAGGTTCAAAGACTGCCGAAACCCTGAACGTGGAAGTCGGTGACCGCCTCGTGGTTACCGTGGCACAGGCATATTCCGGTGAACTGTCACAGGAGATGTTCAGGGTTGGAGGCATCTTCCGGATGGGCATACGTGAGGCAGACTCGGGGCTGGCCTTCATCAATATAAAAAAGGCGCAGGAGCTTCTTGGTATAGGCAACAATATTCATGAGATAGCCCTCAGATTTAAAGATATAGAAATGGCCGGAGACCCGGCGCTTCCATTCTGGAGAAAATATTCCCGGAATGGAAACGAAGCCATCAGCTGGAAAACAATGGTGCCTCAGCTTGACAGCGTTATTGAAATGTCCCATATATCGACGGGCATAACCCTTCTGCTCGTTTTCGGAATCATCGGCCTGACGATTATGAACTCCCTCTTCATGTCACTCTATGAAAGGATGTTCGAATTCGGTGTATTGAGGGCAATAGGCACAAGGCCGGTGAGCATGGCCATAATAATACTGCTCGAAGCGTCTATTCTTGCGGTGATAAGCATTCTGGCAGGTTCGCTGCTCGGTTATGCTGTCACGAAATATTTCTCAGTAAACGGAATCAACTATAAGGGAATAGAATTTGCGGGTCTAACCATCACCAAATTTATCTATCCTGTATTTTCGCCTGAACAGTTTACACTATACCCTTTGCTGATAATAATCTTTTCCCTGACGGCAGCCATATACCCGGCTGTTTTTGCAGCAAGACTTACACCGGCAAGGGCCATGCGAAGGAGTATATAGGATGGGAGGAATAATGACGGAAGAGATAATAAAGGTCAAAGATGTTTCAAAGGTTTACGGGATGGATGGAGTAAAAGTCCAGGCACTGGGGTCGATCAATCTCGGCATAAAGAACGGTGAATTCACTGCAATTGCAGGTCCTTCCGGATCGGGCAAGACCACCCTGCTTAATCTTATGAGCGGCCTTGATATTCCTACATCAGGGAGCGTGATGCTCTCCGGGAAACTGATAAGCGATATGAAAGGCAGCGACCTGTCCGATTTCAGGAGAGACCATATAGGATTCATCTTTCAGTCCTACAACCTGATACCCGTCCTTTCTGTGAGGGAAAACATAGAATATGTAATGCTCCTTCAGGGGATTGGCAAAGATGAGAGACGTTCAAGGGTTGGCTCTATTTTATCCGAGGTTGGCCTGGCGGGTATGGAAAAAAGAAAACCCGGACAGCTATCCGGTGGACAGCAGCAGAGGGTTGCGGTTGCAAGGGCAATGGTAACAAATCCGGACATAATTCTTGCTGACGAGCCTACGGCCAATCTCGACTCTGCAACAGGAGCCGGGCTACTTGATATGATGAGGGAATTGAATGAAAAGAGAGGCATGACCTTTGTGTTCTCCACGCATGATGCAATGATAATGGAAAGGTCAAAGAGGCTGATAATCTTAAAGGACGGTCATATCGAAAAAGACGAGCAAAGGGGATAATAAGAACGGTGTCGGGGATTGGGAATCAGGGATTAGTGAAAAAGCGATGAACAATCACGATTCCGTCATAGTGAAAAAACTGCTTCTTTTTCTGCCCTTTTTTTTTCTGCTTTCCATCTTAATGCTTCCATCCCTGTATGCGGAAGAATCTCCTTTTGCCGGCGGTGGATATCTCAAGAATTTTCTTATATATTCAGATAACGGTGATACCGGATTCAACACCCTCGCCCGATTAAGGCTGCGACTCGACTATGAACCGTCAGATACATTTTCGGGAGAACTCGCATATGAAATAATGCCCCAATACAGGGGGCATGCCGGGAACCCGGAATACAGTGTTATTCAGGCACCCGATCCCTTTTCCTACCGGGCCTTTGACCTTGATGAAAGGCTTTATCCGGGCACCGGGGATCCGGACAGACATTTAACAGTAACACAGAACCTTGACCGGGCATATCTCACAATCTCCCGGCGGGCTTTTGACCTGTATATAGGCCGCCAGCCTGTGGCCTTCGGCGCCGCTCACGTAATTAACCCTACCGATATAATCGCCCCCTTTACATACAACACTATTGCCAGGGAAGAACGGGCCGGGGCAGATGCGGTGCGCCTCAAGCTGCCAACCGGCCGGATGGGAGAGATCGACATCGGAATTGTCTTTGGTGACAGGTTTAAATACAGTAACAGCGCGGCCTTCCTGCGTCTGAAGTCTTACATACTCAAAACAGACTCAACGGTCATGGCGATGATATTCAGAAAGAACGTCCTGCTCGGTCTTGATCTATCGCGTTCCATCGGAGGGGCGGGTACCTGGCTTGAAACTGCTTATGTATTCCCGTATAAAGGCAGTAATGAAAACTATATCAGGCTCTCTGCCGGCAGTGACTATAGTTTCACGGATAACCTGTATGCCTATATTGAATACCATTATAACAGCGCCGGCAGAAGTGATACGGTGGATTACTTCAAGGTACTGAATACCACCGCTTATACAGAAGGATCAGTATATCTCCTTGCAAGGCATTACCTTGCACCGGGATTCAGATATCAGATATCCCCCCTGCTAACCTTCACCGGCCAGGCCCTCATTAACCTTAACGACGGCTCCGTCTTAATTTCACCCCTTTTCGAGTACAGTCTTGCAGATGATACATTCCTTGTATCGGGGGCATACATCGGCACGGGTGAAGATTCATCGGACGGCTTTGCCCCGGGAAGCGAGTTCGGGCTCTACCCGGACGTATACTTCGTTTCACTGAATGTGTATTTTTAGCAGGCAATTCGTAAAACTACATGCCGATTCAGCTCGTAATTTTATGCGCTGATTGCCCCGTCATAATTCACAGGGTTCATTTATGTTTATGAGGCTTTAAACCATGGCAATATTTGTATTTTGGACAGGTATTTCAATAAATAAATCTTGCAGGGCTCCTGAGTTCGTGGCATCTGTCACAGAGGCCCTTTGCCTGCTTTTTCCCGATCATCCAGTTATGAGGCCTGTGGCAGTCAAGGCATTTCATCCCGGCCCTTGTCATATGCAGACCGTGCTGTCCTACCCTGCTCTCGTTGCCATGGCAAGTCCCCAGGCAGTCTTTACTCTCCATCTTCAGCTTGCCGTGCGGTTTGTGACAATCAAAACAGCTAAGGCCGCTCATCGGAGAATCTTCGGGCACATCCTTATGACAGTGTAAACACCTTTTGGGGGTAACCATCTTCGGCGAACTCTCAGAATAGCTGTGGCAATTAAGACACTCCAGCTTCTTCATTCCCATGCCGTGAACGATCTTATCCTTGTGGCATGATAAACATGCACTCATGGCAACATTAAATTCATGCAGCTTTCCATTGTGACATTTCTCACAGCTTATTCCCTGCATGAATACATGCCTTGCGTGGCCATAAGAATTCTTGCGGGTTATGGAACCCTGTGCTACATCATATCTGTGGCATTCCTTGCACGCTAACCAAGTATTGACCTTTCCGTGTTTCTCTTTTATTTTGCCTTTGGGATTTAAAACAAATGCGACGAGCAGCTTATTCTGTTCAAGGATATTCATCCTGTGACATTTCTGGCACTCAAACTGCTTGTGCCCGGACCTCTGCCAGGATTTAACTGCCTCCTGCATCAGATGGCACGAAGAACAGAAATTCGGGTCTTCCTGCGTATATCTGTAATATTTATACCCTGAAACCACACCAATAACAGTGATCAGGATAACAAGAAACATTATGGGAACCCTGTACGAGCTCATTTGCCATCAACCCCTTTATATTATTCATCATAACGGAACAACTTTGCCATACTGTGAGCAATGACCTTACTGCCGGAATTTACAATCTCGGCTCTAATTACATGTAATTTGCCGTGGCTCTGCACAATATCAGCATTTACTATGGCCTCTTCATTAACAGAGAGAGGGTTTTTAAAACGGAGGTTTATCTCTGCAGTAACAGCCTTTATCCCCCTGAGAAGCAATGCCTTCACACTCGCCTCATCAAGCAATGCAGCAATGATTCCACCATGCACTATGCCTTTATATCCCTGGAACCGCCTGTCCGCACAAAAGCTTGCAGTTACACCATGATCGGTCTGTTTAAACTCCAGCCCGAGACCATAAGGATTGGACTTGCCGCAAACAAAACAGTACCCGTCGTCTTTTAGCTTATCACCCATTTTCATCCTTTCAAAAAAGAGAAAAACCTGATAATGAAAAATGTAAAAATCATTCCCAGTAATGCACCAAATCCGGACAGGATCAATAGAATAATTCCAAATACAATAAATACAACAGGACTGTTGACAGTCAAATTCATATGGAAGAAATTATGAAGGTCGGAAACAATGGCATCACGCCATGTACCGTTAAGGGAATCGGCAAACAGGGTATCCATCAAGAGAGAGACAGCTATAGCAAGCAGCCCACCGGCGACCGCACCGACAATCAGATACCGCTTTAACCTGTATTTACCTGACATTCAGTTATTTGTTCATCATCTCAAGAAACTCTTTGTTGCTCTTGGTGTTTTTTATCTTATCGAGTAGAAACTCCATACTCTCCACAGAACCGAGAGGGTTAAGAACCTTCCTTAAAATCCACATCTTATTTAATGTATCCTTCGGCACAAGCAGTTCTTCTTTTCTGGTGCCGGAAGTATTAATGTTTATTGTAGGAAAAATCCTCTTCTCGACGAGTTTTCTGTCCAGATGCAGTTCCATATTACCGGTTCCCTTGAACTCTTCAAATATAACATCATCCATCCTGCTGCCGGTATCAATAAGCGCGGTTGCAAGAATCGTAAGACTTCCACCGTCTTCTATGTTTCTCGCGGTTCCGTAAAACCTTTTGGGTTTTTGTAAAGCATTTGAATCAAGTCCGCCGGACAGTACCCTCCCGCTTGGAGGAATTATTGCGTTGTACGCCCTTGCGAGCCTGGTAATACTGTCAAGCAGGATTACGACGTTCCTCTTCGTTTCCACAATCCTCTTGGCTCTTTCGATAACCATCTCAGCCACCTGGCAGTGCCTCTGAGGCGGTTCATCAAACGTGGAACTTATAATCTCAGCGGCCTCAACCTGTCTCTTCCAGTCTGTTACTTCCTCGGGTCTTTCATCGATCAGAAGGATAATCAAATGTATGTCCTTATGATTTTTTTTGATACCTTTTGCAATAGCCTGCAGCAACATGGTCTTCCCGGTCCGTGGCGCCGCTACAATAAGGCCCCTCTGCCCCATACCAATAGGAGTAATCAGTTCCATTACCCTCGTAGAATACTCCCTGGCACCGCTTTCGAGTTTAATGCGCTCGGTAGGATAATACGGTACAAGATTATCAAAAAGCTTCCTTTTTACATTATCGTCCGGCTGTTCATGATTTACGGCCTCGACCCTGAGCAAAGCAAAATATCTCTCACTTTCCTTTGGTGGTCTTATCTGACCTGAAACAAGGTCTCCCGTCCTGAGAGAAAACCTTCGAATCTGGGATGGCGATACATAAATATCGTCGGGGCCGGGCAGATAACTATAGTCAGGCGATCTTAAAAACCCAAAGCCGTCAGGCAGTATTTCAAGCACTCCTTCAGCAAACATGTTTCCGGTTTTTTCAGCCTGTGCCTGCAATACGGCATATATCAGATCCTGCTTTCTCATTCCGCTTATTCCATCCACACTCAGCTTTTTTGCCACTTCAGTCAACTCGTCAATGGTTTTTTCCTTGAGTTCTGCTATCGAGATGTCGGTCATCTTTACTCCTTTTTGGTAAATATGAAGGTTTTTTATTGGTAGGTCATTACCTGCTCTATCAGGGTTATATCAAACAGAATGCTCTGTTCCATAAAAAATAACTATTTCGTGATTTAAGGCACATAGCGAGCAAATTCAATAATATTTCAAAAAAACATTTATTTCTTGTCTAAAGGATATTTGAATTAAGGTTTACCAACAGGATTCACTTAATATTAATTTCTACTGATTGTGCTTACCAATAGGAAGATATCCCCGGGGATTAATCCCCGAGTAAATATTTATTCGGCAGCGACCTACTTTCCCGGGACCTCACAATCCAAGTATCATCGGCCCTGGAGGACTTAACTTCCGTGTTCGGAATGGGAACGGGTGTTGCCCCTCCGGCGTAACCACCGAAAAAACTATAAATACATTAACACAAAGAACAAAAAAAATCAAGCATTAACAACAGGGGACAGCAATTCACGGTGAAGGCAAAGATCAAGAATAGATAAGGGTGTTTGGCAAGAAAGAGGAAAAAAATTTCGCAAAGGTATTCTCAGCCAAAATCAGTCAACAGACAAAGAGTTTTTATGATACCCACGAGTGAAGCACGCTAACCCCTTGAATTTAAAAGGGAAAGTAATTCTAGACTTTTGACCCCTGAATATAGTACTATGTATTGCAATGCATATCAAGAAACATCTGTCATTTGGATCATTACGCAAGAAGATTACCGGGTGTCTGCAAAGCATATCGGAGCATAGGCAGAGCAAGAAGATAAGACACTCCATTCATGATGTATTCATGTCGGGATTTGCAATGATGTATTTTCAGGATCCTTCCCTACTTCAATTTCAAAAGAGGTTAGAGGATGGCATACACAATAACAATTTAAAGACACTCTTTCAGGTAGAAAGCATACCCAAAGACTCTCAGATGAAAGAAGTAATAGACGAGGTAGACAGCACAGAGCTTGAACCTGTATTTGAAGAGTTTTTCATGGCAATACAGAGAGGGAAACATCTTCAGCAATATCGATTTCTGGACGGCTACTATCTAACCTCAATGGATGGGACAGGATATTTCAGTTCAGAGGAGATAAGCTGTCCGGGATGTTTGCGGAAGGAAAGCAAAAAGGGAAAAGTAAGATATGAACATCAGATAGTGCAGGCAGCGCTTATGCATCCGGATATGAGACAGGTAATCCCCTTTGCCCCTGAGGCAGTAAAGAACATGGATGGGAGTGAAAAACAGGACTGCGAGATAAATGCAGGCAAGAGGTTGATTAAAAAGATAAGGCAATCCCATCACCGGTTAAAGATAATCATAGTTGCAGACAGTCTACACAGCAAGCAGCCATTTATAGAAGAGGTAAAGGCAAACAGGATGAGATACATACTGGTGGCAAAGGCGGAAGACCACAAGATACTTATGGAATGGGTTAATGAGCAGAGGCAGCTTAAAGAAGTCTCAAAGATGGAAGTAAAAGACAAAAAAGGCCGTATTCATGAATATGAGTGGATAAATGAAGTTCCATTAAACGGCAACAAAGATACCCTGTGGGTAAACTATTTTGAATACCGGATAATAGACAAGGGGAAAACAACATATCGTAACAGTTGGGTAACGGATATAAATATTAAAGAAGAAAACGTTAGAGAACTTGTCAGAGGCGGCAGGTGCCGGTGGAAGATAGAGAATGAGACATTCAATACCCTGAAGAACCAGGGTTATTATATAGAGCACAATTACGGACATGGAAAAAAGAACCTTTCCATGAATTTCTTTCTTTTAAATCTTTTGGCATTTTTTGTTCATCAGATATTTGAATTGACGGACATACTGTATCAGCAATGCAGGGTCAAGTTTGGCAGCAAGAGAAATTTATGGGATCATCTGAGAGCTTCTATTCATATTCTAATATTCCCCGACTGGGAAATATTGTTAAGACGGCTGCTTAAACCTTCCGAGTTTTTGTGAAAGAGCCGGCCTGGAAAAACTGGACAGTGGCATAAGTGATAAAAGCTGCTCTAAAATAGGAAACTTGGGGTATCAGACATTCAGTCAAAGTCTGATCGCCCCGTACAGGGCAAATGGTGAAGCCGAAATTGGCTGATTGTCCTGAAAAAGACCGAAAGGAGCAGCAGGATGAGCAAAAGACCCAGAAGGAACCATGGAGCATCCTTCAAAGCAAAAGTTGCAATTGAA
>BDTO01000060.1 GCA_002897855.1 bacterium BMS3Bbin05
AGATTGCTTCTATAATATCTGTAAATTCTTCAACATGCATTAATTTCAAAGGTCTTTTATCATGGGTGTAACATCCTTCAATGAGACCTTCCTGATGCTCATAGAAACGCCTCTCTACATCGTTGGTTACACCAGTATAATAACTGCCATGGTTCGACAGGCTCACCATGACAGGGCAGGCTCACCATGACAGGCTTACCATGACAGGCTCACATTTACCCACTTGGAATGAGAAAGAATCAATAGTATATACTATTGATGTCATGAAGATATTTCTTATAGACGGCAATTCGTATATCTACAGGGCGTTTTATGCCATAAGGGACCTCTCGACCTCAAAAGGTGAGCCGACAAATGCCGTATTCGGCTTTACCAACATGCTCCTGAAGATAATGAGGGACATGAAACCGGAAGGCATCCTGATCGCAATGGACAGCAGGGAACCCACAAAGAGACACGACGCATACGAACATTATAAGGCGCAGCGGCCCGAGACACCCGAGACTCTCATACAGCAGATCCCGGTAATAAAACGTATCATAAATGCCTTACGCATACCAATATTGGAGATGCCCGGATATGAGGCGGATGACATACTGGCAACTGCAGCAAGAAAACTCTCGGTGGACCCGGAAAACGAGATATATATAGTGGCTGCCGACAAGGACATGCTACAGGTTGTTAATGACAGGATAAAGGTATACGACCCTGCGAAGGATATCATTATAGACGCTGATTATGTCAAAAACAGATTTGGCGTCTATCCCGGAAGAATACCTGAACTCATGGCGCTAATGGGTGATTCGATAGATAATATTCCGGGTGCCAGGGGTATTGGTCCCAAGACCGCAAAAGAAATACTGACACATGTCGACAGCCTCTCCGAACTGCTTGAAAACCCGGAACTGGCCGGCAGGGAGAGATGGACAAAACTGATAAAGGAGAGCTCGGATAACATCAAACTCAGTTATGAACTCGCAACTCTGATATATGATGCACCGGTAGAAATCAACACTGATATGTGCCGCATGAGAGAACCCGAAGGTGACAAGCTTATAGAACTGTTCAAGGAACTCGAATTTACTTCATTACTGCAATTTGTGTCAGGCACAAAAAACATGAAAGTGGAATCAGAAATAATAGATGACCCGCACCGCTTAAAACAGGTAGTGTCGGCAATCAGAGGCCCTGTAGCATTCGATCTTGAAACAACGGACAGGAATCCTGTATTGGCGGAGATCGTGGGTATCTCCCTCTGCAATGAATCCGGCAAAGGGTATTATATACCTGTAAGTCACACATGCATAACCGATATAAGGCAGCCGGCCCTGGTGGAAGTTCTCGATATACTCAGGCCCGTTCTTGAAGACAGCTCAATTACCAAGATCGGCCATAATATCAAATACGATATTATCTGCATGAAGAAATACGGTATTTCAGTTAAGGGGAAAATCTACGATACGATGGTAGCATCACACCTCCTCAACCCCAACAAAAGCAATCATAACCTGGAGGGGGCGGTCCTCCAGTATCTGGGGCTGAAAAAGGCGGGGTACAGGGAAGTGGCAGGTAAGATCTCCAGTTTCGCTGAACTCGACATCATGACCGCCGCACAATATTCGGTGGAGGATTCGGCTTACTCTTTCCAGCTCAAAGATATACTCTTTGAAAGGCTCGGGAAAGAAAACCTGATGGATATATATCAGGATATAGAAATGCCTCTTATTTCCGTACTTGTAGATATCGAAATGGCAGGGGTGAAGATAGACACCGAACAGCTGAAAAAGTATTCGAAGGATATCAAGGCGGAACTCAACGGAATAAGGGACAGAATTTACGGCATAGCCGGCAGGGAGTTCAACATCAATTCACCCAAACAGCTTGGCGAAATACTTTTTCATGAGATAGGCCTCACGCCCGTAAAGAAGACCAAGAACGGTTATTCCACTGACATATCCGTACTGAAAGAACTCTCAAAAGTACATACCCTGCCGCAGGAAATACTCGATTACCGTTCATTAAGCAAGATTAAAAACACTTATTTAGACACCCTTCCCCAGCTCATCAATCCGTCAACCGGAAGAGTTCATACATCGTTCAACCAGACAGTGACCGCAACCGGCCGCCTGAGCTCCAGTGAGCCGAATCTCCAGAATATCCCTGCCAGGGGTGAATGGGGCAGAAAGATAAGACAGGCGTTTATTGCCGATGAAGGCAATAAACTCATATCTGCGGATTATTCCCAGATAGAACTCAGGATACTCGCCCACATGAGCAGAGACACCGGACTGCTCGATGCATTCAAAAAAGAGATTGATATACACTCGCTGACCGCTTCGGAGGTATTCAATGTACCCGGTGGGGATATTACGCCCGATATGAGACGCGTTGCAAAGGCCGTCAACTTCGGCATAATATACGGCATCACCCCGTACGGGCTCGCGGAAACCCTCAAGTGCTCACCTGAAGAGGCAAGGCAGTATATAGACAGATACTTCAGCATCCATCCGGGAGTCAGGGAATTCATAGATAAAACCATAAAGGCTACCCGTGAACGGGGTTATTCCCTCACCATGTTCGGCAGAAAGCGGCCGATCCCCGAGATAAACAGCAGGAACGGCAACCAGCGCTCACAGGCCGAGAGGATGGCAGTCAACACCCCCATCCAGGGCACCGCAGCCGATATCATAAAAATCGCAATGATAAGTGTAAAAAACCTGTTTACTTCCGGACCGTGCAGTGCTAAAATTATCCTGCAGGTGCATGACGAGCTTCTGGTTGAGTGTAAAGATGAAGATGTTGCTTCATCGATTTCCATTCTCAGGGCGGGGATGGAAAATGCCGCAGAGCTGGATGTCCCTCTGAAGGTTGATATATCTTCGGGAGAGAACTGGGCAGAAGCCCACTGACAAAACGAGGAGGGCCACACTATGGCAAAAAAGATTTCCAAAAAGAAGACACCAACAAAAACAGCCGCGAAAAAAACAATAAAAAAAGCTGTAAAGAAAAAAATCCTGAAAAAAACAGTCAAAAAGAAAACTGTAAAGAAGAAGACCGCTGTAAAGAAGAAGACCGCTGTAAAGAAAAAGAAGACAACCGCAAAAAAGAAAACAGCGGCGAAGAAAAAGACTGTTGTCTCAAAGAAGACCGTCAAGAAAAAAGTCTCCCCAAGGGGAAAAACCGTATCAAAAAAGAAAAAAGCAGGCACAAAGAAAAAAGCTGCCGCGAAAAAGGCCACGGCAAGAAAAAAGACTTCTCAAAAAAAGACAACCGCTACTGCTGAAAAGACAGTTAACATTTCAAAAGAGAAGAATGAATTAAAAGTAAGAGAGTCTTACCTGAAAACCGGGAAAACAGTTCCAAAAGAGGGCATCGCTGAGAGCAGAATAACCCTGATGGCAATCGATCCCTACAAAATATTCATGTACTGGGACATTAATGAAAAGGACATCGACAGGATTGCACACAATGGTGAAGGCTATATTACCATCCTCAGGGTTTATTTCTTTCAGGACAACTTAAAACTCGGTTACTTTGACATAGAGGTCTCAGAATTGTCTGATAACAGATATCTCGATGTAATACCGGACAGGGGTTACCGGATTGACTTTGGTGTGATCAAGGGGGGAAAATATTTTCCGCTGGTTTCCAGCAGGATCAAACATACACCGTCTTTTAAGCTTGACATGACAGAATTCAGTCATGAAGAGTATGAACTCTTTATAAAGCAGATGCCTTCCGGAAAAGAGAGGATTTCTTCTTAAGCCGGCGCAACAAAACGGCAGGGGAAATCTATCCTGTAGTTGATCCTGCCTGTTGGGGCCTTACGTCAAACCTGTTCTCCGCAATAATGTCCGCAAGGGTCTCTGCCCCCCTTCTGGTAAGCTTCCTGCATCCTCTTTTATTAAAGTTTCCCGTGAAACCCATATTATCCAGCAGGTCCCGGCAGATGATTCCGTCAGCCAGGGATCTCAGCCTTTCTGTATACTGACCCGAAAGTTTCCGGGAAAGCCTGTCGCTCTCCCCGATGTCCGTCCTGCCGGCGAGGATGCCGATAACCATTATTCCGCCCGAATATACCCCGCATGGGCCCTCCCCGTTACCCATACCGCCGCAGAATCCCGATGCCATCCTGACCAGGCCTGGTTCAACATCGAGAGAAAAAATTTCTATAGCAGCCTTCAGTATGGATTCCGAACAGCAGTATCCGTTCCTGAAGTAATTTTCTGCAAGCTTGCCCATTAAATCGCGTTTCTCTCTGCCAGGCATATGTTATTGTATCAAATCAGGCCGTAACCAGTCTAACCCGCATTACTCATGAACAGGGCGCCGGGTGGACACCGGAAATGGCTCAAATCCGCACATGCTCTTGTGGCAAAGAAAGAAAGGCCGGATCTACGTAATGAGAGAAAAAGACCTGGAATCTGGCGGGCCGGACATGCGGATATTCACCACATCCGACGTCCGCAGTGATGGTTTATGAATTATCCGGGCGAAAACAGTATCATTTTGCGACAGAAAAAAAGGGAGGAAACAAGTCCTCCCTTTTTGAAATCCGCTTTAGAGGGGAAAATATTACTTTTTCCCTTTTCCCTTCAATGCCTTCTCGAGTTTCGCCACCTTTTTCTTGAGTTTCTTTAAGGTTTTATTAACCTTGGCGAAATTATAGAACTGCTCACCGTTAGGCGCCTCGACCGGGTAGTCCGCATAATGCGTGCCCCAGACTCTCCACGAGTCATCCCAGTTTGCAGGGTTCTTGAAGCCCATGAGCCTTAACTCAAGATAAGTGAGAGTTGAACGGGTTCCGGTCTGGCAGTAAGCAATCGTGCGTTTATTTTTATTCAGTTTTCCGAACTTCTTTGCCAGAACATCCGGCGACAGATAACCTGTAGGCTGAAGTTTCTTCTTGGAGTCTGCTTTCCTGACAACAGTGTCAAGATGTGAAACATTTGTTATCACATTGGGGACGTGGCCGCATCTTATCGCCCTGCAGTCCTTGCCAATGTATTCCTTGTGTGTCCTCGAATCGATCAACTGCTCGTTTTTTATCTTGCCCTTTGCGATTTTGAGTATTTCATCTGTAGAAGCATATAGCTTGTGATTTACTTTTGCCGTGAATGTCTTTGGAGCTTTCCTTACGGGTTTTTTGTCGAGCCGATGTCCGGCGCTCCGCCATGCATCTATTCCGCCATTCAGCACATGAACTTTTTTATGACCGAGATATTCCATGACCCAGAAAGCCACGGTAGCATCCGGGAAATCCTTGATCCCACCATGATAGAAAACAACATGTGTATTATTACCGATACCCGCCTTACCAAACAATTTCTCATACTTTGACGTGTTTCTCCAGACACGTGCAGTGGAATCCCTGAGCGCTTTCTTGCAACGCTTCCCGAGGCTGATCGCACCAGGGATGTGACCCTTCACATACTTTTTCAGGTCCCTGCAGTCGACTACAACCCAGTTGGGCCTGGTAATATTTTTTGCCACTGTCTCAGCATTGACAAGCAGCCCCGGGTTGGCCCACTGCGCAGCAGAAACCAGGCCTGCTGATGAGAGCAGGAAAAAAACTGCCACGGCAATTAAGAGTATTTTTTTCGCCATCGCTACCTCCCTTTTTTTAAGAATTGGTTTTATTTCCCCATATAGAGAAAAAACTGAAAATACCGGGCGCGTCATCCCCCGGCTTACAATTTTGAATAACAATCAGCAAGATGCATACCAACCCAATCCCCTCTGTTTTCATGTGTTTTTTAATATTCTCCTGTCCGTAATGGGACAGCCGCGGTTTCGGTTCTGTCCTTAAACGGACAATACCCCGGGTATGAATATTTTTTATCAAAACGCCGGAATATTTTGAATATCAGGGGAAATAATCTATACTTAATTAAATGGACCATTACATATCCGTGATCATCCCGAACCATAACGGCGAGGGCACTATCCGTCAATGTCTTGAATCGGCATTTTCTTCGCAATATGACGGCTTCGAGGTCGTCGTGGTTGACGATGGTTCAACTGACGGGTCTGTTGAAACAATTAAAAAGTTTCCATGCAAACTTATAAGACTGCCGGAACGCTCCGGCGCATCAATGGCAAGAAATACAGGCGCTCAAAACAGTACAGGTGATATACTCTTTTTCCTGGACTCCGACTGTGTCATTAATGAAGATACACTCGGAAAGATTAACAGCGCATTCAATGACACCTGCCTGTGCGTCACCGCACGCGGACAGGGCGGCAATAATGTCATTATCGGTGGTACATATTCAATCGCCCCTTATGATAAAGGGTTTTTCAATACCTTCCAGTCCGTTTTTATTAATTATTCAGAAACGAAAAAAGCGGACAACCCCGATTATATCGCATCTCATGCAATGGCGATCGATGCAGAGGCATTTAGAACAAGCGGGGGGTTCAATGAGGATTTCCTGCCCATAATAGAAGATGTTGAATTCAGCCACAGGCTTAAAAAGAGCGGATACAGGCTTATTGTAATCCCCGGTATCGAGGTCGGGCATATATTCAATTTTTCATTTGTCAGATCACTCGGCAATGCATTCAGGAAATCCATGTACTGGACAATGTATTCCCTGAAAAACAGGGATATTTTTTCCGATTCCGGCACCGCATCCGTCGAATTAAAGATAAATGTGTTCACATACTTCCTGATGTTACTGCTTATTGTCTCATGGGGCATATCAAAACAACCCGTATTTCTCTCATTGATACCTGTAACGGCCTTAGCCAATATATTGCTTAACAGAAAACTCCTCATCGCATATTACAGGGCAAAGGGCATGCTTTTTGCTTTTTTATCCAGTATCTATTACTTATTCGTCTATCCGGTTCCAGTGGGATTGGGTGCCGTAGCCGGCATGGCCGGCTATTTAATAAAACTTAAAACACAGAGGCACTGAGGCACGGAGAAAACTATCCACCTGAAAATTCACTAATCTTCTCAGAGCCCTCTGTGACTCAGTTTAGATATTTTATCCTGAAAAATTATATGAGCTACTCTCCATTTCGGCATACAGGTTCAATATTCCGGAAGAAGGACCCGGTTCAGGTCACCTTCTTTCTTACCAGGAGGTGCAATGCAAAATGCCCGTTCTGCTTCTATCTCTCAAGAAACGGAAACGGCAAAGAATCAGCGGAGCTCTCTACCGAAGAGATAGAAAAGGTATCGCGGTCAATGGGGAACCTCCTCTGGCTTGCGTTCTCAGGCGGAGAGATATTCCTGAGAGACGACCTTGCCTGGATCACCAGGATATTTTATAAGCATAATAAGCCGGCAATAATTCTCCTGCCGACAAACGGATTACTGCCCGACCGCGTTCGGGAACAGACAGAGAAAATCCTGAAACACTGCAAAAAGAGCACTATAGTCGTCAAGCTCTCCCTTGACGGGCCTGAAGAGATCAACGATTCGCTGAGGGGTACAGATGGCGCCTTCCGGAAGACACTCGAGACGTATCGGGCGCTTGAGAATCTCTCCGGGAAATACCGGAACTTCGAGCTGGGAATCAATACAGTCTTCTGCTCTGCAAATCAGGCATACATGGATGAGACTATCGCGTTCATCAATGGACTGGATAAGATTCGAACTCATACCGTATCGCTCATCAGGGGAGACGTATCGGATGAACACCTGAAAGAAGTGGACATTGAAAAATACAGAGAGACCACAGAAAGGATGGAGTCGGATATAAGAAAGGGCTTAACCGGCAGATACCGTTTCAGGGGAGCACGGCTCAAGGCGGCACAGGATATTATCCAGCACCGGCTTATATACAAAACAGCAGGTCGGAAAAAACGCCTGATTCCGTGCTATGCGGGCAGGCTCAACGTCGTTATTACAGAAACAGGCGACGTTTACTCGTGCGAATCATTCGCGAACAAGATGGGGAATGCAAGAGAATCGGGTTATGATATGGGGCGGCTATTGAAATCTAAAGAAGCACGGGAAGCGATCCAATCAATAAAAAATAATGCATGTTTCTGCACACATGAGTGCTACATGTTGACAAACATCCTCTTCAATCCGGCCATGTACCCTGCCCTGCTGAGGGAATACATGAGAATCATGGATTCCCCGGCTTCTGCATAACCCGCCTTCAGCCCGGCCGCTATTATTCAATCATGCATTAGCCCGGATAATTCATAAACCATCACTGCAGACGGCGGATATGCTGAAAATCCGTGAATCGCTGTCGATGGCACACGCCGTGAAGGACGTGGTGGCTTATGCTCAAAGATAAGGCCAACATGATGAGAGGAGATTACCGGAAGATCAGGGATAAGAAATTAAGGGCATGGGCCGATGATCAGCCGCAATTTTTTCACTCGAAAATGCCTCACCCCCCTTTAATTCCCCCCTTGGTAAGGGGGGACTATGGGGAGTGTCTTCATTCCCCTCTGTGTGCCCAGGGTTCGTGAGGGTTTCCCCTGAAGATATCCTTTTTTACCCACATCCAGAAGAGGCTTCTCATCCCCCTGAATACGGCTATGAGATCGTTCACGGACCTCAGCCCGAGTATCCTCTTCAACATAAACCGGGGCCTGGAATAAAACCGTCTGAATGCGACCTGCCTGAGTTCGCCGATCTGTTCCCTTGTCATTGAATACGGAATGAAGGCGGCGCCCTGGTAGGTAAAATCCGTCGTATCTTCCGACATCCTGCCATACTTCCCTATGTTGTCGTATAGCTCGGTCCCGGGGAACGGGGTAAGGGCATGAAAGTTGGCAACGTCGGGATCAAGTTCACACGCAAACTCTATACTCTTCAGGGCATCTTCATAGGTCTGCCCCGGGATGCCGAAGAGGAATGGCGCAAAGACTTTAATCCCAACCTCTCTGGCCGCCTTGACGGCATTCCTGGTCTGATCGATCGTTATCCCCTTTCTCAGGGTATTCAGGTCCTTTTGAACCCCGCTCTCTGCGCCCATAAGTATCGCCCAGCAGCCCGCATCTCTGAATGCCCGGAGCAGGGGACGATCCACCTGATGAACACAGGCAGAGGCAAACCACGTGAAATCGAGTTTGCGTCTCTTTATCTCCAGGGCGATCTCCATCGCCCTGCCGTAATCCGCAGCGAACGTGTCGTCAATGAATTTTATCTCACGGTATTTCTGATGCAGACACAATTCAATTTCCTCCATCACGTTCCCCACACTCCTGTACCTGATACCGCTCTTTCTCTCCTTATCTATCTGGAAGCAGAAGATGCATCTCCTGTTGCATCCGCGGGCGGTCATGATCACCGCCACGGGTTTCCGTTTATAGGTGGCCGGAGGGGGAATGTACCTGCCGGAATCACCGAGGAGTTCGCGTGCAGGGAAAGGTAATGAATCGATGTCCGTGATAAGCGCCCGCTGCGGGTTTATGAAAATTTCATCCTTTTCCCTGTATATAACGCCTTCAACGCCGTCAAGAGACTTACCGTCGGATAATCTCCCGATCATCTCAACAACGGTGACCTCTCCCTCCCCTGTAACAACCGCATTAATGGAATCCGTATCCCTGAGGCATTTCTCCTGCATCGCAATGGGATGAGGGCCGCCCGTGGCAATGAAGACATCTTTCAGGGCTCCCCTTATGTCCTTTGCTGTCTGTACGGCCTTTTTCCACCCAAACGTCGTTGAATAAATTCCGACAAACCCCGGATTGAAATCGCCGACTTCCCTGATAATCTTATCGTGAGCCATGAACGCACCGTTCAGGAACCTGACCTTATGCCCTGCCCTCATCAGGGAAGAAGCAACGTAGAGAGTCCCCAGAGGCTGCCAGTAGTTGACCTGGGAAGCTGCGGTCTTTGTCGGAAATATCTCTTCCGGGAGCCATGACGGTATAATGAGAGCGCACTTCATATTTTACACCCCTGCAACGAAATGCCGGTTTCTTTTTCATGAGGGGAAATATGAAGGATCTTCTCCGCGGCATTGATTCCCGACCGCATTGCGTGGTCCATGTTTAGATACTGGAACGTCCCCCCCCTCCCCGCTATCCGGAGATTCCTGAATTCATTGAGATAACCGAGCACTTTTTCATAATGTCTCCTGTACTCAACATCCAGAAGGGGATATGCCTTCGCAACCCGCACGACAGAGCTGTCGATGAGATCACACATTTGAACTAACCCGAGATTCGTGAGATGTCTTAATGTAACACCGGTAAGCTCCTCATCTCCCGAGTTCCATATCCGGTCGCCCCGGAAGCAGAAATACTCCGCCACAATACTCGTTTTGCCTTCCGGCGCCATGCGGGGGCTCCAGTTCTTCGGTTCATGGACCCTCCCGACAGGGATATGTTTTTCGGGAAGGTACAGCCATGTCAGATCGGTAACCCTTTCACGGTCGAGAAGGAGGGTGACTATAACGAGATCCCTGAAATGGAGGTGGGAAGCTGCATCAAGGACTTCATCCGGAGGCAACGGGTCAAGCACTTGCAAAAGAGCCGTCAGGGGAATCGTAGATATAAAATCACTGCCCTCTATCTCATCGACATCCTCACCGCTCTGAACCGTAACATCTCTGACCATAAAATCTTCATGTCGAATTTTTAAGACCCGCGTGCCGGTCAGGACAGGGTTTTCCCTGAAGACAATATAATCCCTCAGGCGTTCTGAAATCTCCCCTATCCCCATTTGCGGATATATAAACCTGTCTGCGAGGGTATCGATATTCCTTCCGCTGAACTTGAAAAAGGCGTTCTTTACAGCTTCCCAGAGGGAAAGCCCTTCTATGCGCTGTGCAACCCATTCCTGGCTGATACTTCTGCAGTCGATTCCCCATACCTTTTCGCTGTACTGCCTGAAATACAGGTCGAACATCTTTCTCCCAAAGCGTTTGACGACCCACTCCTCAAGGGATACTGCGTCACGCGGTGACACGGTATCCCTGACCCTTTCTTTCAGATAATCACGGATGATCCTGAGTGTGGTACTGAATCCTACGCCGAATAGTGCATTAACAGGTTTCAGGGGATAGTCAAAATATTTATTGAGGAGGCGGATACTACTCTTTCGGGCCACATCGAGAAATTCATGATCAAGGAGATCTTTTACAAGGGCTTCGATGCACCGGTCTTTTGTGATAAAGCGGTGGCCGCCAAGATCAAACCTGAAACCCCGGTAATGGATAGTCTCTGCAAGTCCGCCTACGGCAGGATTTTTTTCTACAATAACGACTCTTCTATCTTCATTGGCGAGGGCGTAACCAGCCGACAGGCCGGCAAGCCCTGCACCGAGGATTATCTTCATTTTGCTATCAGCACAGGGACCTCGGCCCTGTTCGAAACCTCCCTGCTTACACTTCCCATGAAGAGGTTATGAAGTCTCTTTCCGCGGGAACCGATAATAATGATGTCGACCTCTTCTTCGGATGCTGTTGCAAGGATTTCATCGGCAGGATGTCCCTGCTTCACTACAGGCCTGATTCCCGTAATACCGTTTTCTTCAAGATAGTTCCTGAAATAATCGATAATCTTTTGAGCTTTTCGATCAAGTTGTTCCTGATATTCCGTGTTCTCCAGCGATTCTTTCAATGTCTCCATCTCGCCTACGCTCATCAAAGCATCATCCATCAAAGATAATCCCTCCGGCTTCTTAACAAAGAGCAGCACCACCGTTTCAGGCTTGATGCAGGGAAACAGTTGTACCATGCTCTCTGCCGCCTTGAGGGACCCTTTTGTGTCGTCAACTGCCAGTAAGACTTTCTTCATCGATCACTCCTTAATAATAAAAGTTATGGTGGCACCCCGATCAGAGATCAAAAGTTATTCATCTTCGGAAAGGCCCTTATAGTAATCCTGCATTTCTTTACTGACTCCTTCTATCAATTCAGCACCGCCTCCGTAACCCGCAGCCTCAACAGCCTCGAAATACCCCGGTTCCGTGCCCGTATGGGCAGAGATTTTATAACCTCCAAGAAATCCGAGCAACCACACTGCTACGGTAAGCGCTATCCATAAACCCGTCTTCATAATTGCTCCTCCTCATTCCGTCGTAGCACCCGTATCACCTTCCTGGTACATCTGCTGGTACTGCTTCTCGAGCTCCTCCTCGGACACCGTGCCGCCCTGGGTGACATCTCCCCCCTGGCCGAACCCGACTTCCATAAAAGGAGGGAGAGCATACCCCATCATGAATCCGAGGAAGGCAATCACTATCATAATAATTATCCACAGGCTGGTTTTCATAACCAATCCTCCCTTGTAATCTCTGATATCCGCATTTTCAGTGTTTCTGTATCTTGTATGAAAATTTGCCGCCCTCCATCTGTTTTTCAATGATCTCATTACCGTTATTATCACACATTGCAGAAATCGATTCTGAAGAAGATGGATTGTCAAAAAGAACCTCGAGTATATCCCCTTCCCCCAGTTTTTCGAGTGCCTTCTTTGTATAGATCTGGGGATGAGGGCATACATACCCGGTTACATCCAGCATGTATTCACCTTCTCCCTTTTTCTCAAATTTCATAGCCATAATTCATACCTCCTTGATTAAATTCATTACAATTCAAGATCCAGAACGGCCATCTCCTTTGCCATCTTCCGTTCTGTCCACCAGTTGAAGAATTTCACCCCGATAAAGGCCCCGCCGATCATGCCCAAACCGAACAGCCAGCCCGCGGGATCACCATTTGCCGCCCTTACAAAAAATCCGCCGATGTTACATCCGAGTGCAAGCCTTGAACCGATACCCATGAAGAACCCGCCGGCGATAGCCCATACCGCAAGCTCCATCGTGGGTCTCTTAAACTTGAATTCATTACTCAGGAGTGCCATTACCGCAGCCCCTCCTATAAGGGCAACCGACATCCAGTCCGCCGGGTTAAAGGCGGGGTTCGGGAGACCGTTTACCCACCCGAAAAAGATATTGTCCATATGATTCCAGCCGAGTTTCTGAAAAACCCAGCCTACCCACTGCGCCTCCTGGGTGGTCACATACCAGTACCCGGGATCAAACACCGTCCCCTTTGCAGACAGGCCGTAATCAAATCCGAGTCTGTGCAGGAGGGTCCCCGCATTCTTGACGCCGAATTTCATCCGGAGACCCTCGATAACAAACATCTGGAGCCCGCATGCAACGCCGAGAAAGAGCCCGGCAAGCGCCGTTCTCTTCGATGATGTGATCATTCCCCAAAATCCTGCTATATGATCTTTTATCGAAACACTGTTCCTCTCCTTCAGCACTCTCTTTGCATAATTTTTCCTCACCCAGAAGAAATAAACCCAGATGAGAATCAGCAATGCAGGTATTGTAACACCGACAACCAGGTTTCCCAGAAAGGCCCCGGATACGGAATCGGTCTTCATGCCGAGCATCTCCGCAAACCTCAGAACCGGCTGATTCCATACATAACCGGCAAGATACTGATCTATCCACCCGTCCGAGACATTGATAACATCCGGAAGACCTTTACTCGCCGCCGAAGCAGCCCATGACGCAGGAACAAGTTTATTAAACCAGCCTCCGATATCAACGAATGTCGATTGGGTCAGACTGATAGATAACACGACAAGCAGTGCAACCCCGTTTCCCTCCCCTGTCTTGTATAGCGAGCCTGATGCACATCCTCCGGCGAAGACCATACCGACACCGAAAATAGTTCCGGCGATTACGACATGAATACCGGTCGGCGCGGGATGGAATGTGCTCCAGCCTGTGGCATTCACGAAGGCCGAGGTAAAACCGAAAAGGATTGTGGCTATCATGATACCGACAACCATTCTCGGGACACCCACAGCAAAAAGGTCCCTGAATGCAGATGCAAAACAGAATCTGCCGTACTGAAGACACATACCATAAATAAATCCAAACCAAAGGTATGCCTGGAGATATACATAATATTCATGTTCGGCGTAGGTAGCTATACTGATCAGGACAAAAAATCCAACAATCACGAATGCCCAGATCTTGTTTTTTTTCGGTACTACAATCTCCACCTCGTTACCTCCTCACATTTATTTAAATTCGGCTACAAACCGTTTTTCGCATAACCTTGGCCCTGTTTGTTGAAAAGCAAAGAATATGCCATTATGTAACCCGTTAAATAACAAGGATTTTTAAAGGGGGGTTATTTCTTATTGTCCCAAACAGGACAACATGCACGAACCAATGTCCTGAAGCGGACAGAAAAAGTTAATCACATATATAAACAAAAGTCCTGTATCTGAATGCCCCGGATTGCCGCTCAAAGGCCTTTAGATTCATGTGCCGGCCATCATCACACTTCAATACGGAAGACCTGCTCAACTTTTCACCGGCAATGAGGACAAACGGACCTTTGTCAGGGGGCCTCCCGTGTGAATAAAAATCCGGGATGCCGAATTCCCATGTAAACCTGAGGGGTAATTCCTTTATGTTTTTTGCTTGACTGAGGGCATCCACTCTCTGCCTGAATAAAAGCGACTTACCTGTATACAGGTCAAGGATAGGCACAGTAATATCGGTATTGCCTGCAGATTTCGCCTGGGGAAGTGTATATACCTCAATTGCCGCCCCCGGCATGGAATCAAGATATCTACCGGCAAGTTTAAGATTTTCCATGCTCGTATTATTAAGGAACGGGGAAAAACCGCCATAAAGAACCACAAGAGAAAGGGTTACAATAGATAATTCTGCATACCTTCTGACCTGTTCAGATTCCAATACCTTTAACCCGCGTGCCGTCATCAATGTGAATAACGGAAAGAGCGGTATAATATAACGAATCCGCTTTACCTGAAAGATAATGATAAATATAAAAAACCATATCGGGATCAGGAACTTCCTGTCCCTGTTTCTAATGGCAAGATACCCCCCGGCTAATGCAAAGACAAGAAGAAAAGGGTTTGACTGGAACAGAAACGTGGAAACAAAGTCCTCCTGCCACCTGCCAAGCGCCGGCCATTGATAAGTACTCAGGATGTTAATCTGCCCAAGAAAGACATCTGAGTTCAGGAAGAAAATTATCGCAAACAGGAAAACAGCGGGTACCATAACCATTCCTGAACGGAGATATATCTTTTTTGGAGGGTTTTTACGGTAGACAAAAGTTATTATCGGCAGGACCGGCAACATTAATAGTACCGAATACTTCGAAAGCAGCGCCAGGACAACAGAGGCTGAAGCAGAACCGATCATAAGGGCGCCGCCATTCTTTAAAGCCTTCACATACATGAATATGGAGAGCGTAACCAGAAACATTGTGATTGTATCAACCAGCATAAGGGGTACCTGTATCAGCAGATACGGGATGCCTAAAAGAGATATGGCTGCGGAAAACCCTGCGTCCCTGTCCCACAACTCCTTGCCCAGGAGGAATGTTACAAGAACAGTAAGAGTAAAGATGGAAGTATTGAAAAGCTGTATCCAGGTCCTCGATTCACCGATATATCTGAATATCAGGCCGTATATAAATGGAACAAGAGGCATATCCGTCCAGGCATTTATATCTTTACCCCATTCCGCGAGGAAGTATTTTATACCGTATATTTCAAGGAACTTGGCCTGAACAAAATATCTTGATGTATCCAGAATCATTTCGGGCTCAGCCCACAACGGCAACACCGCGGCGAAAGATAAAAAAAGCAATACGGGGATGTAATATTTATGGATGGATATTCTTGAGGCAAGAAATGCGATCATCAACCCGATAATGATAGCCGTATAAATCCCGCTCAGGCTGGATGAACTGAATGCCCACTTCCAGCTAACAAGGGTATTATTGTCAAGAAAACGGAGTATGTATAACAGGGGGAAAGTTATGAGTGCAGCGAAAGAAATGGCCAGAACGGCCTCTATTCTTTTATCTTTATCCAATCCGGCGATACAATTTCGTTGCGTTTGTTTGCAAAGGGCAAAAATTAATCACTGGTTTTTCACAAGATACCTGCTATAATACTATTACTTTATCTGCTTCATGCTGCATTACCGCATTATCATACTGGCTTCCGCATAAGACATCGTTGTCAATGCCTTCCTTGTTGATACCCAGGCCCTCTGCATTATGATCGCAAAAACCCAGGGTCACTCCCTCCAGCTTACACAACTCCGTATACGCCGGATTTTCGAGCAGCCTTGTCCCTTCGTCCATGGAAAATATTGAAACCTCGTGCCCCAGAGATAAAGCAGCTTTAGTAATCCCCCTGATTTCATCAAGATATTTATCAGTTGTCACCAGTATACCCAATTTCATATAAAAAACCTCCTTAATTTATGAGGGTCTTCGCGTAATCGAGTGGATCATTTTTATATTATCCCTTCCCCTCTTTGGCAAAGAGGGGTTAGGGGAGATTTCTTTAATTACAATTGATTCCATATCGCTCATGTTTTTCCCTGATTCAAATCCCCCCTGCCTCCCCTTTTCTAAAGGGGGGGTAAAAAAATATTATCGATCTTCCACGTGACAAGTCCACGGGGAATACGCTCGCTATCCATTTTAGTGCAACGCAGCACAGCTGGCGACTTTTTGCGACGACATCTTCTTTTTCTTTCACTACCATGAAATGACCTTATCGCTCGATGCAATGAGGTCTACAATCTGCTCATAATTCTTATTTTCTCTAATATCTATAATGGTGACCTCATGGTTCTTTTTATGTTCTTCAAGGAATTCACCTCCGCTCGTGTCAATATCATTTCTCAGAATATATAATATTTTCATAGCCGTCTACCTCACTCATTAAGTATTTGGTCTTCCCTGTGACAAGGCCACGGGGAATACGCTCGCTATCCATTTAATAAGGAATTATATGATCATAGTCAAGAAGTCTATCCGCTATCTCGGCATTGGAAAGACACTTCATGTCCTTATTATCCTTATAGTTTGTATAGAGATTCATATCCATCATATCGATCGTTTCAAGATTCAGCACGTTCTGTTCATTATCTTCGACCATCCTGTCAAGAACATATACATCTATAACATCATCCATAAGGGTAATACCGATAGCCATACGTAATGCCTCAACCTGTCTGTCCCTGACAAGAACAGCAATTTTCTTCCCCATTTGTTCCTCCTTTACTGCAGTATATCATACTTTATAAATGTTACAGTATTTTACAATAAAGTCAAAAAAAAATTGCCCGCTGCCCTGGATATGGCAACGGGCATGCCGGGGAGGGCATTCCAATCTGTTGAAATCGTTTATTTCTGAATGATAAATGATAATATCCCTTCATCCTCTTTCGTTTCCAACAGCTTATATCCCAGCGAATCACAGTTTGAAGAAATGCTTTCTCTCATTGCGATGTCATTTGTTATCACCCTGAGCTTTTCTCCTTCGAGCATATGCTCAAGGGTATTAAACGTGATTATACTGGCCCTGCGACCGACAAGCCCTTTAACGTCGAGTGTTTTATCAAACTTCATAAATGTCGTCCTCATTTATAGTAGAATCCTTTATCAATCCCTTCCTTAGTAGTAGTTTTTCATAAATCAAAGCAATTATAATGCCAGCCGTAACTATGTCTTTAATGAGAGTCTGTGTATAAAGTCAGTGGTCTGCCTGTCATTCCCCGACTTGATCGGGGAATCCGGTCTTTTCAAAGGGGTCCGGATGTCCTGGTTACAAACTTCGGATATGACAGGAATAAAAAAACAGCAATTTATACACAGACTCTCATTAAGGAAACTACAGGTCTCAAGTCTGCAAAGTTGTCCCTTTTGGAACAACTCACTTCCAAACTGTGTCCATATTCTGACAAATACCCCCCTCTCTTGCAAATTCATCTCACTATACAAAATAATATAAGTATGAGGCGCTTAACAATTTTATTCCTTGGAATAATTATACTGCTCTCTCAAGCACATGCTTCATACTCAAATGAGACGGGTTCATCGCGGGATAACCGGACAACAAACGGTCAGCAGCTTGTATTCATAATAATACCTGTAGAAAATGTAAGTATTATGTACGAAAAATTCCTCCCTCTGAAGGAATACCTGGAAAAAGCAGTATCAAGAAGAATCGTTCTCAAGATAGCACAGAATTATCAGGAGGCTATCGACAGCATAGGTACGGGACAGGCACATCTTGCGTATCTTGATCCTTCATCTTACTGTGAAGCCAGACACATGTATAATGTCATCCCGATAGCAAAAACTATACGCGCCGGAGCCTCAACGTACAGAAGTGTTATAGCGGCAAGAAAAGACTCGATGATTGAAAGGATCGTGGAAGCCAGGGGGAAACGCCTGGCCCTGGGCAATAAGAGTTCTTCTTCGTCCTACCTTATTCCTGCCGTTATGTTTAAGGAAGTCGGCATTAACCTTAAAGACTTTGATACTGTCGACTTCCTTGAGGAAGAAGACAGGATAGCGTTATCAATACTTGCAAAAAGACATGATATCGGAGGTCTGAGCGAGAGGGTTGCATCTAAATATATTGAGGCCGGACTCAAGATAATCAAGATATCCGAGGCCATACCTCAATATTCTATTTGCGCTTATAAAGGCCTGCCGGCAGATATGATCTCCAGACTTAAAAAAGCCCTGTTTTCCATTAATGAACAGCAGAATACGGGGTTTCTCACCGATATGAAAGATATAGACGGTTTTGCTCCGGCGAAAGACAGGGATTTCGATGTTGTGAGAGTGATGATCAAAAACCTTACAGGAAAAAACTATCTTGAATACGGCCGGAACTCCGTAAAGGTTGCCATTCTTCCGCTATATTCCGCCATTACACTCTTTGACAGATTCGATCCATTGATGAGATACCTCAGCAAAGAGACCGGCCGCGAATTCAAACTCGTTATCCCCAGGGATTTTGAGGATTTCTTTGACATCGTGAGAAAAGGAAAAGTCGAATACTCATATTCAAATCCCTATATATATATCCAGCTTGCCGACAAGGGATATATCAGGGCATTCACGAACACGATAAAACCGCCGACCGGAGACATATTCAGAGGTATCATTATCACTCACAGGGACAGCGATATCACTGCTCTGAAACAGCTTAAAGGCAAGGACATCATGATAGTTTCACCCAGGTCGGCAGGGGGGTTCCTTGCACAGAAACTCTTCCTCCTTGAAAACGGCATAGACGTTAACAGGGACCTTAATATCATAGACGGGAAACGGCAGGAAAATGTGATCCTCAATGTCTACAGAAAAAAAGTCGATGCCGGCTTTGTAAGAGAGTCGGCCCTCAATGTATTGAAAGAGGAAATAGATCTCGGAAAAATAAGAGTCCTCGCAAGGACCCCCTACATTCCGAACTGGCCTTTTGCCTATACAAAAAAGGCTGATCCGGACGTAACCGCACGGGTAAGGAAGAGCCTTGTAGGCCTCAAGGATACCCGGGTGCTTTCCGCCGCCCAGATAGAGGGCTTTAAGAAAGCCAGCGACAATGATTTTGATAAACTAAGAAAATGGATCAGGAAACATGATAAAAAATAGGCTGAGGAGAGTAAATCTCGGGGTAAAGTTCTCTATTGCCGTTACCATTCTTATAGGAATGACCATGGTTGGTGTCGCTACACTCATCATAAATTACCAGGAAGAATCGTTGCGACAGAGTGCCTTTGAAAACAACCTTTCCATGACAAGAAATCTTGCCGATGATGCGGTTGAGCCCCTCCTCGTTTTTGATCCCTTAAGGCTTGACGAATTAGTAAGAACAGTACTGGACGCAACTTCCTGTATATATGCAATGATAATAGATGGTAAGGGAAGAATCGTGGCCCATACCGACAGGGGCTTTTTAGGGAACAGCATAACCCGTGATAAATTTCCCCAGTTGATTGAACATTTAAAAATCGGAAAAGGGGTCATTAGAGAATTCAGATTCCAGGGGCAATCGGTAAAAGAGTTTTCCGTCCCTATCAAGGTCAGAAACGAAATACTCGGGCTCGCAACGGTCACATATTCAATACCGAATATCGACCTTATTATTAAAGATAAATTATGGAGACTAAAAAAATATATATATCTGATATCAGGTATAATGATTCTTGCAGGAATAATCGGCGCTGTTATGGTCTCAAATGTTCTTACCCGCCCGCTGAAGAAACTCAAGGCCAAAATGCTCAATGTCCAGTCGGGCAACCTGAATGTGGAAGCAGAAAATCCCAACATTGTCAAGTGCTGGGAGAGACTCAACTGCCACAAGGAAGAATGCCCGTCATACGGACATCTCAGGTGCTGGGCCGAAGCAGGGACGTTCTGCCACGGCAAGGTTCAGGGGGAATTTGCCCAGAAAATAGGGGATTGCAGAAAATGCGTTGTATATAGAGAATCCTGCGGAGACGAGATCAATGAACTGATAGAGGTGTTCAACCAGATGGTCAAAGACCTGAGGTACAACCTTGATGAACTCGAACAGGCCAACAAGGAAAAGGCAAAACTGGAAAGGCTCTCAGAACTTGGAGAGATGGCTACAACAGTAGCCCATGAAACAAAGAATCCGCTTAACTCAATCAGACTTGCCACCTCGTATCTCAAGAAAAATTTCCGCGGTGAAATATTATCGGAATTCCTTACCATTATCGAAGAAGAGGTTAGGAGACTCAATGACATTACCTCCAATTTCCTCGGTTTTTCCCGGCCTGCCCCGCTCAAACTAAAGCCGTGTGATATTAACGCCATTATTAAACCTACGGTTGAACTGATAAGACAGGAGGCGACAGAAAGGAACATAGAGCTGATTCTCCTGACAGATGAGAATCTTTCACCGGTCAATTGTGACTATTCAAGAATAAAGCAGGCAATATTGAATCTTCTCATTAATGCCATGGACGTATCAGGTGAAGGTGATTCAATAACAGTAACGACTGAATCCGAAAACTCCAATATCAAAATATCGGTCCAGGACACAGGACCGGGTATTACAAATGAAAATACCGAAAAGATATTCAAACCATTTTATACGACCAAGACCAGGGGCTCCGGCCTCGGGCTTGCAATCGTTGACCGGGTTGCAAAAGAACATAACGGCGAGATAAAGGTTGACAGCTCACCCGGGAAAGGTACAAAATTTACAATAGTAATGCCTGTTATTGAATATGCAAAAACATAATATACTGATAGTAGATGATGAGAAGAATATCCTGAAAATCGCTTCTATGACCCTGAAACAGAGCGGGTATGAAGTAGATACCGCCATGTCATCAGAAGAAGCTATCGAGAAATTCAATCATAACTCGTTTCATCTTATAATCTCCGACCTGAAACTCCCCGGCATAAGTGGTATTGGTCTCCTTGAGTATATCAAGTCCCGGGAACCTGATATACCTGTCATAGTAATAACCGCTTTCGGTACGATCGAAAACGCAGTTGAAGCAATGAAGAAAGGCGCATTTAATTACCTCGCAAAACCTGTGAACCCGGATGAACTCCTCTCCCTGGTAAAAGAAGCCCTGGAAAAATATGAGTTGAGAAGAGAAAACATAACCTTAAAATCAGAACTGAGACAAAAATATTCTTTCAGCAATATAATCGGTAAAAGCCCTGCTATGCAGGAATTATTCGACACTATAGTAATGATATCCAAGACTCAGTCCAATATTCTTATAATGGGAGAAAGCGGAACCGGCAAGGAACTCGTAGCCCGCGCCCTTCACTATGATTCAGACAGGGCGGAAAAACCCTTTGTGACCATAGACTGCGCTGCCATACCCGGGGAAATAATGGAAAGTGAACTCTTCGGCCATGAAAAGGGAGCTTTTACCGGTGCTCACGAAAGGAAGACAGGACTTCTCGAACATGCCGACAAAGGAACGGTCTTTCTGGATGAAATAGGAGAACTCGACCTCAATCTCCAGAAAAAGCTTTTGCGTTTCCTTCAGGAAAAAGAGATACTGAAAGTAGGCGGCGTAAACAGGATAAAGCTCGATGCAAGGATAATAGCCGCAACAAATAAAGAACTGGAAAAAGAGGTCAAAGCCAGAAAATTCCGCGAAGACCTGTTCTACAGACTGAATGTCGTAACATTAAAGGTACCTCCGCTCAGGGAGAGGAAAGACGATATCCCGCTCCTTGCGAATCACTTTCTTGAGAAACTTAATAAGATAGAAGGCAAAATGATAAAGGGGTTTGAAGATGACGTAATGGATGCTCTTATCAGGCATGACTGGCCCGGTAATGTAAGGGAACTGGAAAATGTTGTAGAAAGGGCATATGTCCTGTGCCCCAATGTTACCATTAACATAAAATATCTGCACCCCAAACTTATAAACCTGGTCCAGGAAGAAAGGGAAGAGATCAACCGGATGAATCTCATCGAAACGGAAAAAAAATTGATTATAAAGGCGCTGAACAACACATCATGGAACCAGAGCAAAGCTGCGGAGATACTCGGAATAAGCAGAAAGCAACTGAGGACCAAGATGAAAAGACACAGCCTGCTGCCTTCATAAGGTGATACGGGGGGCTCTCCCGTCATTCAGCACTTGCCTGCCCAGTCATGCAAAGCATCATGCCCGCGGATACGAAACTCAGAACCGCTTGATTTTAATGCACTCCCATCCCGAATCATATCCGGGACGGGAATGATAACAACACAATTTACGGACAAACTCCATTTATTTGCCGGACTGTTTCTGCAGATACCTAAAGAAATCCCCCTTTGTGGACAAAATGAGCCAGTCTTTTTCGGATAACGTAGTCTTGTAAGTCTCCATTGTTTTCAGAAAGCGGTAGAACTCCCGGGACTGGGCGCTCTGATTGTATGCTTTAGCGTAAATTGCAGTGGCCTTGGCATCCGCCTGCCCGGTTATCTCCTGCGCCTTTTTATAGGCCTCTGACTGTATCTTTTTCAGATCGCGCTCTTTATCACCAATGATCTTCGATGCCTCACCATGACCTTCAGACCGGTACTTGTCAGCAATCCGGTTACGTTCCGTAATCATCCTCTCAAAGATCTTCTTCTGAACCTCTTCCACATAGTTTACCCTCTTCAGCCTGAGGTCAAGCAGTTCGATGCCGAGTTCCCTGGTGCGCTTTGCCGCAACTGCAATAATATCCCTCGTAATTTTTTCCCGTCCATACTTGATCCTCTGCAGGGCAGGTGACGAATCGTTCTCCGACATCATTTCGTGAATCACGGGTGCGCGGTTTGTGGAACGGATTATTTCAACAAGATTGTGTTTTGCAATTGCATTCCTTGTTTCACCATCCAGTATATCATCGAGACGCGACTGTGCGCCTCTTTCATCACGAACACGCTGAAAGAACAAAAGAGGATCCTCTATCCTCCAGCGCGCATAGGTATCAACCCAGATAAACCTCTTGTCCTTTGTCGGTATCTGATTGGGAGCCCCATCCCATTCAAGGAAACGCCTGTCAAAGAAATTGGCATGCTGGATGATCGGAATCTTGAAATGGATTCCCGGGGTCACTACAGGCTTGCCTATCGGCTTGCCGAACTGCGTAATGATCACCTGCTCGGTCTCATTCACAATATATGCGGACGAAACGATAACAATGGCCGCAATAACCAATATAACCGCTATAATAATATTATTGCGCTTCATTTTGCCCCTCCTTTCTCAAACTGGAACAGCGGCAGGATGCCTGTAGCCCTTTCATCAGTAATCAGTTTTCTTCCGACTTTTTTCATTACATCATTCATTGTCTCAAGATAGATCCGCTGGCGTGTAACTTCAGGGGCCTTTACATATGCCTTGTACACAGCTTTGAAATTGGCCGCCTCACCCAGTGCATTATTCACCCTTTCGAGGGCATATCCCCTTGCCTCTTCAATCGTCCTTTCAGCCTCGCCCCTGGCTTTCGGTATCACCTTGTTATATGCAGACTTGGCCTGGTTGATAAGCTTTTCCTTTTCCTGCTGCGCCTCATTGACTGCATTAAACGCCGACTTTACCTCTTGCGGAGGATTGACATCCTGCAGAACAACCTGGTCCACCTTTATGCCCAGTTCATACTGGTTGCACAACTTCTGGAGTTGGACACCAGCCGCACTGGCTACCTCCTGTCTTCCTACGGTTAAAACCTCATCAACTGTTCGATCTCCGACAATCTCACGCATAACAGCCTCATTCATATCACGGAATGTCTGGACGGCATTCCTGACACGGAACAGAAACTTGTAGGGATCACTTATACGGTATTGGACAATCCACTCCACTTCAGCCGCATTCAGGTCGCCCGTGAGCATAAGCGATTCCTCCTGATAGTTTCTTGATGAATAACGGGTCCTTACGCCGGCAGCCGCCGTACGGAAACCAAACTCAAGCTTGAGCTGCCTCTGCACAGGAACCTTGTACACCTCTTCGATGCCAAGCGGCAATTTGAAGTTCAGACCCGGATCGGCGATCCGGGTAAATTTCCCAAACCTCAGAATAACACCGACTTCCTCCGGACTTACAGTAAACCACATCGAATATCCAAATATTAACAGTATGATTAACGGGACAATCCAGATCATTTTTTTAGGGTTAATATTGGGAGGACGCAACTTTTTCAAATCATTGATATCAAATGGCGTCTGATTCATAAATAAATACCTCCTTTCTAAGTATGTTAATAGAAACAGTCTAATAATTACTATACTAATTATGTTTCCGGTCTTCACAGCTCGCAGGCCCTTACAAATCACAATTATTGATGCGGACGACGGCTGTGGTGAAAACCCGCATGTCCTGCATCCGCACGGCCCCCGGTTCATGAATAATGCGGGCTAAACCGGACAGTTCAACAAAACGATTCGTACACAAATGGAATTACCTGGTGAATTCGTGTAAAATTATTTTCTGTATGATATATTTGACGTTAATACCTTGGCATGGAGGGATTAAATGACGGATGCAATAAAAAACTGGCCCAGGCATGAAAGACCACGCGAACTTCTTCTGGAGAAAGGAGCGGAATTCGTCTCCGATGCAGGCCTTCTGGCGATTATACTGAGGACAGGCACGAAGGGGAAGGATGCGGTACGCCTCGGCAGGGAACTCATCGGCCATTTCGGCGGTCTTAAGGGTCTTCTTAAGGCAGGCATGAGAGAACTCGAAATGGTAAATGGATTGGGACCGGCAAAGATAGCGCAGTTGCTCGCTTCAATTGAAATAGCGAAAAGGCAGATGCGCGAGGAAACAATCGGGAAGACGATAATTAACGGGCCATCGGATGTTATCGATTATCTTTCAATCACGATGTCCGGGCTGAAAGAGGAGGTATTCAAGGTAATCTATCTGAATAACTCCAACACGATAATTTCGGCGGAGATACTATCAAAAGGCACCGTTAACCAGTCCGCTGTCTATCCGAGGGATGTAATCAAGAAAGCCCTCGAGCTGAATGCAACCGGTGTCATTTTTGTTCACAACCACCCTTCCGGGAATCTCAGGCCAAGCAAGAACGATATTGCCCTGAACAGGAAATTGTCGGAGGCCTGCAGGACCGTGGACATAACACCACTCGACCACTTCATAATCGGTCCCGACGGACATGCCTCTTTTAAAGAACAGGGGCTTATGTAATATGTCTCTGCAACAGTCTTAAAAGATACGAACTTGCTTCATTGAAAATTCCCTGTGGCAAAACCACAGGGAATTTAATGCGCATTTTCACGCAAATGAGAAAAATCACGCTGTATTACAGAAGCAATAGGGAAAATAAATTCTTTGAATACGGTAAGTTATACTCTATTGTTATATTGGCATATTTCATGCTTAAATGCTGTTAACTTTCATATTGTCAACCGCAAATGGGAATTATTTTATATAAATGGAGGGGAGAATATAGCCCAATAGTTGTGCGTTATCGCTTGCAGGACATTCTTGTGTCCCTCTCTTTTTTTTACATTCGCACTACAATGTTTGATAACAAAAAAAGACAAAATAAAGCTTAAGTTATGGATACGGGAAAAGACAGAAGAGAAGAAGTGCGTTATCCGATCGCATCTGTGTACCGTAAATATATTTTATGCAAACTGCTCGGCAAGGGCGCTACCCACACTGAAACCGAAATACTCGATTTCAGTATGCATGGCATAAAGATAAAAAGTCCTGTATATGCGCCACAGGACTCGGAAATTGACTGTGTTATCTCCCTGCCGAAGCTTTATCAGAAGGATATGAGGGCAAAACTGAAAGTAGTGTATTCCACCCCCGTGGAAAACAGCAGAAATTTCATCCTGGGAGCCAAAATCATCGACCCGGACAATAATTACATCACCCGCGTCTATGCGAAGATAATAGAATTTGTTGCATCAAGGGCCGGAGACATCTTCTGAGCCCCCCTGCTGATTCATTGACAAAATCGGAGATATTTTGATATAAAATAACCTGTCTTTTCTTAATGTTCCCGGGTAGCTCAGCTGGCAGAGCGGGTGGCTGTTAACCACTTTGTCGGGGGTTCGAGTCCCTCCCCGGGAGCCAATTTATACCTGGCTCCGAATCGCATGTTTTATGTTTATATCCTCCAAAATCCTGCCGGCCGGTTCTACATCGGGCATTCAAATGA
>BDTO01000061.1 GCA_002897855.1 bacterium BMS3Bbin05
AAAAATCACAACTGAACAAGATCCTGTCTTCTTCCAAATAGGCCGCCATAGTCTCCGGCCAGTGAACCCATGGAGTGTGTATGAACTTCAGCGTTTTGTCTCCGAGAGATATTGTCTCACCATCATTAACGGTAATAAAGAATTTCTCGGGTACACGCAGAAGGTCCATAAGCATCCCTTTTGCTTTTAGGTTGCAAATCAGCTTTGCGTTGGGGTATTTAGAGAGAACCTGGAGAATGCTGCCGGAGTGGTCCTGTTCAGCGTGAAGCGAAACTACGTAATCGAGTTCAGGAACATGCTCAAGCTGAGCAAGCAGTTCATCGGTCATGGATGGATCAACCGTATCAATCAGAACCGTCTTTTCGCTGCCCTCGATAAGATAAGCGTTATAACTTGTTCCGTCCGGAAGCGGAATCAGTGAGTCAAAGAGTCGTCTGTCCCAGTCCACTGAACCGATCCAATAGACATTGTCTTTTATCTTTCTCGGTTTCACAATACCTCCTTTATCCGGCTTTTGGTTTCTTCAAATATCCCGACCATCTTTTGTCTCCTGACCCGGTTTTAATCCGCCGTCAACATTGTGTAGCAACCATCCTTGGAAAAGCAACAAACCTGAAGGGTCACGTCATTCCGGAAACCGCCGGGCTCCTGCTGTGCACGTTCACCCCTTTGATATTTTCTTTATTGTTTTTCCTTCCAGTTCCACCATTTAAGAAGCTCCGCTTCATGGACTGTATTACCCGCATAATATACCGCACACCTGAAAACATAAAGAACACAACGGTCAATATGCCCACCACGCAAGGATATGAGTTTTTGATACATTACATCGGGGCTTTCTTCCTTCAGCTCTGTTACTTTTCGATAGCCTAAATCCACGAAATCCTGAGCAATGCTCTTCCCAACCCCCGGGATTACCTGGAATTCCTTTAATGCGTCCATACATACCTGCCCTCTTTTGAATCCGGAGGCACAAACAATGCCAAAAAGATTTCCGGATGGATTAACGGTCGTTGCAACTTCAATATTTCCTCCCACCTGCTGTGTTCCCATATTCTATTCCAGTTTCGGGTGCAGACCAGGAACCCCCACAGCATAACCTTCTTCTGTCTTCTTGAGATTTTGTTTGTATTTCACAAACACCTCCGGAAATTTCAGGCTTTTATTATTCTACCTTGTATGTCCATTGCGTGCCGATACTAAAAGTTTAATGCGATAGATTTCATGGTTTTTATTCTGTCCGGAGAAGATTTTACAGGGTCAGTCAAATGGATTTCCTCATGGGAATCAGGAACCATTTTCAATTTTTTAATCTCGCCTGAACTTTTTCATCAGTTAATTCCCGTAAAGCATCAGATGCAATCCACCTTGCAGTTTTAGAATCAATTTTCCGGATCATTTCAGCAACATTGATGGCACGCTTATTAAGATTTCGATTCCGTTTTCCTATCTGACGCAAGGCCCAATTAACGGCTTTTTTTACAAAGTTTCTTTCATCTGCAGCTTCCCGTTTTATGATTGTGAAAAACTCATCGAATGTATCATCGCCGGCCTCCTTATCGTGAACAGCAAGTTGAGTCATTAAAACAAAACCAGCCCGTTTGACAAATTCTTCACTTCTGTTACTCCATTCAATTGCCTTTTTGTACGCAACCTCTGTTCTCACAAACAGCTTGTTACAGCACTGGTCACAAACATCCCACGAATCGAAATCCTTGACCCAACGTTCCATTTGCGATTCAGAGACCTTTTCAGATTCATCAACCATACATGCCAAAATCCGGGCTTCGTGGATTCCGGATACCCATAACTTTTCGGCAAGTAAATGGCTTTTCCCAATTTGCCCGGCCATCTTTCTCAGGTTGGGAATAGAAATGCCGTAAATATTTTCCGGATTAATACCAAATCGTGCCATCCCCGCAACAGCTTCCGGATTTGATAAAGATTTTAGCGTTTTTAGAATTTTGTTAGAATATAGGGACACATCCCATATTTTTACTCCTTCTTCTTTCTCGGCCTCCCGGGTGATTTCAACGTAAACTTTCTCTGAAGTTTCTGCTCCATTTTACTGACAAATTGTTCACTTCCTAACGGTCTGCCTGTTCTTGTGAAATACCGTATCTCCTTCATTTCATCTTCTGAACTAATAAAGCTCACAAATTCTGAATAATCTCTTCTCTGTTTCTCAGGAAATAGCTCTTCCCCTAATACATCATCTCTTATTCCATTTATATGAGCCCTTGCACTTGAATAAGGAAAGTCTTCTGCTCTGCTTACCATATTCGCTCTCAGAGGGTTTTGTTCAATATATCTTGCTGCCGCCCACAAGTACCTATCCTTATCAACTATGCAGGAATGGTATCGGCTCTCCCATAGCCTCCCTGTTCTTTTATATCTTCTGTTTACATACTGAGTATAACAGAGCGTTACTCCCTGCATCATCTTGGAAAGCGATACGTCTTCAAGAGGTTTTGCCAGCAGGTGAACATGATTGTCCATTAAGCAATACACAAGAATTGGAGAGTGCCATCTCTCTGAATATTTTATTAATAGTGACAAGTATTTATCCTTGTCTCTTTTATGAAAAAAGACCCTCTCCCTGTTGTTGCCTCTCTGTATGATATGATGGGGAAAATCGACAGCAACGCCCCTTGCTATCCTCGGCATACAGGATTCTAAGTAAATAAGTTTTGTGTTGTCAAGAAAATATGGGATGTGTCCCTATATTTCCGGGTTCTTCATCTGTTTCTTTTGTTACGGCTAACCACCCGAAATCAGCTGCGCGGTTGTATCGCGTCCGCTGTAATGAGTCGTCAGGTGGTTATAACTCTACAAACTCTTTCGGTGCAAAATTGGTTTCCATTGACCAGACTGTTGCCACGCACTTCCTCATCCGGTAAACAGCTAAAGGTTCATACCCCACCTGCTCTACCCATCGTTGCAAGAATTCACGTTTTTGTACTATCTCCTTCTTTAACTCAAGGTCTTCTATAAGCTCGACAGTGCCACTGACTCTTACCTGAATAAGATTTTCAAAATTACTATTGTTAAAGCACATCTCTACGTGTGGATTTTCAGTTAATTGTCTGTGCAGGTCTTTCATCTTTCCAGTGTGGAATATTATCCCATCTTCATCTGCTTTATACAGGAGCATACCACGGACATGTGGCTTATCCCCCTCAACAGTTGCCAGGTGAAACACCGGATTGGTATTAAGGAAGCCTAATATTTCGTTTTTGTTCATGTTAATCTCCTCTCAGAATTTTTTGCCCATGACATGGGGTCTTATAAGTATTATTCGTTATTATTGTTTTTTCTATTATTTACCTACTGTAAAATAAGCTCGAATCTTCTCAAGTTTTTTACGGCCAATTCCTTTTACTTTGAGTAGGTCACCTACGGCTTTATAGGGGCGTCCGGCAATAATTCTTCCCGCAAGAACAGGACCGATTCCTTTGATAGACTGAAGCTCTTTTTCAGTTGCAGTGTTTAAGTCAAGTAACCCTTTCGGGGAGTTAGCTTTCTCAACTTGATTTTGTATTTCCTGCAGTTCCCCCTCTTCGCTGCGTTCTTTGGCACGAAGTTCAGCGATTCGATCAGGATTACTCTCCGACCAAATGCCAATGCGTTTCAACATTGCCGAAATCTCTATATCTCTAAGCCTTTTAATCATTTCATTTCGAGGTATACCGTCAGGCGTTTTTCTACCTGTACCACGTGTGCGAGCTAAACCTTCTTTAACAAGCAGACTTGCCAAATCATTTCCATCCGATGTAGTGATAAATGCATATATCCGCCCTCCGGATGACCTTCCCATCGCATTTGCAAAGGCTGTATAGACAGTAAAAGGGTTGGCAAGTCTATCTTTAACAGAAGTTTTTGCTTTGTTACCGAAATGAATGACACGTGCCGGGTCGGACAATCCAAAATAGCGGGTTTGTTCTCTTACCCGTTGCGCATCAGCTTTAGAACTCGTTGAGGTTTCAGGACAGTCAACAAAATAGAGTCTCACATGGAGGATTTTCCCATCTGCTTTCACAAGGAAGCTATCTCCATCATTTGCCGGGTTATTTATCAATCTTGCGTCAGAGAACTTCTGCAACCCGGCGGCATGTGACAGGGCAATTCCTGTAAACATCAATATTGCTGTAAGGAATAGAGATTTGATGAGTAATTTAATCAGGCTATTCATAGAAGCTCAATATTAAAGTAATCATCTGCACAACGCCTAATATTAATACTTTAAGGCCTCCTTATAGATACCATTACATCTAAGATATGATGGTAGTAACACCAGAATCCAACTTAAAGGAGGCCGTTTATGAAATTTTACACTAAACAACACAAATTTTACTTCGGAATCGACCTGCATGCCAAAAGTACGTGCCTTTGCATACTGGATCAGGCAGGTAATGTTGTGCTGTATCGAAACATCCGCACTAAGCCGGAGAAATTCTTAAGCACAATCTTTCGGTATCCCGATGTATCTTTGGAGTATTCGATTTATATCGGCAGTACTCTTCTCCATACAGATTTTCGAGGTAAGGCTCTGCCAACCGGATAGTATATAGATGAAGAACGGCTATGAACACTATCGTAAGAGCCAGGGCAAATCCCGACCGCCCGGCAATTGATATTCCCAAAAGCATCAGAAACCAGCCGATAAACTGCGGATTTCTGCTCCATCGGTATATCCCGGTGGTTATGAGCTTTGAAATATCCTGGCCTGTGGATCTACGCAGGGAACGAAACTCAATCATCCCCATCGGTAATATAACAACCCCAACTGTAAAGATAATCAAACCTCCGGTTAAGGCAAGGGTTCTGTTAACCGGTATCAGCCAGATACCAAACAGTGATGCCAAAACCACCGGAATATGATGAAACGCCCACAGAACATACCAGAAATTCAGAAGTCTGTTCGTAAAGATTCCTTTTTTATTGTAGGTCTTTTTAATCTCGGAAAAGACATATATTCCCAATACTATCCATATGCCGATGGAAACACCCAAGCCTATGTACAACCGCATCGTCATCCTTCTCCTATTTTAGAGGCTGTGTATAAATTGCTGTTTTTTATTCCTGTCATGTCCCGAAAGCGTTCGGGGCATCCGAAACTTATTGAAAAGACCGGATTCCACGACCCCCGAAAATACCTGGACAGGCAAGTCGGGGAATGACAGATAGAGAGACTTACTTTATACACAGACTCTATTTAATCTTTGTGTCGCCTATCACGGGGTAGCGTGAACTACTGATAAGCAAATTATACCAGTAATAAGGTTTCAAGAAAAGATAAAATATGCCGACGCTGCGCCTCGTCGGTCTTCATGTGGCTGTTAGGCTATCTCAGTCTCATTTTGTAAAATGTGTACGGGCTGTTGCCCAAATATGAAAATGCCCTTACTGTCATTCTGAATCCCGAATTAAGTTCGGGAAATCTAATAAAAATAATGAGGTACGAGACCCTGAAACAATATCTCGAGAGTTTTCGAGACACATGGTTCAGAGCCTGCCCTGAATTTATTTCAGGGGTGACAATTTATGGTAGCCCGTGTAGACCTGGCCCCTCCGGGCCTTTTTTTGATAATTTCCCTCCTTGAGGCTATCGAGCTAAAAGAAGAGATGGAAAACAAGGGTATCGAAGAGGGCGCCCGGTTCACCTTTTACCATGATACGTCTATCCGGGCCTGTAAGTTTGATGAAGAGGGGAATATTGTTGAAAAATGGAAGGGTTGAACATGATAAAAAAAGAGGGGGCACACCGCCCCCTCTTTATGCGTATTTATCATGAGGTAATGCTATGCCGAAGCTTCAGCCAACTCAAGACAGTCAGCATCTCCTGCTTCATCACCGCAGAGTATTGCCCTCAGATCGTTCTCCGGTGTAGTAATCGGCTTGATGTTATAGTTGTCAACCAGTACCTTGAGCACGTTCGGTGTGATAAATGCCGGTAGCGTGGGCCCAAGCCGGATGTCCTGAATACCCAGATGGAACAGGGTAAGCAGTATTGCCACTGCCTTCTGTTCGTACCACGAAAGTACCATCGAAAGCGGCAGGTCGTTAACCCCTACGCCAAAAGCCTCGGAAAGGGCAAGCGCTATCTTGATCGCCGAATAGGCGTCGTTGCACTGACCCACATCCAGGAGTCTGGGGATGCCGCCGATATCTCCGAGGTCCTTGTCGAAGAAGCGGAACTTTCCGCATGCCAGCGTCAGCACTATACAGTCTGAAGGGACCTTTTCTACAAACTCGGTGTAGTAATTTCTACCGGGCTTTGCCCCGTCGCAACCTGCAACCAGGAAGAAGTGCCTTATGTCCTTGTTCTTTACCGCTTCCACTATCGTTCCAGCCACGGCCAGCACAGCGTTTCTGGCAAAACCTGTCATAACCGTTTTACCGGGCAGATCGGCCTCAAATCCCTGCAGTTCGAGGGCCCTTTCTATGACAGGGGTAAAATCATGACCTTCAATATGAGTCACTCCGGGCCACTGAACAGGACCTGAGGTGAATATATTGTCTTTATAGATATCAAGGGGTTTCTGCAGACAGTTGGTGGTCATGACGATCGCACCCGGGAATTCAGTAAATTCCTTGTGCTGGTTCTGCCATGCAGTTCCGTAATGACCTGCAAGTTGCGGATACCTCTTAAGCCCCGGGTACCCATGGCAGGGAAGCATCTCGCCGTGGGTATATACGTTTATCCCTTTCCCTTCTGTCTGCTTCAGTATCTCCTCAAGGTCCTTAAGGTCATGGCCTGATATTAGTATGGCCTTACCTTTTTTCGCCCCGAGCGAAACTGCGGTAGGCTCAGGATGTCCATAAGTGCCGGTGTTACCTGTATCAAGGAGTTCCATTACCCTGAGATTGACCTCTCCGCATTTAAGGGCCATAGCTACCCAGTCGTTCAGAGAGAGATCCTTGTTCAGCATTGAGGCCAGGGCCTCGTGCATGAAGGCATAGACCTTGTCGTCCTCCTGCCCGAGTGTGCGTGCATGTACCGCATATGCGGCAACGCCCTTGAGTCCGTACATTACTGTATGCATGAGTGAGCGGATATCCGGATCATCGCTTAAGCTCATAATCCCGACCCGGCCGGCCAGTGCTACCATTCCCGCATAATCATCTGCCGGAGTAAAGGTAGCTGCCTCATGGTCAAAGGTCTTTGAAACTTTCTTTTTAAGCCCCTCTCTGAGCTCAACACACCTTCTGACAAGGCCTGCAATACTCTGCCAGTCGAAATTCACATTCGTAAGAGTAGTAAAAAGGGCATCTGCTGTAAAGGCGTTTACATCAGGATCAGAGATTCCTTCTTTCCTCGCTTCTACAGCATAAAGGGCTAACCCCCTTAATGCATATTCAAGCAAGTCCTGCAATTCCGAAAGCTGTGCACTCTTTCCACACACACCTACCTTCTCGCATCCCGTTCCTTTCGCAACCTGTTCACATTGATAACAAAACATCGATAAGTCCTCCTTTGACTTTTATTGTTTTTACTGCTGCAATTGCATCAGTAAATTAATGATGCACAATATACGGGATGGCGTTCTATGATATAAATCATAAAACTTGCAATTTGAGAAATAGGGGCCATGAGAAATTAGGGTGAAATTAGGGGACATTGTTGACTTTTTAAACTAATGGGTGGAGGATTGATCAGGTCTGTGGGCGGGTGGCCTGAAGTGGTATCGATGAGAAGGCTTGGAGAGTGAAGGTTGACAGATGAGAGGATACCGGGCAGTGGGGACTTTGTGAAAGAGATACTTGAAGAAGCTGATGAGCGAGTCAAGGAACAATTCATGCATGGTGAAAGGAAAGACAAAATCCGGGAGGTTATAAATGAAATATGCAAAAGGAGTGGAGTAAGTGTTAGAGAGGTACGCCCCGGGGGACGCAGACATAATGTTTCTCAGGCGCGGGCGGAAGTAGCGTTCAAGCTTGTCGGGGACTATGGAATTACACTTGCTGAAATTGCAGGAAATGTCGGGGCTTCCACCTCGGAAATATTTAATATAATGCAAATGCTAAATAATTAGTTGAAGTAGTTAAGAACGCCCTCTAAATTCTTACTTGTGTGTAATGAGTAAATCAAAACATCATGGCAGAGATTGGATAGAATAAAAAAACCTTGACAGGCTGGTACCATATATGGTACCAATTAATATAAAGACTCGGGATGATTAGAATTGAATAGAAGATGTATCGATCTACTTAAAAAGGCAAGGAATAATCCAGCAGGGGTTAGATTCTCAGAACTTCAAAGCCTTTGTAAATGTGTCGGGATGCGACATGATAGAACACGTGGCTCACACTTTATTTACAAAAGAAATAATCCATCTTTTATACTATCCATTCAAAAAATGCCAGATGGAAAAGCAAAACCTTATCAAGTTAAGCAATTGCTGGATTTTATTGAAGAATACAATTTAGGTAAAGAGGAGTGAGAAATGTTTAAATATTCTATCTCAATTAAATGGAGTGATGAAGATGGTGGATTTATCGCAACTGTCTCAGAATTGCCCGGTCTTAGCGCTTTTGGGGAAACTCAGGAAAAAGCCATTTCTGAGCTTAAGGTCGCTGCTGAAGCTTATCTGGAAACATTAAAAGAATCTGGCAAACCACTCCCGGCTCCAAAGAAACTTGTACATTATAGTGGACAAATCAGGCTAAGAATGCCTAAGCGGTTACATGCAAAACTTGCTGCCGCAGCTGAATCTGAAGGGGTTTCACTGAATACATATATAGTTTCTCTATTATCGGAAAGGCAAGGCAAGAAAGAAGCAACCCAACATATTGGAGAGCTTACTAAAATAGCTCCACAGTATAATGTATTGGGGGGCGGTACTGTAGCGAAATTCACACAAGTACATGAACCGAAACAGACTTATAGTACAGAAAAATACTTTAAAAAGGGAGCGGCATAAGTTATGGTTAAACATATATGGTCTGTTTTATGCGAGAGAATCAGTATTGATCAAGAAACAAAATTAGCAAGTTATCTTACCTGTATTGAAGGGATTGTTGCAGTGGAGTTGCCAGCTGTTATAAATAACCTTGCCTTTGGAAGTCGCTGGTATAAGGATGGAGAATCTGAAGAGACTCTGAGGTTCCGTTTGATGCTTTTATCTCCTGACGGGACCGAGGAAATTTTAATCGATTCAAGAAGCCAAAATATTAATAGTGATAATCATCGTACGAATATTATATTAAATGCTATGGATTTTAAACAGAGCGGGAACTATACTTTCAGGTTATACCAGCGACTCGATAAGAAATGGGTTGTAGTAAACGAGATACCCCTAAATATTACATTGAAACCAGAAGCCAAAACAAAAACTCCTAATAAAGAAAAAAAGACGAAGAAAGTAACCTTAAAAGGAAGAAAAAAAAGGGCCATATCTTAAAAATTAAATATATGTTTTTTGATCCTATTTACCTTACGCCTAAAGCTTTTATCGTTGGCAATTTCTTTGGCAACTTGTTTATACCTCATTGTAGTTGCAGCGCCTGACATTTTATTGAAATATGTGTCCAGGTTTTTTCAAGATATTCGAGAAATTTCTTTTTATCACCTGTACCAGTAAATACCTTCTCTCCACAGTTGCCACGGATAATTACATGATAATATGCTCCAGGATATTCTACTCGTAAGGGCCTTACCATTAAATGCTACCTGCCTATCAATTATTTTAGGCACTTTTATTTTCTTTTATTTTAAGGAGGCAAATTTGAGAAGTCAATACTTAATATTTAAGATGTGACCCTTCCGATTTCCTTCTGACTTCGTCTTCAATTAACCTTAATTTTACATCCTTTAAGAGAATCTCATATAATTTTTTTTCGTTAATTTGTTGCATCCCTTTCTCCAGCTAATGTCTTGATGAGGGATGCGAACCATGAAGCACATACAAGTGCATAACAGATAATTTGCACACCTCAAGCTATTCAAAGCCAAAAAAGTGCACATTCCTCTCCATCAAATTGTTATACGCTCATCCAAGTTCAGAAGTTCTTTTTGCTTTTTTGAAAATATCATAATCAACATATCTGCTAACCCCATAGGTATAAGGGCAAGGGTTACCATTTTTATCGACTTTATCATTAATAATACTCACATCATCTAAGCGTTTAAGGTTAAAAACTGTCCTTATGCCACCATCTTTATAACTCGTTGAAAGTTTCTGCAATTCTTCTTTTGGATAACTTTTCTGTTCAGGCTCACTAATAATTTCAAAGAGATGCTTTATTCTGTTATTGCGATAAAAACTTTGATACTTACTATGTCTAAATGTACGCTTAGATTTTTCTTGGCAAACATATACGTTGTGATTTAGAGCTGCATCTTCACCAAAGCCACCAGCAACAATAAGAACTTGATTATTGTCAAAGTTCCAAGATTGAATAAGTAAATTTTCATTTTCTAATAAAGTCCTAAAATTCTTGATCAAAAACTCAAGGAGCTCACCAGTATTTTGGCTTGAAGTAAAATTTTCTAATCCATTTTGTAGTGTTAACCAATTTGTCCAAGATATACTTTCTAAAGCTTTTGGCTTTTCATCATCCGGAGTAATATATAAAATAAAATCATTGGGTTGCGTAATAGATTTTTTATGATTAGCTAACTGTTGTTTATCAATTGTTTTCTTTTTTATTTTGCTTTCAATAAACAATCGAAAAGAAAAATTGCTTTCAAGGTAACCATCAGGAATACTCTCAGGCTCTTTATGTTGAGAAAAAATTTCTATTTCACTGCTCGGCAACTTTATACCTATCTCTGAAAGAACGTCTCTCATTAGGGGTTCACCACCTACCTTAAAAATCTGCAATAAAGCAGCCGTAACTCGATTTTCAACCTGCTTATATTCCCTGAAAACTGATAAGTCCTCAATATTTTTTGGCATTTTTTATAATTCCGTATAACAATAATATACTCAAAGTGTAAATTCTGGAATTATAATTCCAGAATATCATAGATTATATTGGAAATCCATAAATAAGAACAGGATAACGATATGCAATTATTGACAGCTGTACTCATGAAATATATATCTTAACGGTGGTGCCTTTCTCCTCTTCACTCTCTATCTTCATCTCCCAATCGTGAGCCTTAACGAGGTGTTTGACGATGGCAAGACCGAGTCCGGTGCCGCCAAGCTCGCGGGAGCGTGACGTATCTACCCTGAAGAATCGTTCGCCAAGACGTGATATATGCTTTCCGGGGACGCCTATACCCGTGTCCTTTACAAACAGATATTTTGCCTTTTCTCCTTTGTCCAGGCCTATCGTAATATCGCCCTTCTCTGTAAATTTAATTGCATTATCCACGAGGTTCAGCAGTATTTCGATCAGCCTGTCACGGTCTGCCTGGATATGAGTTTCCGCAACATTGATAATTTTATTCAATGAAAGTCCTCTTCCCTCCGCTCTGTTTTTCAGTGTGCCGATAACGGAATCAATCAGTTCTTCAGCATCTATCTCTGTCTTGTGAATCCCCTCAATACCGAGCTCGATTTTCGATATCGTAAGGAGATCATCGACGAGCCTGTTCAGCCGCCTGCTGTGGGACTGTATTGTCCTGAGGAAATCCAGCGCATTTTCCCTGTCATCGATCGCCCCGTCAATCAGGGTCTCGGCAAAGCCGCTGATTGCCGTCACCGGTGTCTTTATCTCATGGGATACATTTGCGACAAAGTCCTTCCGCATCTCTTCGAGCCGCCTGAGTTTTGTCGTATCATGGAGAATCGCTATGTAGCCGGACAGGTCACCTTCCCGGTAAAAAAGCGGTGAGATGCGAACCGTCATATACCGTTCAGCAGGATCGTCAATTTTCATATCGGCAACACTGGTGGACTGTTTTTCCTTTACCTTATCGACAAGTGAAAAGAATTCAGGACTTCGTACAACCTCATAGAAGTGCCTGCCTGTAGGTGAACCTTTTCCCATGAGATCACGCGCCGCCTCATTGGAACGTTCGACGATCCCTTCTTTGTTGATGATAAGCAGCGGATCGGGAATGCTTGTGAGCATGACATTCAGGCGGCTCGCCTCTGCATCCTTCAATGACAGAAGTGCCTTAAGGTCTTTTGACATCCTGTTGAGGTCTTTCGCTATTTCGCTGAATTCACCGCCCCCTTTGATATGAAGTCTTCTGGTAAATATGCCGCGTGCGAGTGCGCCGGTGAAGTCTGTTATCTGCCGGACATACGAACGTATTCTCACCGTTTGCAGAACAGTCAAAATCCCCGACGCCACGAGAACAAGAACAACTCCTCCGATGATCCTGAAGCGTAATGAGTTTATTTCCTCGTTTACTTTGTGGAGGCGGACGGCAAGTCTGACATACCCTGCCGGCTTTCCGTTCCGTTGCGCCTTAACGGCGGTATAGAACAGGTCATCATTCAGGGTATTGCTGTGTCTGATTGACCATCCGGTACCTGAAATACCCGCTTGCTGAATCTCGGGACGGTTGCCGTGGTTGTCCATGGTTGAGGGATTTTTGTCGGAGTCACCGATTACCGTTCCATCGGGTGATACAATGGTTATGCGGGATCCGGTCATTTTTTTTAGCTTTCTTAATGAGAGCCCGGCGATGGAGCCGGAGTTGAAATCGGTGGAATCGGCGATAAGTGTGGCCTGAATCGAAAGGTTTTTCCTGATATTCTCAATAAAGTTCATGCGAACAATGCGGGTTATGTAGAACTCGGTAAAGAAGATTGAGACGATAAAAATGATCGCAAACAGGATAAAGAGTCTTCTGAAAAATGGTCTCTTCACAGGTCTCCGTCGATGTAGTAACCGATACCACGTCTTGTCTTTAAATAGACAGGATGTGAAGGGTCATCTTCGATCTGCATCCTCAGCCTTCTGACATGGACATCGACGGTTCTCGGCTCGACGAAGGCCTCGTCTTTCCATACCGCATCCAGCAGCATGTCTCTGTTGAAGACACGGCCTTTCCTTTCGACTAAATACAGGAGGAGCTTAAATTCTGTTGCACTCAGTTTTAGCACATTCTTCTTTTTTGCTACCTGATACGTCTCTGTATTGATTTCAAGGTCGCCTATGGTGATGGTCTTTTTTGTTTTCGGCACCCGGCGGGTTCTTCTCAGCACGGTCTTGACCCGTGCGATCAACTCCCGCGGACTGAATGGTTTTGTAATATAATCGTCGGCCCCGAGTTCAAGGCCGAGAACCTTGTCTAACTCGTCACTTTTGGCGGTCAGCATGATAATGGGGATATGTGATGTTTTCTCGTTTTCCTTCAGGATTCTGCACAGATCCATCCCCTGGATGCCGGGAAGCATAAGATCGAGAATGATGAGATCAAAGTTTTTTCTCTTGATATTTTTCAGGGCATCTTCACCATTATAGGAACCTGTCACGGAATATCCGTCCTTTTCAAGATTGTATTTCAGGAGTTGAAGGAGGTCTTTTTCATCATCCACAACGATTATTTCCGGTTTCGTATTCATTATGGTATCGGCCTATTTCCACACTGTCAGGATAATATCTCCGGCAACGGCGACTATGGACAGTACGAATATGATTGCATAGTTGATGTCTTCGAGTGACACCGTAATGGATGACAGGAGATACAATAGTACGCCCCTGTCTTCGTCGCTCAGGCATGCATTGGTTTTAATTTTTTCGATAAGGCGATAGTCGGCAATTGCATTTTTCCGCTTTTTGGATATCTTAAACCTGTAGAGAAAGAAGAAAAAGTACCCTATAACCGCTATGTACCATACAGGTCTGAACCAGCCGGGTTCAAGATGCTGAAATACGATCAATGCCCTGAAGGCCAGGGCGGAAAATAGGCCGAGAGAAAAGAAGAGATAAACGACATATTTCGGAACCATATGTGGGTTTTGGTTATTCACTTTATAACAAATCAATCAGCCGCTGATTAACACGGATTATCACGGATTTATAAAAAAATGCCATTGTCTGTCATAACTTATTTCACAGAATTGGTATATTTCCTCTGCGGTCTCTGTGGTTTCTCCCTTTGCATTTTTATTAAGACTGATTGTAAATTATATATTAACTAATTTATTTTGTAAAATTCAGGTTATTATGGATTCTCAAACCGTTATACATAACTGGCTCATCGATTTTCTTAAAACGAGGTTTTTAAAAGATTATGGTGAGATAGGAATTAATCCCGAAGGAGAGGATATCGAGGAGTTCGGGGGATGCTATCCCGACCTTATACTAAAGAACCAGGGGATGATAGTGGCCATTGTAGAGGTGGAAACTGAGAGTACCATCAATGATGAAAGGGGAGCTTACTGGAAGAAATTGTCGCAGCTGGGCACGAAGCTTATACTGATGGTCCCCGAGAACCGGAAGGCGAAGGTCACCGGCCTGCTATGGCAGCACGGTATCATGCAAAATGTGTCTGTGGGCAGTTATTCAATAAAGATCAGCATGCCGTAAAGCATATATTGAAGCCGGGTCCCGTAGATATTGGATGCGGCGATAACCTCATCATACAAGAAATGGTAGACTCGTAAAAAGTCCGAAAAGGAGATGGCTAAGCAAAAATCGTCAGATACAAGGCGCACAAATTTCGACGAATGAGGCGTACTTGAGTACGCCGCAGTGAGGAGATAATTTGATGCAACGCAGTAGCTGGCGACTTTTTGCGACGCCATCAAGAAATGGTCTGATGGAATACAGTAGAAACATAGGGTTGGTCTGTTCTGTTGATCAGGAATGCGGAAAGATTATGTCGGAGATGCGAGACATCAAATATTTGCATACCGGCCCGGTAACCCTTTTGTCCGGATCGATAGGAAGAAAAAAGGTGATACTTGTGATAACGGGAATTGGAAAGGTGAATGCTTCCCATGGCGCTACCATCCTTACCGGGGAATACAGGCCATCGTGTGTTATTAACTTCGGGATAGGCGGATGTTATCCGGCCAGCGGTCTTTCTATCGGTGATGTGGCGGTTGCTTCCAAAGAGTTCTACGCTGATGAGGGGGTGATCATGGGTGACCGCTTTTTCAGTATGGAAGAGGCAGGGATGGCAATTTTGCAGATCGGCAGAAAACGTTACTATAATGAATTTCATCCGGGAGCGGCGCTTATGAGAATATTCAGGAAGAAAGTAGCCGGAATGCCAATTAATACCGGGTACGGGATATTTCTGACTGTATCCTCCGTTTCAGGGACGATCAGACGTTCGGAATATCTTGAAAGGAGTTTTGGGGGAGTCTGTGAAAATATGGAGGGTGCAGCGGTATTTCATGTTGCGCATATGTATAAAACGGCCTGTTTTGAGGTCAGGGGAATAAGCAATATTGCCGGAATCAGGGATAAAAGAAAATGGAATTTCCGAAAGGCCGCGGAAAACTGCCAGGCGGTTCTTCTGGAATTCATCGGAGGCTTATGATTAACACTTCGGGTAAAGAGCTTTCCATGGGATTTTCGCCCTGCCCCAATGACACGTTTATTTTTTATGCACTTATGCACGGGAAAGTTCAGGATAACGATTTCCGGTTCCACCAGATATTTGAAGACGTGGAAACTCTTAACAGGATGGCTTTGGAGGCGGAACTGGATATTACCAAGGTATCATACCATGCACTGGGATTTGTCAGAGATGAGTATGCGCTTCTTCATTCCGGGGGAGCCCTTGGCAGGGGATGCGGCCCGCTTATTGTAGCGAAAGATGACTTTGGGATAGATGAACTCGCAGGGAAAAGGATAGCCGTTCCCGGCAGATATACGACTGCATTTCTTCTGTTGCAGCTTTATAATCCTGCATTCAGGGACAATATAATCTTCATCCCGTTTAATAAGATTATGAAAGCGGTAAAAGAGGGTGAAGCAGATGCGGGAGTGATAATTCACGAGAGCCGCTTTACTTACAGTCTTTACGGGTTGAAGCAGATTATTGATCTCGGACAGTGGTGGGAGGCCGCAACCGGAGCACCCATACCACTTGGGGCGATTATTGCTAAGAGATCGCTTGGCATCGGTCTGATTGGAAAAATCGACAATATGATCCGGTCGAGTATCGATTATGCCTTTTCTCACAGGGAGGAGACATATCCATATATAAAAAAACATTCACAGGAATTAGCTGATGAGGTGATCGGCAAACATATAGATCTCTATGTAAATGACTATTCACTGGATATCGGCGGAGAGGGCCTGGCGGCAGTGGGCAGGTTGATGTACATGGCTGAGGAGAGGGGAATATTCGATAAAAACGATAAACCCCTGTTTATTGTATGACACCCTTTGAAGGGGCAAGGCGTTCACTGGAGTTATGTAATGCTGAATGAGATTGATACGCAGATATTTGCGATGATAAATAATGGCATGGCCAATGGCCTTTTTGACCGCATAATGCCCTTTGTTACCAACAGGCCGTATTATCTGCTGTTGCCTTTCATCATCTGGATATTTATAAAGGATTCAAGGAAAGCCTTTCTCGCCGTCATGCTCTCCCTCTTTTCGCTTATGTTCTCAGACTGGATTGTGCATTCCATGAAGCTGTTGGCAGGCAGACCGCGGCCATTCATGGTACTGAGTTATGCGAGGGTGCTCGTAGGCAGAGGCAACTCTTTCTCTATGCCCTCGGGCCATGCGGCCAGCTCTTTTGCAATTGTCATTCCTATCGTAGCGCTGTTTGGCGGGGCTATAAGGCCTCTGCTGATATTCGGGGCTTTAACGGTTGCATTTTCGAGGGTATATGTCGGGGTTCATTATCCCTCTGATGTCCTGGTGGGGATGGCCGTGGGAAGCCTTTCTGCGGTAATGGTTATGTCCCTGTACAGGCGGGGCCTGGCAAAGTTCAGGGAGGCATCATACTCTTCGGTACTTCTTATCATTCTATCGGTAATTTCTGTGTTCAGGATTTATTACATCTTTACCGGTCCGCTTGATCTCAGCCCCGATGAGGCGCAATACTGGGACTGGGCACGCAGGCTTGACCTCAGCTATTATTCCAAGGGCCCCATGATAGCGTATTTGATCGCAGTCGGAAGATTTTTCTTTGGCGATACGGTATTCGGCGTAAGGGTCGGGGCGGTTATCCTTTCTGCCTTAAGCAGTATCGTGATCTTCTTCATGACAAGACGGATGTTTGAAGAAGAGTCGGCTTTATACTCGGCTGTGCTGTTCCAGTTTATTCCGCTTTTTACCGTATTCGGCGTTATCATGACGATAGACGCACCCTTTGTATTCTTCTGGATAATGTCTCTGTACCTCGTATGGTTAATATCTGAGCGGGTAGAAAGATCGGAAAAAACATTCCAGATATGGATATTGCTTGGGGTTACTGTGGGTATGGGACTCCTTTCAAAATACACCATGGCGCTCTTTTACATATGCACACTCATATACATGTTATCCGACAGAAGATTGAGGCCCATATTGAAAAAACCTTACCCTTATCTTGCCTTTGTTATCAGTCTGATTATATTTTCTCCCGTCATTATATGGAATGCGGGGCATGACTGGGTGACACTGAGACATACCGTGGGACAGACCCATATCAACGACGGACTTGTGATATCTCTTAAGGATTTTTTTGAGTTTACAGGTTCGCAGCTGGGCGTTGTTACTCCGGTTCTGTTTATCCTTTTTTTTATGGCTGTTTTCAGGATGTGGAGAGGAATCAGGGGGAAGTTTATTTTCTGGTTTTCCATGCCGGTATTTGCTTTTTTCCTGTTAAAGAGTATCCAGGGGAAGGTTGAGGCAAACTGGGCGATGACTGCATATATCACAATGATAACGGCATTTTCGTATTATTACCTTAAGGGTTTTAAACTTCTGGCCAAAGGGACCAGATACCTGGTAGTCTTCGGCCTGTCTCTGGCTGTTTTATTGACAGTGGCGGCACATTATCCTGATGTCCTGCATCTGCCCCCGGATAAAAATCCGGCGGTGCGGTTAATGGGATGGAAAGAGATTGGTAAAGAAGTATCAAAAATAACCGGCAGGATGGCAGATAAGGGAAAGTTTTTTATATTTTCCAACAGTTACCAGGTGACAAGCGAACTGGCTTTTTATGTAAAGGGTAACCCCGTCACATACTGCGCCAATACGGGCAGGAGGATGAATCAGTATGATCTTTGGCCTGGATTTGAAGATATGGTTAATAACAATGCCGTTTTTGTTATGATTAATGACATTAAGATGCCGGCACGCCTGAAAGCTGCTTTTGAGAAATGTGACAGACATTTGTACAGTATCAGGAGGAAAGGAGTTGAGCTCAGGAGGTACAGTATATTTGAGTGCTATGGATTTAAGGGGATGGAAAGACCGGGGATATCCTCTTATTAGAGTTCAATAAAGGTGTAAAAAGGAGATTTCCATGCTTATTTCCGTTGTTGTCCCGTTATATAATGAGGAAGAAAATGTCGAACCGCTCCATGAGAGACTGATGGAGAGTCTTAATAAAGATGGCCGTGATTATGAGATAATCTATGTTGATGACGGAAGCACAGACGGCACACTGCCTCTCCTTGAGTCCGTACAGACGTCCGACAAGAGGGTTATTGTTATAAGCCTGAGGAGAAATTTCGGACAGACCGCCGCCTTTGCAGCGGGTTTTGACTTTGCCAGGGGAGACATAATTGTGACAATGGATGGCGACCTTCAGAACGACCCCGCCGACATACCCAAACTCCTGTCCATGATGGACAGCTACGACCTTGTCAGCGGATGGAGGAAGAAACGCAGGGACCCCTTTTTCAGCAGACGGCTGCCGTCCATGATCGCAAATTCCATAATAAGCAGAGTGACGGGTGTCAGGCTGCATGACTATGGCTGTTCTTTAAAGGCTTATAAGAGAGATGTGGTAAAGAACATAAAGCTTTACGGCGAGATGCACAGATTTATTCCTGCCGTGGCGAGCTGGTACGGAGTAAGGATAGGCGAAGTGGAGACGACTCACCATCCGCGTCTGCGGGGCAAATCAAAGTATGGAATTTCGAGGACCGTAAAGGTTGTTCTTGACCTGATAACCGTCAAGTTTCTCCAGAGTTTTTCCACCAAGCCCATTCAGTTCTTTGGACCTATGGGGCTGATAAGCGGGTTTCTCGGATTCATGATGCTTCTGTACCTGACTGTCCAGAAACTGGCTTTCGGGATATCCATAGGGAACAGGCCCCTCCTGCTTCTCGGCGCCCTGCTGATCATAGTAGGAGTTCAGATGATAGGAATGGGTCTTATAAGCGAGATCCTCGTGAGGGTGTATCATGAGAGCCAGCGAAAAGCCATTTATGTCGTGAAGAAGATCATTGGAACATAAAGCCGGGAAAAAACTCTTTTACTTCGCAATTAAATTCGTTGTCAGCGGCCTTTTCCTTTATGTGGTTTTCAGGAAAGCCGGGGTGGCGAATATCTTTTCACATCTTACAACAATAAGACCCGCTTTTTTCATCTTTTCAGTAGTCCTCTATATTATAGCCACATTTATTTCTGCAATAAGATGGAAGATGCTTCTTGATGAAGATTATCCTCTGGGTAAACTTTTTTCTCTCTATATGATAGGCAGCTTCTTCAATAATATTCTCCCGGGGATAATAGGTGGTGATGCAGTAAAGGTATATTACCTGTACTCAGATACAGGGAAGGGCGGAAGCAGCCTTGGATCGGTCTTCATGGATAGATATCTCGGTTTTTTTGCACTCCTTCTGATCGGCCTGGTAGCGGGATTTTTTGCCTATGCTGACCTGAAGGTCATTGGTATGAGCCTGGCTATGCCGGCCCTGTTCGTTTTTTTTATCCTGGTCAGCCTGGTATTATTCGGTTTCCGGCTGGGTAAACGGTTCGGCGCTGTTTCAGCATTTTATGATTATTTCCATTATTATATCCGCAAAGGGAGCATAATGTTGAAAACGGTTGCTCTCTCATTTATTATTCAGATATTAAGCATTGTGATGGTATATGTTATTGCCCTTGGTCTTGGGGAGTCGCCTTCTTTTCTGTTACTTCTGGTATTCATGCCGATTATTATCACGGCTGCAACCGTGCCGGTCTCCATATCAGGCCTGGGTATAAGGGAGGGCGCATTTGTGATACTGTTGGGGCGGGTCGGGTTCTCTCCCCAGGTTGCCATTTCAATATCTTTCCTCTGGTTTCTTTCCACGGTCGTGGCTTCTTCTATCGGTCTTTTTGAATTTCTGAGATACAGGAAAAAAGCTCTTAATTAAAGTTAAAATATGTTTGTCTGTTCGCTACAGCCTTGCGGGGGCAATGAGACGGCATGGCTCAAAAAGTTCATGCAACAGCATGCAAATGCAGGGTAAAAGTATTATATTGGATTCGCTCGCTTTTAAGCTCGCTGTGCATTTTATTGAACTCGACAGGATTATTGAAAATATTAAGAGCTTGTTATGATAAAGATAAATGCAGCGTGGACGGGCAAGAGTACACTAAGGTATCGAACAATAAGTTTGGGAGGCTTCGCCTCAATGAAAGGAACTATGGTATTAATTAGTGTCTGTGTATAAATTGCTGTTTTTTATTTTTGTCATGCCCCGAAAACATTCGGGACATCCGGAACTTATTGAAAAGGATAGATTCCCCGACTAAGTCGGGAAATGACAGATAGAGGGACTGTCTTTATGGACAGACTCTAATTATGTGGGTTAGCAAGGTTTATTCAACGGTAAGAGATGGTAAGAGATTATGATATAGTTGTCATTGGAGCCGGTCATGCCGGTTGTGAAGCGGCGCTTGCTGCTTCAAGGATGGGTATGTCGACCTGTATCTTTACAATGAATCTCGATTCTATAGCCCAGATGTCATGCAATCCTGCAATCGGGGGGCTTGCAAAGGGCCACCTTGTCAGAGAGATAGATGCACTTGGAGGAGAGATGGCCAGGGTTGCAGATTCTGCAGGGATACAGTTCAGGGTTCTTAACAGGAGTAAGGGACCTGCGGTGTGGTCACTGAGGGCACAGGCGGACAGGGTCTTATACCGTATCAACATGCGGAAGGTGCTCGAAAAACAGAAAAACCTCGATATTAAACAGGCATCTGTAGAGAAACTGGTTGTTGATGACGGCGGTATCCAGGGGGTTATGACATCGCTGGGGATATTGTATAAGTGCAGGAAGGTCATTATCGCAACCGGTACTTTTTTAAAGGGACTGATCCATATAGGGCTTGACAGCTATTCTGCGGGAAGGGCCGGAGAGTTCGCATCCGTTGGACTGGCCGATTCATTAAGGGAACTCGGTTTCCGTCTCGGCAGGCTCAAGACCGGGACCCCGCCGCGTATCGATGCAAGGAGTGTGGATTTTTCCGGGACCGTTCCCCAATATGGTGACAAGCCGCCGGAGCCTTTTTCATACTCCACCACTGAGATAGCAAATCCCCAGTTGCCGTGTTTCATTACCTATACGAATAAGAAGACACACGATATCATACTGAACAACCTTGACCGGTCCCCTCTTTACAGCGGCAGGATAAAGGGGATTGGGCCCAGGTATTGTCCTTCCATAGAAGACAAAGTTGTCAGGTTTGCACACAGGGACAGGCATCAGATATTTCTTGAGCCTGAAGGCCTGGATACTGTCGAATACTATGCAAACGGAATTTCCACAAGCCTTCCGGTTAGTGTGCAGTTAGAGGTGGTCCGGAGTATTAAGGGGCTTGAAAATGCCGAGATAATGAGGCCCGGCTACGCCATAGAGTATGATTTTGTCATCCCGACGCAATTGAACCATGCGCTTGAAACAAAAAAGATTGAAGGATTATACCTTGCAGGACAGATAAACGGTACATCCGGATATGAGGAAGCAGCCGCACAGGGGCTGATGTCAGGCATAAATGCCGCACTTTCAATAAAGTGTGCGGATCCGCTGGTCCTTCAGAGAAACGAGGCATATATCGGGGTCCTGATAGATGACCTCGTTACAAGGGGTACAAATGAGCCATACAGGATGTTTACCTCCCGGGCCGAGTTCCGGCTGCTCTTAAGACATGACAATGCCGACATGAGGCTGATGGATAAGGGCCATGAGATAGGTCTTCTTGATGATGATGTTTATGAGAGATTCATATTGAGGAGAAATGCCATCGAGAATGAAAAATCAAGGATAATGGGAGAACGTATTAAGCCGGATAAAATAAATCCTTATCTCAGGGAAATAAATACCTCAGAGATATCGGAAGCAGAAACATTAAGCCAACTGCTCAGGCGGCCCGAATTGACATATGAATTCATAGGGAGGTTTTCCCCTCCCGATATCCGATTGAGCGGGGATGAGATGAAGGCCGTAGAAGTAGAAGTAAAATATGAGGGTTATATCAGGCGGCAACTCGACATGGTAGAAAAGATGCGCAGGCTTGAGAAGAGGGCAATACCTCCGGGTTTCGATTTTGCAGCCATTAACGGTCTTTCAAAGGAGGTTCTCTCGAAACTGAAAGATATAAGGCCCGCGAATATAGGACAGGCATCCAGGGTCGCGGGGGTTACTCCCGCAGCCGTCTCTTTAATAATGGTTGCTCTTGAAAAAAAGAGGAGATTTAATGCGAAAAAGAAATCAGCTTGCTGACCTGAGACGGCTCATATCATTGCCTCCCAATGATTTGCTGAGGCATTTTATCGACTACGTTTATGAAGATTCAGAGTGTGTATTAACCATGGTTTTTGATTTGGCGAGGTCCGGACCGGGAAGGCTTGAAAGGAAGAATATTTCTTCGCTGCTTAAATATATCCTTGAGGCAAGAAAAGAACTGTACTCATCCATTCCTGTGTGGATGGTATCCGAACTTGAAGAATTCATAATGAATCCTGCTTTTTCAGTTCACGAAAAGACTGTAGTTTTGTCTGCCTTTGATCCTGAAGAACTCTTTAACAGGGTGAAAGCCTTCGGCAGGTTTGTACAGAGGTTTCTTGATATTAAGGAAAGTTTTGAAGAATATATTGTAAGAGAGATAAGGGAAAAAAGAGCAAGGCTTTACGATATATTTACCGTTATGCGGGACAAGACCCGATATCATATCGTAAAGTCCATGATAAATGACCTTCGCGGTTCGGAGCACGCTGAAGTTCTCGGGCTCCTCGAACTCTTTACATATGTTGAAAACCCGGAACTTTCGTCTCCTGCCTTTGCTGCCATTCTGGATTCCCGTTCAGAACGTGCGATACCGGTTCTTAAGAGCATATCCGGCCTTAATCCGGTTTTTTCGGAAAGTGTGCCGGCTGTGAAGCCGGTACTTGCGGCGGCAGAGAACGGCATTAATGTGATTGAAGAAACAGGTAAAAGGCTCGATATCAGAGTTTCACTTGCAGACGGCAGAGGAATGTTTTCTGTGATATTGGGTGGGAGGATTAAAAGGAATGAGTACTTTTTTTTCAATATGTTGTTTAAACCGGGGGTAGGCATAAAGGATGTATCGCTGTTTACTTTGCTGCCAAGGAGCAATTACAGGGCGATAAAGGATGAATATGTAAAGCAGTTGAGACTGTACAGGGTAGATAAAAAATTATTCAGAAAAATACTGAACCATTTTATTTATGTTGGAATAGATAATGGCTATGGTGTTCCTGTCGAAATTATTGCGATTAAAAACATACTCAACTGGAATTGGATATCGCCCGAAAAATTCAGATTTTCGCTGCAGAGCATAAGAAAGATTGATTATCACCTTGAGGACGTGGAAAAGTACCCCTTTGATTCATGGTGGATGAATGATAACATCATTTTTAATATGCTTATGCCTTACGAAGGGTGGGATATTGATAAGATTCCGGACGATATATTATTGCATGTCAGTGACCTGTATATCGAGTATGCAAGAGACCGGATTGCTACCAGCGCTGCAATATGTACTGAAATTATGCTGAATTCACTTCCGGTAAAGGGTAAGAGGATGGCGGGATTATTTTATACTGTACGGGAAGAAATATTACATCCCCCCACTAACCCGATGGATTCCATTTTCTTATCTTTTCAGACTATTAATACCGTTCATAACACGATTTGCCATATCTCGTCGGGTCTTAAGTCGGTGGAGTTTATATCCCGATAAGCCCCGACTTTGTCCCGAGTCATCTATTGAGGATTGGTCGGGGGATGAATGCAGTTAGTCGGGATGTCGCCCATATTGGGGCGTCTATATCGGTACTACGGGCTTGCCCATGGGCTCCATAAGTCATGTCCAATGGTATTCTTGAAGAAGCGCTGAGAAAGCTGAGAATTGAGTGCAGTGAGAGCAGGGTGAAGGCCTTTTCATTGTATCTCCATATGCTCAGGAAGTGGTCACGCGCCTATAATCTTACGTCCATAGTTGAAGAGAGGGATATAATCCTTAAACATTTTATTGATTCCCTGAGCTATCTTGAGGCCGTCCCTGAAGGCGCGAAAACACTTCTCGATATAGGGACAGGAGCTGGTTTTCCCGGGGTGCCCATGAAGATTGCGCGTCCGGATTTAAAGGTTTTTCTCATTGAACCGTCAAGAAAAAAGACGGCTTTTCTGAAAAATCTCATAAAAACCATTTCTCTCCGGGATATTTATGTTATCAGATGCAGGTTGGAGGATTATCCGTGTGGTCATAAGAATGTGCCCGAAAAATTTGACATAATCGTTACAAGGGCATTGTATAAGGTTGATGAGTTTTTGAGAAGGGCTTCCCCTTTTTGCAATGAAAACGGATTAATGATCATCAGCAAGGGGCCGTCCTGCCCTGAAGAGATGAAGCGCATAAATGATGGAAAATACAATATCTTCAGACCCGGGCTTTCGGAGTTTGGCCTTGATCGCCATATGGTCGTTATTAGACATTGATAAATAAGAACCCCCGTCCTGAAGAACAGGGGTTCCTGAAAGTCATGATCAGTCAAGGTTATAAATATTAAAACTGGACACCTGCTTCTGCAAACGGCCCCTTGAATTTGATTGAGGCCTTGATGTCGCTGTGGTCGATCTTGATGTCTTCAATCCTGTAGCCGCCTGCAACAAAGATCGGCCCAAACGGCCTTATCTTGACCCTTCCTATGAAATCATAATAGTGATTGGAGCTGTATGCTATTCCCCTGCCTTCCAGCTCGACGCTGAAGAATTTAACCGGGTTAACCTGGATTCCGGCATAGATCATCGGGACAGGTATGGTAAAGCTTTGTGATTCGGATATTCCCAGGGTATTCTGGGTAATCTCCGCCTTTAAATCGATGATCCTTGCATTGATTCCGAGCTCTGCGTTCAGTTTTCCCATTGTGGCGGTCTTTAGAAAAGGCAGTGAATAATAGAATGCTATGTCATAATGATCCAGCTGCAACTTCGAGTGAAATGGGACGTTTGCATTAAATGTCTGGTTGCCGAATGTAAATGGAATATTCTTCGAACCTGTTTCTTCGAATTTCATCGGAGTAGCCATTATATAAATATTAGGGAGAAAGAGAGGGAGTTCCGCCTTGATCCTTCCAAACAGCTTGGTTTTCTTGTCGTATTTCAGATCTTTTTCAATATCCAGTGTAGTTCCGGGAGCAAGGTTGCCGTCATAGCTGATATCACCGCTGGGACCCTGGCTCCACACTCCGGCGGCAACTTCCAGCCCGAGGGCCTGTGATTTTTGCGGCAGAAACGGTATTGCAAATAATGCTATTGCAAGGATTACTACGAATTTTCTCATAATCATAACCTCCTTTTATTTTCACTATGATAAAACATTGATGGACTCGTAAAAAGTCCGGAAAGGGAATGGCCAGGCAAAAACCGTCAGATACAAGGCGCACAAATTTCGAAGAACGAGGCGTACTTGCGTACGCCGCAGTGAGGAGATAATTTAGTGCAACGCAGTAGCCGGCGACTTTTTGCGACGTCATCAACATTAATCCGTATGTATCCTTAATAATGAGGTCGAATAAATTATACTATTACCTCTTTTTTGAATGACAGGGGTAGGCAGGGCAAACTTTACATTCTTACCCTTTATTTCAGCCAGGCTCCTGGACTCCTGGACTCCGAAGAACAGGCCGCCTATTGTACCGACAGCTACGCCTACTCCCACTTTTGTCGCAAAGTCCTCCTGGTTTACGAGGTATATTGCACCGCCGATAATTGCACCGATCGCAGTGCCGTAAAGGGCATCACGGAATACAACATCCCCCTGAGTCTCTACCGCTGCAAAGGCCGAGGTTTGGAAAGCAAACATCAATAACATTGTAACAATAACGGTCTTTTTTACCATAAGTAATCTCCTCCTTGAAAAAATATACTTTTTCCGGCGTTTATCTGAATCCCTTCCATGCCTTTCTGAAGCCCCAGTTCATCGGAATAAAGACGCTGAGGCTCCGTCTTTTTGCAATGAGCCTTCTGAACATGGATGGTATGGAGTAAAACCTCCTGTTTGCCGTAACAAACATTTCCTCGAGTTCTTCAGGGGTCATATTCTGCGGTCTGAAAACAGCATGCGCCATATCATACCTGGACCAATCGGTTGTGAGTAATCTGTCCTGCTGTTTCATCTCTTCAAATATCCTTGTCCCCGGAAATGGTGTGAGTATAGTAAATAATACACTATCCAGCCTTGTTTTTTCCGTAAAATTTACCACTTCCTCAAAGGTATTTCTCGTGTCCCAGTCATAGCCGAAAATGAAAGAGCCCTGGATTCCGATTCCATGGTCGTGAATCCTCTTTATCAGTTCCGCATATTTATCCACCCTGTTGAAACGCTTGTTAATCCTGTCGAGCGCCTCCTGCGACAGGCTCTCAAATCCTATGAACATTCCGTAACAGCCGCTTTCTTTTGCCAATCTCAAAAGTTCAGGGTTTTCGGCAAATTTAATGGAGGTCTGGCTCAGCCACTTGAAAGGATATCTTTTTAGAAGATTAAAGAGGTCCCTGGCATACGCGGGATTGCCCGTAATATTGTCATCCACTATAAACAGGAAATGATTTTTACTCGTCTCTGCGATGCTGTCCAATTCAGCGGATACGTCCGAGAGCGGTCTTGTCCTGTATGTCTTCCCGTAAAATGCGGTTACTGAACAGAATTCGCAATTAAATGGACAACCCCTCGTTGTCTGGAGGGTATTTGTGAAAAAATATCCCTTTTCGGGAAGGATTTCCCTCCTTGCAACAGGGATTCCGGAAATATCGGAGTGTTTGTCCGATCTGTACTCCCGTTTTAGATTGCCTGCCTCGAAATCCGTCAGAACTTTGTTCCATAATGATTCCGCCTCTCCAATCAGGACAGAGTCTACATACTGCAATGCTTCCCCGGGCATCCAGGTCGCATGGAATCCTCCCATAATAACCTTCACTCCGCGTTTTCTGAATTCCCGGGCGATCCGGTATGCCTCCGGCGCCAGTGGTGTCAGTGCGGTAATGGCAACGAGGCCAACGTCATCGTCAAAGTTTACAGGGGCTATATTTTCATCTTCAAAGGATACATCCCAACTGTCAGGCGTAAGGGCTGCAAGTGTGGTGACACTGAGATACGGGAACCTGAAGATGAGATTTTTCCAGATACTGGACTCGGGCCATGCGGGGATTATCAACTTAAGTTTCACGGTTTATCCCTTCTCTTCCCTCCCGGAGCCTGTTACGATCATGCAGACTTTGGATCCGCCGTGTGAAAATCCGTTTATGAGGCACGAATCGATATCCGCACTAACCGGTTGATTCATAATGTAGTTTAATCCGGGGATTTCAGGGTCATCAAGACCAAATATAGGGGGTATAACACCCTCCCGGATCGATATCAGAGATGCAGTCAGTTTCATTACGCCTGATGCCATGAAACTTCCGATCTGGCTCTTAACGGCCGTGACCGGGACTGTCCGCCCCAGGCTTGACTTTATTGCAATCGCTTCATTTCTGTCAAGCTCTACAGTTGAGTTTGCGGAGGCGGATATGAAATCCGGAGAGATTCCGGCCTTGTTGAGTGCAGAGTCTATTGTCAGCGACATGGACTCCGGAGAGGCATACGAAAATCTGCCGACTGAATCGGAACCGGTTCCAAACGCATTAATATAGCCAAGTATATTTGCGCCCCTGTTCCCGGCATCCTCAGCCCTCTCGATAACTACCGACGCCGCCCCTTCGGCAGGGATTATACCATCCCTTTTATTATCAAATGGTGCAAGCGTATCGGTGACGCTTAAGAGTTTTAGTGAACTCAGACCGAGTAGCAGGGGCGCCGTAAGTTCATCAACCCCGCATACAATAACGGCATCCGCTGTTTTTTTTCTTAGCAGTCCGGTTGCATAAAAAACGGCTGATTCACCGGCTATGTCCCCCTGGCTGAATGTGGTGTTGGGACCTTTGATCCCGAGTTCAATGGAGATATGGGCAGCAGCAATGTTCTGGACAGTCTCAGGGAAGATCATGGGGTTTGTTTCGTGAGGCCCACGCCTGACCAGACCCTCGTAAAAAAGGTCTGTGCTTTCCACACTCCCTAATCCGGCCCCGGCTATTACACCTGTCCTTTTTGAAATATCATCGTTTAACTCCAACCCCGACATTTCCCATGCCTCTCTTGAAGCGATAATGGCTATCTGTGAGAAACGGCTCATCCTCCTTGCCTTCATGGGGGGAATGTATTTCTTCGGGATAAAGTCTCTGATGCATCCTGCACGCCTGATCCCGTATTTTGTTGAATCAAAATGGTCGACTGGATTTATCCCCTGGTGGCTCAGGAATCCTTTTCTGAATGCCTCAACGCCGACTCCGTAAGGTGAAACTATTCCTATGCCGGTAATTGCTATCAGTTGTATCTCCTCAGTATGAGTGCCGTGTTGTTACCGCCGAATGCGAGTGAAAGTGAAAGCACTGTTTTTACGGATGATTTAAATGCCCGTGATACAATATTCAGGTTGCATTCCGGATCCCTGTTTTTGTAATTGGCTGTGGGTGGTATAATGCCCCTCACAAGCGGCAGAAGCGAAGCGGATGCCTCGAGTGAGCCCGCAGCCCCCAGGCAATGTCCTATCATGGATTTTGTTGAGCTTATGGGAATTGTATACGCACTATTCCCGAACATGCTTTTAATTGCAAGCACTTCGGCGAGGTCGTTAGCATGTGTTCCTGTACCGTGAGCGTTAATATAATCTATATCACCTGTCGAGATACCGGCGTTTTCAATGGCCAGTTCAACGGCATAAGCCATCCCGCTGCCTTCCGGATCCGGGGCGGTCACGTGGTTTGCATCACCTGTAATGCCGTAACCTGCAATTTCTCCAATAATCCTTGCGCCCCTCCTGGCTGCGGCCTGTGCCTCTTCAATAATAAATATGGCAGCGCCCTCTCCAAGGGATATGCCCTTTCTCTCTTTATCGAACGGCCTGCAGGGTACCTCGTCAACCAACCTCAGAGAGTTGAAGCCCGCAAACGTAGTTTCACTGAGTGATTCACTTCCGCCGGTTATTACTACATCGGCCATGTCATCAATTATCAGATCCATTGCGATGCCGATTGCAGTGGATGAAGATGAACATGCGGTGGAAACCGTAGTCCTGAATCCTCTGCTGTTGCATCTCGAAGCCGCCAGGTCTGTGAATGATGATGATGAAAATGGTACGAGAAGAGATGGAGAGGCTTTTTTGCCATTCGCAATTGCTTTTCTGAACATCTCTCCGGACAGCAGGCCGCCGGAACCCCCTCCCATAACAGTTGCGATCCTCCCGGGGCTCAGGCTGTGAAGATCAAGGCCGGATGATTTAACGGCCTCGTCCAGTGCAGACAAACCGAGCATATCGCATCTTGAAAGCCTTTTCTCCTTTTGGAGGTCATCGTTAATGTATTCGTCCCTGACTTCGGCTCCCGGCTTTCCCCTGAACCCCGAGGTATCAAAAAGGGTGATTTCACCAATTCCGCAAATGCCCTCTGAAAGACTGTTCCAGTAATGTTCCAGGTTTTTGCCTGTTGAACACAAAACTCCAGCACCGGTTATTACAGCCCTTCTCATTACTGCCGGAATCTCTTGATTGCGGTGCCGCGGGGCAGCTTGATGTTGAAAATATTTTCCGGAAGTTTTATGTTTATTTTCCGTTTCTTGAACCTTATAATGCTTCTGTCCCCCGTTTTTTCAAACATCTTGACGATTTCCGGCACACCGGAGCGGAGGAGGATTATCACCATCTTCGAAAACATTGACGTCTTACTGATCGGGGTGAGTGTCACCACGTAACGGTTTTTCTTCTCGGCAAGATCGATCCTGAAATATTGCCTGAGTCCGGCAAGATTGAAGTTCAACGGCAGCCTGATTATACTTTTATTCAAAGGGATGATTTCGGCTTCTTTCAACTGGGGATAAAATACTGTAATATCTTTCCCGTCAGAAACAATCTGTAACTGGCCGTTATAAATCCATGCAACCTTGTCGGGGGACTTGTAAAAAAAACTCCCCTTCGAAATCAGCGGATCTTTCAGCATTGTGGAATGTTTTTCCTGGGTGAATTGTGCGGAAATTGTCTTGATTGATTTCTGTTTTTCTATTATCCGCTCAATTGCATGATTCCCGTGGGCAAATGCGGCAGGAACAAGCGCAAAAGCAATCAGGCACAGTGGGATTACGGCAACCCGTAAAAATCCGTCTTTGATCATTCCCGGCAGGCCGGTATTTTTTTGTAGTTCATAGTTATTCTCTTCAATTGGAAACCTTTTCAAATTCAGCAGACCACTTACTGCAGCTGTCTCCCCATCTTGCAATAATATTTTCTCCATCCCTGATTTCAATTATACCGCAGGAGTTGTGACAGTCGTTACAGTAAAAGCTGGAGGTTGTCAGTTGCTGGTGTGCTATTGAAAATCCCCTGAATCTTGTCTCCTTCGGGGAGAGTTCGCGTGCCAGCATTGCGGCGCCTATGGCGCCCATAATATTAAAATGTTCCGGGATAATGATTTCTTTGTTCAACTCGCGTTCAAATGATGACTTGATACCCTCATTTGCAGCCACTCCGCCCTGAAAAATAACGGGATCACGAAGCTCTTTCCCCCTGGCAAGATTGCTCAGATAGTTTCTGCATAAAGCATCGCAGAGTCCTGAGACAATGTCTTCTATCTCATGCCCCATCTGCTGCTTATGGACCATGTCGGATTCTGCAAATACAGTGCACCTGCCTGCTATCCGCGTAGGTTTTGTGGAAGAGATAGCGTAACCGCCGAGTTCTTCCACGGAGAGGCCGAGCCTTGAAGCCTGATGCTCAAGGAATGAACCCGTCCCTGCGGCGCAAACAGTATTCATCGAAAAATCGATGACTACACCATCTCTTATGATTATGAGCTTCGAGTCCTGCCCTCCTATTTCCATGATGGTCCTGACTTCCGGGACCGTTTCTATAGATGCCACTGCATGAGCGGTTATCTCATTTTTTACAATATCCGCTCCGGCAAGATAGGATGCAAGTCTTCTGCCGCTGCCTGTGGTGCCCAAGCCGAGTATGACGGGATTAAGCGCTCTTGACAGGTCTCTCAGTGCGGACTGGAGAACTCTGATAGGCTGGCCTTTAGTCTTACGGTATGTAGACCAGATTACATCATCATTCTTGTCGATGAGGGCGAGCTTGGTCGTAACGGAGCCGACATCGATACCTAAGAAACCTTCCAGCATTTTTTCCTCCTTTCAAGCAGGTCGACGAATGCCTCAATCCTTGTTTGAAGATTCACCTCAGATACATTTTCGTCAAATGTAAGAGAGAGAACAGGGTAATTCATGTCTGTGCTTATCCTGTTCATGATAGTTGCCGCCACAAGCTCCGGCATGCAGGTAAACGGCATGATGTGGATAACGCCGTCAATGCCTTCACGGCTGAATTTTACGGTTTTGCCCACACTCTCTATGCTCTCGCCGCCGGAGGCATATTTAAGATAAGGATATGCCCACTTTTTTGCAAGTTTGTTCTGGTTTTTCCTGAACGGCTTGAACCTGAATCTGTCATTGAGCCAATCGCTGAGCCACACCCCCCTGACAATCTCAACCCCCATATCGAGGAGCTTTTTCTCAAACATCATGTTGGCAAAAGGTTCGATAACGACAAATATTTCGCCCAGCACACCAACCTTCAGGGGTTTGTGCTTCATGTCCGCCTTGACATCTCTGAATATCTTTTTTACCTCTTTCCACGATCTGTACAGCTCCCGGTACGTGGTAGCCTTTCCTATGGTTCTGACGGCGCCGGAATATGCCTTGTCCGATTCATTGCGGTTGATTTCTCTTGGCTTGTACCAGTGGTACATGGACTGCGCCTTGTCAAGGGCGGCCATTTTTATCAATATCAGATAAAAAACAGTGAAGGCATGTTTTTTGTCTTTTATATCACTGATGTCCCTTATGGTTCCGACCATTCCCGAGAGGCTGTCGGGATTGTCCGTGAGGGTCATGTTGAATTCGTAACCGAGAGACTTCAGTATCTGTTCCTGCACAACACCGTAATATCCGAATCTGCAGGGACCCGACCCGCCCGGCATAAGGATGGTGTCGGCGCCGTTATCGAGTGATTCAATCATATTACCGAGGTTTATCTTGAAAGGAAGGCAGGCAAACTCCGGAGAATTTCTTGTTCCAAGATTCAGGGTATTGACCGAAGGACGGGGAGGCGGCATCATGTCCACACCGTGTTTCCTGAGTATCTCCGTGTAGGCGACAGAAAGCAGGCCCATGTGGGGAACGGTCAGTTTCATTTCCCGCCGCCCCACGCATTTAATGGCTTTCTCTTTAAGGTCATGTCCATGAATGCCTCGATTCTTGTCTGAAGGCCGACATCGGATGTATGCTCATCGATGGTTATCGCCATATACGGTTTTTTACCAAGATCAAACGATCTGGTGATAAGCTCCACCAGGAAAGAATCCGGGCCGCAGGCGGAATTGACGAGATTGATTATCCCGCATATGTCATGATTGTCCAGCATAGACCTCACAGAGGTGACTACTTCCTTACCCATGCTCCAGTAGACCCATTTGGGCAGGGAATCCATGGTCTTTTCCGTGCTGAACAGGTCCGGGATGAAATAAAAGGCCCTGACCCCGAGAGAGTTGATATACCTGATTGCGCCCTTGTTCATTATATTGTCAAATACAAGATATGGTCTGCCCGTAACAACGACAGTGATTTTACCTTCACCAAAGAAGTAATCTCTTTTTACCGGTAATCCGAGAATCCTCAACTGCTCGTCTTTATCGGGAGTTTTGAAGTGCAGCTTTTTATTAAGCTCCGTTACGAAGTCCATGATGGTACCGGTCTTCAGATTCATTACAGGATCTATTACAGGAGGGATGTTTCTTATCGCAGCCCTTACCATATCGGGAAGCCCTATGAATTTCGGACACATGTAAGCGCCCTGCTCGATGCTTATATATCTGGGAATGAAGACTGCGTCAACACTATCCTTCAGGACATTTACATGTCCGAGAAAGACCTTAATGGGCATGCACAGGTCGCAGACGCTGAGGCTGAGTCCAATGTCCCGGATGGATTCGGTTGTCCCGGGCGAGGTTATGACCTCGAACCCCATTGATTTAAGGAGTTCTTTCCAGATATCTCCGTACCTGTGGTACAGAAGCCCTCTTGGTATGCCTATGCGTTTAATGCTTTTCATTGTTATCTGCGCTCACATCTGTCCAGAAAAAATCATTGTGGAACTGTATTTAGAGTCTGTGTATAAAGTAAGTCTCTCTATCTGTCATTCCGGCAGTCCTTAAGCCGGAATCTATTCTTTTCAATAAGTTCCGGATACCCGACTACAGACTTCGGGTATGACAAAAATATAAAACAGCAGTTTATACACAGACACTATTTAACTTTGACCTCGTCGTTTCCGGGCGGACATTTTTTTATTTTATAACTGAGCATTATATTATAAAACTTATTGCCTGGCAGTAATAAACGAGGAATGAAAAAACTGCATAAATCTGCCTTTATCTGCGGCCTCTTACTTTTTCTTTTTCCTGAAGTCGACCTTGACTACCTTGTCATTTTCTTTTTCAGGAACACGTCTGAGCTGCCTCTCCTTTTCTGTCTTACCGGCGGGTTTTTCTTCAATCTCAGGAGGGGCGACCAGAAACTGGGCATGTGCCTCGGGTGAGTATACGGCTATAATGTCGTCGGCCGGGATAAAACACTTCTCGGGCGCTCCCCCGAACATCAGCCTTACATCTATTCCCTCTTCTTTCCATCTGAAATTCATTTGAGAATTCATGACAAGCACGAGCCCGTTCTCCTTTTCTTCGTCCGTGAATCCCCTCCTTCCTACTGAAACATTTTCCGAGTATCTGACTACTATGAATACCCTCCCGGCAATCTCCAGAAGATCATGGAAAACCCTTTTTTTGAGATCATTAATAAGGTGTCCCTGTGATTCATGCATTGACAATAATAACATAATCACGGTTTCCAGTTACCCGGGAATTATGTAGTTATGCTCCTTAATAATCATGGAAGACTTTCTTACTATTATATGGTAATATATAACGAGGCATAAAAGAGCATTAGACTAAAAAATGAATACATTTATAGATATATATAGGAGGTATTGATGAATAAGTTTTTCACTATATTGATAACATTTACCTTTCTCGTTTTAATTCAGATACCTCAAGCTGATGCCTATACTTTAAACGGAGGGGTTTTTTGTGTAAACGATACAACCAATCCTGCATCGGATTTCCAGTCGGCGCTTAATGATGCTACTGCCGTGAATAATGAAATCAGACTTGCCTCCAATGTAACGGATTATATTATTACTAATAACACCCCTGGAAATACGCACTTTGAATTTATAGGTGGTTTTTCTCTTACAATCAGCGGCGGATGGGATGCGGGCTGTATATCACAGACAAACGATCCGTCCCTGACGGTGCTTGACGGAGGAAGTGTTCATCTTGCGGACGACGGCGGTGTTTTGTCAATTGTTATACAGGATAACACCTCCCAGGCAACCGTATCTGTTTCCAATTTGACAATCCGGAACGGGGTTACGGACGGCAGCGGCGGCGGGTTCTCATTTGACCATACAGAGACTACGGCTGGTACGGCTCTTAGTGTAACATTATCGATTGGTAATGTGATCCTGGATTCAAACATGACGGATACTTATGGAGGCGGTATCTCGATATTCAATACCGTAAAAACGGGTGTGCTGACCGTAAATATTACCGGCAGCGTACTGAAAAACAATAGTTATGTTCAGCCTGCAGTGGGTGGCGGCGGCCCGGGGGGCATATCCATAATCGACTGGAGTGGCGCCGGGGCGGACGTCCTGATATCAAAGTGCCGGATACTCGATAATTCGGCGGATAATTCGGGCGGTGGGCTTTACATCGATACGGATAATAAGAATGCGCTTATCGTGAATAATATAATTGCAGGCAATATCGATGAGAACGACAGCGGCGGCGGGATATATATAGAAAATTCCAGCACGGGGACCTATACAATTGTAAACAACACTATTGCCGGCAACAGCAGTAAAGGAACTCAGGCCGGTTTTAATGACGGCGGGGGACTGTATGCCCTCATTGATACGAACACATTAAATGTATACAACAATATAATATACAACAATTCGGCTTCGGTCGGCTCCGATATCAGTATCATTAATACGTCATCAACTTCCGGCAGGATAAATAACAATGATTTTGATACCGGTCCGAATGGTTTGAATATTGATGTTGCCGGTTTTATTACACAGGCCAATAATCTTCCCGATACTGATCCGCAGTTCGTTGATTCGGCCAATGGCGACTACCATCTGAAGGCCGGATCCATGGTCATCAACAGGGGAGACAATAATGCCCCGTCCGTTCCTTCCGATGACCTCGACGGGAATGCCCGCCCGCAGGATGGTGTTGTTGACATGGGTGCGTATGAGGCTGCCTTTGCCTCGGGCAGCGGCGGCTCGGATAGCGGTGGCGGCGGCTGTTTTATTGCCACGGCGGCATACGGGAGTTACATGGCGGATGATGTGGTGGTGCTGAGGCGGTTCAGGGACCGGGATCTCCTGACCAATGCACCGGGCAGGTTGTTTGTGAAGCTCTACTACAGATATTCACCTCCGGTGGCAGACTATATAGCAAAACATGATTCACTGAGATTTATGACACGGCTTGCATTAACCCCGCTTGTCTATTCTGTAAAGTATCCGTTCGGCGCCCTGTTTATCCTGGTTATAGGCGGCGTGGCATTTATTACGAAAAAGGTGAAAACCCGGTAGAGAACGGTAATCAATTCGTCATGATCCTTAATAGAAAGTTTTTTTTACCTGTACTTTTCTGCCTGCTGTGTCTTGTCCTCTTTCTTGCCCCCGCTTACGGGATGTATCATAAAAAACTTCCCCTGCACAAAGGAATTGCAAAGGCGGGCCTGCTGCTGTCTTCAAAAGGGATAAAACCCCTGTACAGGAGTGGCGAGGTAATCGTCAAATTCAGGAGGAATGTTTCACCTGTCGCCATAAAGAGCGGTGTGTTTGCCCGTTCAATATCCATTGCTAAAGAGTTCAGGTTTTTGTCTGAAAAGACGGGGCACAAATATATGCTCTTACGGTCTAAAATTAAAACAACCGAAGAGATGCTGGAGCAGCTTGGAAAAGATCCCGGTGTCGAGTATGCAGAGCCTAATTACATATGGAAAATCCAGGCCGTGCCGAACGACCCTGAATATGCAGCAGGCAATATGTGGGGGCTTGCCAGGATAAGCGCTCCAGCGGCATGGGATACGGCGACCGGTTCAAATACGGTCGTAATCGCCGACCTCGATACAGGTGTGGATTATAGCCATCCGGACCTCACGGCAAATATGTGGGTAAATACGGGTGAGATACCCGGGAATGGAATCGATGATGACGGAGACGGGTATGTGGATGATATATATGGCTGGGATGCAACGACATGCGCAAAGTTTGATACATCGGGTCAATGTGTGACTCCGAAACCTGCCGACGGAAACCCGATGGACGATAACGGCCACGGCACTCATACGGCCGGGACTATCGGGGCGGCAGGAAATAACGCCACAGGAATAACCGGAGTCAACTGGGATGTGAATATAATGGCTGTGAAATTCCTTGGCCCCGACGGCTCCGGGACAACGGCGGATGAACTTGCTGCCATCCAGTATATTCTCGATATGAAAAACAGGGGAGTAAATATAGTTGCCATAAATGCCTCGTACGGCGGCCCGGAATTCAGCCGGTTCCAGAAAGATGCCATTAAGATGGCCGGTGATGCCGGTATCCTCTTTGTGACTGCGGCGGGAAATGACGGGACAGACAATGAAGTGACCCCCGAATATCCATGCGACCATGACCTGCCCAATATCATTTGTGTTGCTGCAACCGACCAATCGGACAATCTGACTTCTTTTTCCAATTTCGGCGCCGGTTCGGTAGATCTCGCGGCCCCCGGGGAGGGGATACTGAGTTCAATCCCTTCTGCGCTTGCGGAAAAAACAGCGGGCCTGCATTATACCGATGCTGTTAAAAACTATAAACTCGTCTATTTTTCTTTCGGTTTTGAAGGAATCAATGGAGTTGCGACACGTCAATCCGTTATGCAGGAGGCTCTCGCTTTCTTCGGAAATCCTTCGACGATCCTGCTTGTTGACGATGACGAGACCGGAAATTATGGGACCGATTATACTTCATTCTATACGCAGGCCCTTACCGCCAACGGGAAAACCTATACAACCGTGACCGTCGGGAATTCCGATTTCTCCAGTTATCCGGCATCCGTTTCGTGCAGGGATTTCCCTGCATCGTTATATCCATTGTCTGACCATGACCTCGTTATCTGGTTTACGGGTGATGATTTTCTCTGCACCCTGACGGCCTCCGACCAGGACGCTATAAAAACATATCTTGATGGCGGAGGGAAACTGCTCATTACAGGGCAGGACATAGGGTATGATCTTGTTGAAGATCCTTCATTAGGTGCGGCTGATTCCGGTAGCTTCTATAGCGGCTATCTGAAAGCCTCTTATGTTGCGGACTCCCAGCTCGCCAATCTTTTTAATGGTGACGGTACCGTCTTTTCCGGGAGAATAGATATTTCTTCATCAGGCGACGGCGCCGGAAATCAGTCTTTTATTGATGAGATAAGCCTCGTTTCACCAGCTTCGAGTGCCTTTACAGGTGATATTTATTCATACTTTAACGGCACTTCCATGGCGGCGCCGCATGTTGCGGGTGCTGTTGGTCTCATCTCCGCTCGATATCCTTCCGAGGGGCTGAGCTGCAGGCTGAACAGGGTCCTTTCAGGGGTTGATCCGGTAACTGCCCTGAACGGCAAAGTAGCAACCGGTGGGAGACTGAATCTGTATAATTCATTGGCTTCAGGTGCTATCCTGCAGAAGCAGATAACGGCAATACCGGCATCCGTTCCGTTCGGTTCGTTAAACACAGGCGGTTCGGCTTCACGCACGATCACTGTAATGAACAGCGGAAACGCCGGTCCATTGAATATCGCTTCCATTGCCGTCAGCGGGGCGGGCAGTTCGGATTTCAGCGTGTCGCCGGATACCTGCCCGGGTCTTACCCCTGCAATATCCGCCTGCGGCAGTTGTTCGGTTACCGTTACCTTTTCGCCGTCTTCACCCGGTTCAAAGAGTGCAATCCTTGCCATCTCTTCCGACGACCCTGCAAACCCTGTTATCGATGTGTCATTGACCGGGTCAGTGCCCGGTTCACCCCCTGGTTACGGTACATCCGGCGGTGGCGGCGGCTGTTTCATAGCTACGGCGGCATACGGGAGTTACATGGCGGACGATGTGATGGTCCTGAGGCGGTTCAGGGACCGGGATCTCCTGACCAATGCACCGGGCAGGTTGTTTGTGAAGCTCTATTACAGATATTCACCACCAATAGCTGACTATATAGCAAAACATGATTCACTGAGATTTATGACACGGCTTGCGTTAACCCCGCTTGTCTATTCTGTAAAGTATCCGTTCGGCGCCCTGTTTGTCCTGATGTTCGGGGGTGCGCTTATTATAAGGAGAAGGGTCAGAGAAGTTGATTAGTGTAACTGGACAGTAGCCGGATAAAGTGGGTAGTGGATAAAAGGGCGGCGCTTAATACGCCGTCCTTTTCATGTGGTTTGCCCCGGATTTTAAAATTTCAATGTCTTCGTGTTAGAATTAAAATTGTTTCCGGCAGTGGACTGAGACGGACTAAAGACTTGAGAAAAGAGTTAAAAGCATGTTGCACTGATTTAAACAGACTTAAGAAAAGGCTTAAAGAATATATTCAGCCACAGACTGACACAGACATAAAGAGAAGAATAAAGGGCTATATATGGTTTTAAAATAAAAAGAAAGAATTTTTTTAAAAAGTCTGTGTAAGTCTGTGGCAAAGAAGAAAAAGACATATTCAGCCGCGGATTTGCGCGGAGGAACACTGATAAGAAAATTTAAAAGTTATTTAAATCTGTGATAATTTGCAGATATCTGCGGCAAAGAAAGAAAAGACTTTTTTGGCCACAGACTGGCACGGACTAAAAACTTAAGAAAATGCTGAAGGCTTGAGACTAAAAATAAATGGAGATATTATGGTTTTAAATTAATAAGGATTCTTTTAAAAAAGTCTGTGAGAGTCTGTGGCTGAAAGTTTTTTTTGTAGTTGTGGTTATATTGTTCGAAGAACTACCGGAAGAACTTATATTTTATTCAGGAGGTTTATAAATGTCTGAAGAAAAAGAAATTGCAGAACTGGATGAGAAGCTGGGAGACTATAAAACGAAGGTGAAGACGGCAACGAGGGGCATCCTTACATGGGACAAGGACCTGATATTTACCGGCAGGACTTCAAGCGGGTATCCCATAGAGTTCGATGCAAGGGTTGAATGGGGATGCATGCCCACCGAAGGCCTTTTACTGAGCCTCGCCGGTTGCATGTCGATAGATTCGGTCTCGTTTCTCCGGAAGATGAAATGTGAGTTTAAAAGTTACAAGCTGGAAATTAGTGGAGACCGGAATCCTGTGCCCCCACAATATTACAAGTCAATTCATATGAAACTCATATTTGAGGGAGAGGGTTTTACGGATAAAAAAATCCGGAGGGCAATCGCCCTTTCTCAGGAAAAATACTGCTCTGTATATCACTCGCTCAGAAAGGACCTTAAGGTGAGTGTCGGTTATGTTATCAATAACGGTGAAGAAGTTAAGTACAAATAAAGTTCTCTGTCACGGATTAATGCGGATGACCACGGATAAATTCTTTTAAAATAAAATCTGTTCTGGTCTGCGCCGGTCTGCGGCTAAAATAGAGAGGCACCACAATGCGTTATATCATAATGGGTACGGCGGGTCATATTGACCATGGCAAGAGTGCCATTGTCAAGGCCCTTACAGGTACCGACCCCGACAGGTTAAAAGAGGAGAAGGCGAGAGGTATTACTATAGACCTCGGGTTTGCGGAGCTTTCCTGGCCGGGCGGTCCCGATGTCGGCATAGTCGACGTCCCGGGGCATGAAAGGCTGATAAAAAACATGCTTGCCGGTGCCGGCGGTCTTGATATCGTTCTCTTTGTTATTGCCGCTGATGAGGGTATAATGCCTCAGAGCAGGGAACACCTCGCCATATGCAACCTTCTTGATATCCAGACAGGCCTTATTGCAGTAACCAAATCCGACCTCGTTGAGCCCGACTGGCTCGAACTTGTCATGGAGGAAGTCAGGGATTTTGTGAAGGGAAGTTTTCTTGAAGGGGCGGATATTGTCGCGGTTTCTTCTAAAACAGGGGAAAACATAGAGAATCTAAAAGAAAAGATAAAAGGACTTGCACTCGGGGCAGAACCAAAGAGGTCCAACGGTATGTTCAGACTGCCGATGGACAGGGTATTTACCCTTAAAGGTTTTGGCACGGTCGTAACCGGCACTGCCCTTTCCGGGAGGCTCAATGTAGATGACAAGGTTGAGATACAGCCCTCCGGGATCAAGAGCAGGGTGAGGGGGCTTCAGAGTCATGGCAAGTCCATTCGGACCGCCCTTGCAGGACAGAGGGTGGCGGTGAATCTCCAGGGTGTGGAAAAAGACGACCTGCACAGGGGTGATGTTGTGGTACTTCCGGACAGGATATACCCGACCAGGTCGCTCGATGCAGCTATAGAACTGCTTAAGGGCGCCCCGGAAGTGAAAAACAGGAGCCAGGCCCATCTGCATATCGGGACCTCCGAGTCGGTCGCACGTATCATTCTTTATGATTCGGATGCAATAAAAGGAGGGCAGAAGGGGTTTTGCCAACTCCGGCTTGAGTTTCCGGTCACAGCAATGTCCGGGGACCGTTTTGTAATAAGGAGGCTTTCGCCTGTAAAGACCATTGGCGGGGGGGCTGTACTCGATCCACACCCTTACAGGAGGCGAAAGAAAGACGGGGTTGATGATCTCAGGGTGTACGATCAGGGGTCGGTGAAGGATAAGATATCTGTCAAGATAAGAAAAACCGGTGCGAAGGGGATGGCGCTGAAACTCATAGAGGGATGGATCGATGAGCAGAAGGATGAAATTAACAGATGCATCGAGGAATTAAAAAAAGAGGGCAGGATTATCCTGTTTGATAATGTTCTGCTTCATTCTGATACTTTTAACGTTCTTGGCGATAAAATTCTGGGGATGCTGAGTAAGTATCATAAGGAAAACCCCCTGGAAGCCGGTATGCCGAAAGAGGTCCTCCGCAGGAGGCTCCGGATGGAAAACAGGATGTTCATGGCTGTTATTTCGAGGATCAGGGGAGCAGTTATGACCGGTGATCTTGTCCATTTAGAGGGGTTTAAAGTCGCCCTTTCAGGCGCTGATGAAGAAACGAAAGAGAGGATAGTTGATATGTTGAGGAAAGGGGGATTCAGACCACCGTTCAAGGAAGAGATTGCGAAAGAGTTGTCAAGAAGCCCGAGGGAGATCGGGGATATATTGAAAATACTTTCAAAGGAGGGCCATGTTGAGAGGATCAACGATTCGGTCTATCTGATCCGTGAACTTGTGGACCCGCTCCTTTCGAAGGTCCGGGGGTTTTTTGCCCGGAAAGGGGAGATGACAGTTGCAGAGTTCAGGGATCTGCTGGATACATCGAGGAAATATGCGCTCCCGTTCCTGGAATATCTTGACACAAATAAGGTTACAATAAGAGTCGGTGAAGTGAGGAAGATGGTGAAAAAATAATGAGGATGAAAGATTTGAAAATCCCCCTTTATCCCTCCTTGCCGGGGGGGAATCACAAGGTTGTATTTCAGACAGCCCCTTTTTATAGCAAAAACGGGCAAGGGAAGGGTGGCAGGCGGATTTTTTGCAATGCTTTTTTCGTAATTCTTTTTATCTTTTTTCTTTCAGTGTTCCCACCTCCTCTTTGTGCAGAGGTCAGGGAATATCATCTCGACAACGGCCTCAAGATTCTCGTGGCAGAAGACCACAAGGCACCCATTGCTACATTTCAGGTATGGTACAGGGTCGGGTCGATGGATGATCCGTCCGGCGAGAAGGGAATCAGCCACCTGCTCGAGCATATGATGTTCAAGGGCACGCCAAAGTACGGCTCCAAGGTATTTTCAAGGATTATACAGAAAAACGGCGGCCAGGATAACGCATATACTACGAGGGATTATACTGCATATTTTGAAACACTTTCTTCCGACAGGCTTGATATACCCATAAACTTCGAGGCTGACAGGATGCGGAACCTGCTGCTCGATCCTGCATCTCTCAAGTCTGAGGAGAAGGTGGTTATGGAAGAGAGAAGGCTGCGCAATGAAGATGACCCGCGGAGTTCTCTGTTTGAGGAGGTTATGGCGGCGGCTTTCAAGGCGCATCCGTATCAATATCCCGTAATAGGCTGGATGTCCGACATAAAGTCCGTCAGCCATGATGAGATATCCAAGTATTACAGGGCATATTATTCTCCTGATAATGCATTTATTGTGGTGACAGGTGATGTTGAACCCGGGCAGATCTATAAAAACATAAAAAGGGCCTTTGGTGATATCCCCGTCGGCAAAGGCAGGTCCGAAATCAACACGGTTGAACCCGTGCAGAGGGGAGAAAAGAGAATCTTTCTGGAGATGGAGGCCAAGCTGCCTTATGTTCTGATAGCATATCATACCCCGGTTTTTCCCGATGATGACAGTTATGCATTAGATGTGCTTGAGAGTATACTGTCCGGCAAGAGCGGAAGACTGTACAGAAATGTGGTACACAACAGCGATGCCGTACTGGATGCCTTTGCGGAATATATGGAGATGTATGTTGACCCGATGCTCTTTCTTCTGGGAGGGACAGCGGCTCCTGGTAATGACCCGGGCCGGGTTGAGAAGGCGCTTTATGGACAGATTGATCTACTGAAAAAAGAAGCTCCTGCCGATAGAGAGGTTCAGAAAGCAAAAAACCAGGTAGAAGCGTCTTTTATCATGCAGCAGGATTCACTCTACATGCAGGCGAGGGTGATAGGGATGTTCGAGATCCTTGGGGGATGGAGGCTGAAGGATAAATACCTCGAAGGCATCAGGAACGTCACGCCTGAAGATGTCCGGAGGGTAGCGAAGAAATATTTCACCAGGGAGAACAGGACTGTCGGGATACTGATACCAAAATAAGTTCAGCCACGGATGGACACGGATTATACAAGGATATCGGCATGATTAGGGAAAAGAATAAAATTAATAGGAGATCAGGGGCTCTCTTAATACTGATCTATGCACTATTGCTGTTGATGCCCCGATTTTCTTATGCACTTGATGCACAACGGGAGGTCATGGATAATGGGCTGGTGGTTTTGCATTCCGAAAGGGATAATCTTCCCATTGTTCAGGTGACACTTCTGATAAAGGGTTCACCTCTTGATGAACCTGCAGATAAGGGAGGGCTTGCGAACCTTACCGCGAGGATGCTCGTTGAAGGAACGACAGCACGTACCTCGGAGCAGATAAGCGGGGAGATAGAGTTTGTAGGCGGAAGTATAGGTGCATCCGCTGATTATGATTATACCCTTGTGACACTCTCTGTCCTGAAAAAAGATATAGATAAAGGTTTTGCTCTCTTTTCCGATATAGTTCTGAATCCGTCTTTCCCCAACAATGAACTCGCGAACAAAAAGAGACTCATCAGGGGGGAGATCAGGCAGAGCGGGGAGGATCCCCAGTATGTTGCCGGCAGGGCATTCAGTGAGGCCGTTTACGGAAACCATCCATATGGCAGGCCGGTTACCGGGACCATAGAAAGCATCGGGAATATCTCGCGCAAAGACCTTGTCGATTTTCATCGCGCCTATTATCTTCCCGATAACAGTATACTTTCTGTTTCAGGAGACCTCGGCATTTCCGAACTCAGGCAACTGATTGGAAAATATTTATCAAAATGGAAGAGGGGTGTTGTGCCTGCAAGAAAGCAATATACTGCAAATTCCATTTTATCTCCAAAGGTTATAATGATTGACAAAAAGATCGAGCAGGCAAATATCATACTCGGCCATATAGGTATAAAAAGGTCCAATCCTGATTATTATGCAGTGTCTGTAATGAACTACATCCTCGGCGGTGGAGGATTTTCATCGAGACTCATGGAGACTATAAGGGATAAGATGGGCCTTGCATATGATGTGCACAGTTATTTTACAGTTTCAAAGCAGAGAGGCGTATTTGAGGTAGGGGTACAGACGAGGAATAAAACTGCAAATAGAGTAGTGGCAGAGATCCTTAAGCAGATTAAGAGGATGCAGAACGAAAATGTAACAGGAACTGAACTTACGGATGCAATCTCCTATCTGACCGGAAGTTTCCCCAGAAGGCTTGACACAATGGCAAAGTTTTCGCGACTGCTTGCACTTGTTGAATTTTACGGTCTGGGACTTGACTACGATTCCAGTTACATGGAAAATGTTAAAAAAGTAACCATTGCAGATGTCCGCAGGGCAGCGAAAAAGTATCTGCATCCCGACAAATATGTGCTGGTTATAGTTGCAGACCGGAAAAAGGTCAGGTAAAAGAGATTTTGCAAGAGATAAACACCGAGGCAGCATGGAAACCAAAGACATACATTTAGCCATATCTGTAAAAAAATGACTCATATTCTCCATGAAGAGGAGGATCATCTTGAAGAGTTCAGGGAGCAACTTGAATCCCTGACCGGGAGGAAATAATGGTATGCCCGTCTGCATTGGCATTTATCCTGAACAATCCCGTGAGGCGAGCGCTCACCGACAGGCATGCCGTCATCGCGGAGTCGCATATCGATAAAAAATCCATCGTTCTTGAAGTCGGGGCGGGAAACGGATTTTTTACAGAAGTGCTTGTCCATGAGGCAAAAAAGGTATATGCCGTTGAACTCCAGAGCGGGATGATCAGGAAACTTCGGAAGAGGATTCCTGCCTCTGCAGATAATGTAGAAATTATAGAAATGCACATAGCGGACCTGGAGCTTGTTCCGGGTATTGTTGATGTGGCATTTTTTTATTATGCATTTCATGAGGTGGACAACCAGGAGAAGGCGGCGGAAAAGACCGGCAGGGCTGTGCGGAAGGGCGGCTGGCTGAGCCTGTATGAGCCGAGAGTGGAAGTCAGCGCCGCCATGATGGAATCCTCGGTAGCCATGTTTGAAAAAACGGGCTTTGTGAGGGAGGCCGGCAGGGAATCTTTTTTTACCAGGTTTGCGGGGTTGAGAAAGGAGAGATAATAGCCGTTTGTGATGATTATTCTGGTATAATAAATGATTCTTGCCTGTATAGTCCGGGAGGAACTGTCAAATGGAATGTCTACAGGAAAACAATATTCGGCACTGCAACTGTTCGTACGGAAGTTGTGAGAGGAAGGGTAAATGCTGCCTCTGTATCAGTTATCACAGGAAGAGCAGAGAATTGCCCGCGTGTTTTTTTTATGATGACTATGAAAGGACATATGACCGCTCTCTTGATAATTTCCTTAAGATGGTTGGTAAGGTCGGTATGCGAACAGAATAGTATCGGGCCGGTGTGGTGGAACTGGCAGACGCGCCGGATTCAAAATCCGGTGGGGGCAACTCCGTGCGGGTTCGACTCCCGCCACCGGCACCAGTTATAATGGCCAATTCAGGGGACGAGACATGAATAGATTTTATGCATTCATCACTTCATTTCTTTTCGGCATATTTTGTTTTGCTGTTATAGCCGGAGCGGTTCCTCCGGCTCCCTGGGAGATAGATGAACTGGTAGGCCAGACGGCCCCTGGTTTTACGCTGAAGACTCTTGACGGAAGAGATGTTTCCCCTGCAGATTTCCGCGGCAAGATATTATTTATTAATTTCTGGGCTTCATGGTGTCCACCGTGCAGGCAGGAGATTCCTGATCTTAATGAACTGTACGAAAAATATAAGGGAAGAGGCCTGGTTATAATAGGTGTATCGACTGATAATTCAGAGAGCGATATAATTAAATTCGTAAAGAAATATAAGATAAAATTTTTAATCGTTCATGATAAGGACAATAAAGTAATGAGGGAATATAAGGTATACTCGTTGCCGATCTCATTTCTCATAGATAAACATGGAAAAGTCGTGCAAAAGTATCTCGGCGCCCGGGACTGGGCTGGAAGAGATTTCCTGGATAAGATAGAAAAACTCATGCAGGATTACTGACCGCCTTACGGTATCACGAATACAGCAGGCATCTCACAGAATGACCTTCAAATTTCTTTAGTTGCGGGATGATCCTGTTGCATGCATCAAATCTCTTTGGGCACCTCGTGTAAAAAAGACATCCGTCAGGGATGTCTACCGGACTTGGGATCTCTGTAGCATTCATCCGGTTGCTCACGTGTTTTGATCTGTTTTTAACCCCGATCTTCGGCGCCGATTTCAGCAGGAGTTCCGTATAGGGGTGGAGAGGGCGCTCAAACAGCTCGTCGGTATCGGCAAGCTCCATGATCCTGCCCAGGTACATTACCGCAACCATATCACTGAAATAGTGAACAACATTGAGGTCATGACTTATGAATATGAATGACAGGTGGTGTTTTTGCTTGAGGTCCTGCAGAAGGTTTATGATCTGGGCCTGAATAGACACATCAAGGGATGACAGGGGTTCGTCAGCAACGATCATTTCAGGGGAAAGACTCAGCGCCCGTGCGATACATATCCTCTGCCTCTGTCCGCCGCTGAACTCATGAGGATATTTGTCCATCATATCCGGCGTCAGGCCGACAGACGTCAGGAGTTCAGCAACCCTTTCCTTTAAATCACCCGAAGGCACGATCCTGTGTATTTTCATAGGTTCGGATATGGTTGAATAGACACGCATACGCGGATTCAATGAGGCATATGGATCCTGGAAGATTATCTGGACGGACCTCCTGAACTTCTTTAAGGCAGTCCTTTTTAAGTTGAACAGATCTTCACCATTGAAACTTACCGTTCCCGACGTCGGCTCTATCAGCCTGACAAGTATTCTTGCAAGTGTTGACTTGCCGCATCCGCTTTCACCGACTATGGCGAATACTGAATCCTTTTCTACCTTGAAGCTTACGTCGTCAACAGCCTTAAGTACTTTGCCCTTTCCCCGAACCCCTTTTTTTAATTGAAAATGTTTTTTAATGTTTTTAACATCTATGAATGCCATAGCGACTCCCCTGCCCTTATACATCTTGCAAGGTGCCCCGGTGCGGCCTCGGCAAGTTCAGGCTCCACGTCGTGACAATCGGACATGGCAAATCTGCATCTGTCCGAAAACCTGCATCCTTCAGGAAGGTCCTCAGGCCTTGGGACATTACCCGGAATCGGTTTCAGGGGTTTGCCTTTTACAGTTGGAAGTGAATCAAGAAGGCCCATGGTGTATGGATGTCTTGGAGAATTCAGGATATTCGATACCGTAGCGCTTTCTACAATTCTTCCGGCATACATTACACCGACACGATCCGTTATTTCGGATACTATGCCAAGATCATGAGTAATGAAGAGCACCGACATATTATCCTCATCCTTCAGATTCCTTATCAGTTGCAGTATCTCCGCCTGAATGGTTACATCAAGGGCGGTTGTGGGTTCGTCCGCTATGAGAAGCGAGGGGCGGCAGGCTATCGCCATTGCTATCATAATCCTCTGACGCATCCCACCGGACATCTGATGAGGATATTCATTAACGCGCAGTTCAGACGATGGTATGCGAACTGCCTTCATGAGCTCCACGGCCCTTGAAAGCGCCTCTTTTTTTGAAGTTCCATAATGCGCCATGAAGACTTCTGCTATCTGGTAGCCAACCTTCAGCACCGGGTTAAGCGACGTCATGGGTTCCTGAAAGACCATTGAGATATCTTTACCACGCAGTTTTCTGAGTTCTTCCCTGTCAATTTCAAGCAGATTTTTGTCTTTGAAAAATACGGCGCCTTCCGCATATGCATTTTCCGGGAGGAGACCCATTATGGAGTATGCCGTGAGGCTTTTGCCGCAGCCGCTTTCACCAACAAGGCCGAAAACCTCACCATGATCCACATGGATGCTCAGATCTGAAATAACCTTTATTGAAGAATACAAAGAGCTGAAGCCAACGCTGAGCTCCCTTACATCGAGGAGTGTCACCTTAAATCAGAGGTCCTTCTTTAGTAGTTTCAGGTAGGTCATGGCCTGTTTCAGATCGGGATTATGAATGAGGGCGTTTTCCCATTCTTCAAATGCCATACCGGAAAGCCCCTTGATGTAGTAGGTAAGCCCAAGCTGAATCCATGCAGGACCGTAATCGCGATTGAGTTCTTTTGCAGTGTTGAAGTGGATGATAGCCTCTTCGATCTTGCCCATGCTTCTCAGGGCAATGCCGAGTTTGGTATGGACATCAGGGAATCTGGACTGGAGTTTTATGGCCTTTCTGTATTCCACAACAGCATCTTCGTACATGGCCAGGTCGAGATAAATATTCCCTATCTTGAAATGTTCGTTCGCAAGTTTTCCTGCAGCAAACGGGTCAATTGCTGAAGGTACCGGCGCTGCGGCCTGGGCGGCAAGGGAAAAAACTTCCTTTGCCTGGTCGAACTCGCCCAGGTGGTTAAGAGCTACCGCGAGGTTAAGAGAGGCCTCTGTATATCCCGGGTTTATCTGTACCGCTTTCTGAAAATAGTCCCTGGCCTGAGCGACTTCATCACGAAGATGACTGATTACGCCGAGCTTATTAAGCACATCGGCATAATTGGGGTTTTTCATGATTACCTCTTTAAGAAGAGGTTCGGCCTGGGAATATTTGCCCTCTTCGAAGAGTCTTGTGCCTTCCTGGTGCAGTTCCTGTATCGTATCGTCCATACTTGAATGAGTATATTGTAAATGGTTTTTTTTGTCAAGAAGTGCAGGTCGTTGTTGTTGGGAACCGGTAAGGCAACTTCAAGCATCGCAAAAGATAATAAATAGTATATAATATCATGGTTATTCCATCTTGATTAACGCATGGGAGCGGATAGGGTTCTGGTGTCCCTCATGGACTTCAAATCCAGTGTTGCCCCGACACAATCGGGGCAGGGTGGGTTCGATTCCCACACGCTCCCGCCATATTTTTCATATGGTTTAATGGGTTAGCTTTATCTGCATACCTTGGGATTGTCATCAATAATTCCTCAAGTGATAGTTTAGAGCCTGTGAATAAACTCATTGTGTCTGCCTGTCATTCCGGCGCTCCTTAAGGCGGAATGCGTGTGAGTCCTGCGTCTCTGAGTTTTTCTCTGTCTGGCATACCCCGGCTTGCCTGTCCCGACATTTTCGGAGCCTGTTCCGGTATTTTCGGGGATCGGGTAATCCGGTCTTTTCAAAGAGGTCCGGATGCCCCGAACGCTTTCGGGACATGACAGGAATAAAAAACAGCAATTTATACACAGGCACTAATTTATGCAGGTATCCGGGTTAATGATTAGATGTGAAAATTACCTTGACAGTGGAGTATTACTGATATAGAATTCAAGTGGAACTATAAAAATATCCTTAACAAGCTGTCCGGGAATTGTCATCCTGAACTTGATTCAGGATCTCAAGCAGTTATACCATGTTGTAAAAACGAGATTCCTCCAAAAAACTTAAATGACAAAATAGGCACTCTCTGCATTCCGGGACAGCTTGTTAAGGGGGGTATAAAATTGGTTGGAAAGCCCCTGGAGGACATTAGAGAATCATAATCCTGTGGTTTCCGGGGGAGATTACCTTGCGATAACCTCGGACGGCACATTCAGCTTTTCGACGGCCATTGCAGATGGTTCTACTTGCAATGTGACCGTCAAGGAACAGCCTGCGGGACAGAACTGTTTTGTTACCAATGGTTCAGGGACGGTATCGGGGGCGAATGTGACTGGTATACAGATAGGCTGTTACAATTCAGGATCACTCGATCCCGCCTTCGATACAGACGGCATCGTGGTGCATAACAATGCCGCAAGCGGAAATGGTAAGGATGTAGGCAATTCCATCACCACGGATGCAACCGGGAAGATCCTCGTTACGGGAGGTAGCTATAACAGCTCAGGTAATTATGACATGGTCATCTGGAGATACATACCTTAACCATCAAACGGCGGCGGGGACAGCCCTGCCGCCTTACCCCGCCCGGCCCGAAAAGAGATGACCGTCAGCTACCAACAGGCACAGCCGGAAGACTTGAGAAAGGGCTGAAGAAAAGGCTTAACGACATGTTCAGCCACGGATTTACGCGGATAAACGCGGGTAGAAAATATAAAAGTTATTTAAATCTGTGATAATCTGCGGATATCTGCGGCAAAGAAAGAAAAGACTTTTTTGGCCACAGACTGACACGGACTAAAAACTTAAGAAAATGCTGAAGGTTGAAGACTAAAAATAAATGGAGATATTATGGTTTTAAATTAATAAGGATTCTTTTAAGAAAGTCTGCGAGAGTCCTGTGGCGAAAAGTTTTTTTATCCCGGATTCTCTATAGTTATATTGCTCATAGAAATACCGGAAGAACAGGAATAATAATGCGGTTTTGTGAAGGCAGGCCGGGTCTGCTTTAGCTTGATAATTCCCTGCAGTTTGCCGCGGGAAGGTTCATTAAACTGATTTATCGAGGTTGTGATCATGAGATTAGGTGAAAGAGGTGAAGACCTGGCAGTGAGCTATCTTAAGAAAAGCGGATACCGTATTATCGAGCGCAATTACAGGAATCCCTTTGGGGAGATTGACATTATAGCCCTTCACAGCGGCACGATAGTATTTGTAGAAGTAAAGACGAGGAAGACCGATGAATACGGAATGCCGTTTGAAGCGGTTAATTATCATAAACAGAGGAAACTGAAGAATACGGCCCTTATGTATTTAAAGAGGTTTAAAAAAGGGGTGAGCGCCAGATTTGATGTGGTCAGTATTTTTATGAATAACGGCGAGGAAAAGGTAAGACTCATCAAGGATGCCTTTGAATTTTAATAATTAAAACTTGACCTTTTATCAATAAATCAATAGAATAAGAAATATGAAAACCTATAAAACTCTCTATGAACTTCAGGCCGATGTATGCAAAACGCTGGCCAGCCCCAAACGTCTTGAGATCCTGAGTGTTCTGAAGGACGGAGAAAAGAGCGTCGGAGAGCTTGTGGATATTCTGGGTGTGCCCAAGGCAAATGTGTCACAGCATCTGTCCGTAATGCGCTATAAGGGGATACTTCACTCCAGGCGCGAAGGTGTTAATATTTATTACAGTATTGCCAATGTCAAAGTGATCAAGGCCTGCATGCTCATGAAAGAAGTCCTTACAGAGCAGCTGAAGGAAAAGAACCAGTTGCTTGAGCTCGTAATCAACGGGAAGAAGTGAGATGCCGGTTCTTCTTAAGTCCTGAATTCTGAAATTCTGAAGTATCAGATAATCCTGACACCCGGTTTTTTACCTGAAACCGCTTCACCTATTATAACAGCGATACCGCCCCCCATATCCTTGATATCCCTTACGACATTTTCTGCATCGTTTGATGGTACTGAAATAAGCAGCCCGCCTGAGGTCTGTGGATCAAAAAGCACTTCTTCTTCCTCCCGGGATAACTTTGCGGATATTTCGAGAGAGCCTTCGGTTAATTTCCTGTTTGCATCGTTAATTCTTGTAGTTTCACCCTTTCGATACATTTCAGGTGCGTTTGGATAAAACGGCAGATCACTGTAGTGGATGTTGACCTGCAATCCGCTACCCTGCGCTATTTCCAGAACGTGGCCCGATATGCCGAATCCGGTTATATCCGTACATGCGTGAATGTTGTGTTTCAGGGCAATCTCAATGGTCTTGCCGTTGAGCGATGCAACATCCGGAAGGATAGGTTCGAGTTCCTTATACGGGAGTTTTCCCGAGCGGCAGGCGTTGAACAGCACGCCCGTACCGAGGGGCTTTGTAAGAATCAGGGCATCCCCGTCTTTAGCCCCGCAGTTGGTAAGAATTTTGTCCGGGTGAACAACTCCGGTGACCGCAAGTCCGTACTTTGGCTCCTCATCTTCAACAGAGTGCCCACCGGCCATAGATGCCCCCGCCTCCATTACTTTGTCATGGCCTCCACGGAGTATTTCCCTTAAAATACTAATATCAAGTTTCCCGGTGGGGAACATGACAAGGTTCAGGGCAGTCAGGGGCCTGCCTCCCATTGCATAAACATCTGATAAGGAGTTCGCAGCAGCGATCTGCCCGTACCACCATGGGTCATCAACGGGCGGTGTAATGAAATCCACTGTTGCAATCAGGGCGATATCATCTGTAATTTTATATACAGCAGCATCGTCACTTGTCTCGATACCGACGAGAAGATTGGGGTCCCGGGAAGTCTCAAGCCCCTTCAGTGCGTCCGACAGGTCTGTCGGGCCGATCTTTGCCGCTCAACCGCATGTGCGGGCCAGTCCGGTTAATGTATTTTTATTTTTGCCAAACAGAGCCATTATTTGTTCTCCTCCTGCATGATTTACTAACAATACCAAAGTTTGAGTACATAGTCAAATACATAATCAGGATACCAATAGAGTAATCTATCGGTTTTTTTTAATGAGTAGCGAGCGTATTCCCCGTGGTCTTCTGCCTGGGCGCAGCACCTGTCTGCGTGCACCGCACAGGTAGACGCAGACAGGCTGAAGGGAATCTTCAATTGTATACTTATCCATTCTTGCATTGATAATATCAATGGATTATGATATATCAATAGATAATTTCAATGGAGCCCCACAGGCAGGCCCATAGTACCAACCCCGACAAGGTCGGGACAGGTGTAAACGCCCCGATATGGGCGACATCCCGACCGGCTGCATTCATCCCCCGACCTTGTCGGGACAGGCACGGCAAATGCTGTGGTCTTCCGGCTGTCGGGATAAATGGAGTATGATGTTTTATCTTTTTCTTTTTGCAGCCGGTTCATCAGTTGGATTTCTTTCAGGTCTCCTTGGGATTGGAGGGGGGATTGTCATGTTTCCCCTGTTGCACTATCTGACACCGGCCCTTGGATTCGACGCTATTGACGTCAGGAGCATAACCGGCCTCACGATGATACAGGGGTTTTGTGCGTCCGCCTCTGCAATGCTTTTTTATAATAAACACAGGCTGGTAAATAAATCACTTGTATTTTCCCTTGGAGGAGCGCTTTTTCTTTCATCCCTTACCGGGGCACTCCTGTCTGAGAGAATGCCCGATGAGCCACTGCTGCTGATCTTCGGGCTGCTTGCTCTTATTGCCGCCGTCATGATGTTCATGCCCCGAAGCTATGCCAATGATTATCTGACTGAAGACCAGGTGACGTTTAACAGGGGCATTGCCATTGCTATCGGTATTGCACTTGGAGTGTTTCTCGGGATGGTCGGGCAGGGCGGCGCTTTTATTATTATTCCCATAATGTTATATATACTCAAGGTGCCCCTCAGGGTTGCCGTGGGGAGCATGCTCGCCATAGGGATCTTTTCCTCCGGCGCCGGACTTGCGGGAAAGGTAGTTACGGGGCAGGTTCCATTCCTTATGGCAGGAGCGATGCTTCTTGGCGCAATACCCTTTGCACGTGTAGGGGGCTATGTTGGTAAAAAGACCAATACAAGAATACTCAAGTGGCTCCTCGCATTAATTATAGCGGGCACTGCAATTAAGATAATGATGGATATTGTTTAAAAAGATGAAAAGACCGTACTTCAGCCCGGCAAAAAAACTTGTTTTATTAATTGTGATCTTCTCATGCATATTTCTCATATGGCGGTTTGTTCGTCCAATGAATATATTTGTGGTGGATGAACGCTTTGCGAGACCCATTAAGATAGAGATACCACGGGGACTGGGCGCGGTCAGTGCCCTGGAATGCAGGAAATGCCATGAAGAGGAGTATCGGGAATGGTCGGGGAGCATGCATGCAAAGGCATGGACCGATCCGTATTTTCAGGTGGACTCCGCCTATGACGGTTCTCAGCAAATATGCATGAACTGCCATATCCCTCTTGAGAATCAGCAGAAAAACCTTGTCCTCGGGTTCAGGGACAAAGAAAAATTCAACCCCATACTGAAGCCCAATCCGGATTATGATCCCAGTTTGCAAAATGAAGGTGTTACCTGTGCAGTCTGTCACATAAGGGACGGCAAAATCGTCGGCCCTTTTAAAACCGGAAATGCCCCTCATGCAGTTGAATACGATCCGGAATATTTCTCTGGGGTAAACCCGTGTATGAGGTGTCACGTGGTGTCGGGAAAGAGATGGGACACATTCTACCGGGTGCCTCCCTGCGGGACTGTTGCGGAAATCCGGGAGGGGGATGAGGAGCCGGACTGTATCGGCTGCCACATGCCGGTGCGGGACGGAGGTCCCCGGGGAGCCCGCAGGGGAAGGATGCATACCTTCCGGGGAGGACATCATCCATCGATGGTTAAGAGTGCGCTGAAAGTTGAATATAAGAAAGAAACAGGCGGGAGCAACGATATTACATTTACTTTCACTCTGACAAATACCGGAGCCTATCATTATCTGCCGACGGGCACTCCGGACAGGTATCTGACTCTCGAGTTCAGACTGCTCAACACTGACGGCAAAGTCGTAAAGCAGGAAACCTATACCATGAAGAGATATATCCTCTGGAGGCCTTTTATTATTGATCTTAAAGACACACGTCTTCCCTATAATAGACCGGTAAGTTATTTTTTCTCTTTCAGGAAAGAGAAAACCCAGGCATTCCTCGAGGTTACCGTGAGATATCATTTGCTGGATGAGAAAAGGAGAAAGAGGATAGGATATAAGAACACGGAACCTATAGCATATCCCGTCTATAATATGAAAATACCATTGTAAAGATTTTTTCTTGACAAATAAATTTGTTTTATTTATCGTATGAGTATATACTCATATATGTGACTGCTAATATTATGATAAATAATCTGCCGGAACAACTTGCAAGGATATTCAAGGTGCTGGGAGACACCAATCGTCTCGGCATTGTTATGGCCATAGGGAAAGGGTCCCATTCGGTCACCGAGATTATAAATGCTACGGGGCTGTCCCAGACATTGGTATCGTTTCACCTCAGGGTATTACGAAAAGCCGAAGTTGTGACCACCCGGAGAGAAGGGCCTTTTATTTACTACAGCCTCTCAGATCCATCGCTCATGGATATACTTGATGATCTTTCAAAAATAATCAATAGTGGTCGCTCAGAGACGCAAAAATATACTGCAACGGCCTCTGAAAAGGCGTTGGCAAGGCAGGGGAGAGAAAAATGATTAAATTGTTTGAAGAGATGATGCAGAAGATGATGGGTGGCATGATGAAACCCGGGGACATGCCGAAGATGATGAATACCATGATGGACAAGATGTTCAGGAATATGAAGACAGAGGACAAGATGGAATTCATGAGTAATATGATGCCAAGGTGTATGAATATGATGTTTGAGAACATGAGTACGGAAGACCGGAAGGCCTTTGCAGAGAAAATGATGAACCGGATGTATGATGAGATGAAAAAACATGCGACGAACATATAAACACCTTGAAGGGAGGTGAAGCCCATGGCGAAAGATAACATCGCAGAAATTCTGTCTGATTTGACCCCCGCTGTTAAAAGAGAGCTTCTTGACGGTCTGGTGAAGTCTCTTCTGAGCGAGCTGATAGAAACGGAAAAAAAGGAATTACTGCAGAAAATAGTTTCCGGTGGCAGGGAAAACCGTCAGATGATTGATATGGTTGAGCATTGAATAAGCGAATGTACGGATTCGGGTGTGAATCCGATAGACATGAGCAAGGAAGTGATCACTGCCATAAGCCATTCTTACGAACTGGCGACATATTCGACTCCGGAGTTAAGAGGACTTTTTGATGACTGGCTTGGCGAAATTGAAGAGGAGGTGCTTGAGTTCGTTAAGGACAGGAACAGGGTTGATTATGACGAGATCGCCCGGCACTTCAGACTAAAGCATGAGAGCGTTATCTTTATTCTGGGGAAACTGGCCCAGGAAGAAAAGATAAACATGCAGGCATCGGGTAATTAATGTGAATGGGTTGCATGCATGCAGAGGGCGGATGGGGTAGTATGGAATTTTACCTGTAAAGGAGAGAGAATATGCCGGATGATAAACAGGAGAAAGATAATTCCTTCTGTTGACCCTCTGAATCGGATACCGGGGAGCATTCTGAGGGCCGGGAGTCAGGGGCCGGGAGCAAGAAATCAGAAGGTTCGGGACTGAAGACTGAAGACAAAAAGACTGAGCACTGCATGGTCTGCGGGGAGCCTCTTGTATACCGGGACAGGGCTGATGAAGTAAAATGTGTCTCTGCGGCAGGGTTGATCAGGGGCATATCCTGTGTCCCAAAGGTCACCACATCTGTGATATTTGTCATAACCAGGATGCAATGCGGGTCATTGAGAATACCATGTTCACAACCCGGTCATCAAACCCATTCGAGATATCGGAAGTGGTAATGAGCTTTTCAGGACTACCCATGCTTGGCTGCCAGCATGCCTATATAGCGGGCGGGGCGCTCATGGCGGCAATCAGGAATATGAATCCCCCCTTTTGTAAAGAGGGGATTACCAATGATGACATAAAAGAGGTCTTTAAACGGACAAAAAGGCAGGCCCATGGCGGATACTGCGGACTTACAGGTGTATGTGGCATTGCTCCCGCCATCGGGGCATGTTTTGCAGTGCTTGCGGGTTCAAGGTGCGGGAAGGATGAAGAGCAGAGGATAACGATGGAGGCGGTGACAAGGATATTCCGGGCAATCACGGATCTTACAGGGCCAAGTTGCTGCAAGGCGTATGTGAGGACGTCCCTTGATGCGGCTGCGAGGTATCTCAAAGAAAGCGCCGGGATTGAATTGCCTGCGGCCGGAAAGATACATTGTACTTATAGTAATAAACATCCCCATAGTTGCAGAGGAATTAAATGTCCTTATTTTAATGGAGGCATTTCCTGGGAGTCGAATAACGAAAGAGAAGAAACCGCAAGTTGTACTTACAACTACTCAGGAGTTATTAAGGCAGAAAGCATACAGGAGGAAGGTATGGAATATTTACTGAATAAGGCCATTGAATCAGGCGCTGAAAAGGCAAAAGTGATAGATACAGATACTATCGTGGTTGAAGAGTGGGTCAGATGGAAGTGTAAGTATGGATGTCCTTTTTATGAGAAAGATGCCTTTCATCCTCCATGTGCACCTGACGCTGAAAGCACAGGGAAGGTTGTAAAGGAATACAGCAGGGCAATCCTTATGAATGGTCCTAAAGGAAAGATTCTTACTGAAGCGGTGGTCAAACTTGAGGGCGAAGCATATCACATGGGCTATTACAGGGCATTTGCACTTACCGCGCTGTCATCCGGGCCTCCCGGCGCCACCTGACCGTCCGGTGAGAAGGATACCCAGGATGGGTCTCAGACAGAAGAACAGAAGAAAAAGAGGATCAGGCCGCTGATGGAGGCATGCGGAATAGATGTATTCAGGACCGCAAGGGCAAACGGCTTTGAAATAGACACAAAAAAAGAAACGTATGGGAGATGGAATTATTTCGCCCTGCTGCTGCTTGAGTAAAAAGGCGAAAGCCGGTTATGCAGGATCAAGAGTGGAAATTGATGCAGCACATTTCTGTCCAGAATAAATATATGAGATAGTTCAAATGTTGAATACACCTGTAATTATCACTATACGCGCATGAAAAAGAGTTACTTGACAAGAAACATAATAATATAATAATATTTGAATATATTAATGGAATAATTTCATATCTGTCCAGACAGATATCAGGGGAAAACGGAACACATCATGATGAACCGTTTAAACAGTTTGAACCGTTTTAACGGTTCAAACTGCTGGAACTGTATTTAACAAAGGTGTTGTTTTTGTGTTTTTTCGGCATACCGTTTTTTTCTTGTAAAGGGAGGTTCAGTTATCCTGGACAGCAGTGAAATAAATTATGATTCATGAATTGTTTTTGGTTCTTTCTCATTTCAAGTGGGTGAATGTGAGCCTGTCATGGTGAGCCTGTCATGGTGAGCTTGTCATGGTGAGCTTGTCATGGTGAGCTTGTCATGGTGAGCTTGTCATGGTGAGCTTGTCATGGTGAGCTTGTCGAACCATGGCAGTTATTATACTGGTGTAACCAACGATGTAGAGAGGCGTTTCTATGAGCATCAGGAAGGTCTCATTGAAGG
>BDTO01000062.1 GCA_002897855.1 bacterium BMS3Bbin05
GGTGGCTTAAGTATTGAAAGTATCTAATCATTAAGTGGTAATCTGTTTATTAAGTTTTCAATACCCCGCAGTCTCGGCTGCGGGGTTTCCTTCTCCCCTCCCCCTTTGGAGGCTGTGTCACAATCCTAAAAACGTATATGATGTCATTCTGAATTTATTTCAGAATCTCGTGTTTTCAATATGTTACGTTTTATATAGATCCTGAAACAAGTTCAGGATGACAATTATGACACAGCCTCATGGTGGAGAGGGGAGGATTCGAACCTCCGAAGGCTGAACCAACGGGTTTACAGCCCGTCCCCTTTGGCCGCTCGGGAACCTCTCCATTGACCAGCAGGTTATGAACAGTGGCTTGTGACCGTTCCCCGGGAAAACCGTTCCGGTCTCCTCCCATTTTTATCAAATTAATTAATCACCAATTACTGTCTTTCTGGAGCCACCGAAGGGATTCGAACCCCCGACCCGCTGATTACAAATCAGCTGCTCTACCAGCTGAGCTACGGTGGCAAAAGGCAACAGTTATCCTGTGCAAATGTCAACTGACTAATTTAAGACAATTATTATATAAAGGTCAAGGAAGAAAATGCAATAATGTAAAATTTATCTCCCACCGTATTTAATTTGCCTGTAAGCTTCATACAGTATAATTCCGGAAGCTACGGATACATTCAGGGATGCTATATTCATCTCCATCGGTATCTTGACAACCACATCACACAGTGTCTTTACGGTTTTTCTGAGACCCTTGCCTTCTGAGCCCATTACTATGACAGAAGGGGGCAAATAATCCACATCCCAATACAGCTCGGATCCGGAAGAGTCGGCCCCGATCACCTTGAATCCTTCTTCCCTGAATACATTGATGGCATTTTTTATATTTGGGACCTCCGATACCCTTATATGTGCAACTGCCCCCGCAGAGGCCGAAAAAACGGTTGAAGTAATTCCGCAGGAACGGCGGGACTGGATAATAACTCCATTAATGCCGCATGCAACAGCACCTCTGACTATCGCCCCGAGATTTCTTGGATCTTCGATCAGATCAAGAGCCAGAAAGACGCCGGACACTTCCCCCCCATGCGTAAACAGCCTTTCGAATGGAACGGTACTGAAATCGATTTCGGCAGCAACCAACTGGGACGATTTCGGACCTGACTCCCTGAAAAATTCCCTGTTTTTTCTTGATACCTTTGTCCCCGTTACATTTGCACGATCCACTATTTCCCTTATTCTGCCGTCTATCCTGTCGGAAATAAATACCTTCTTTACCCGGACATTTGAGGCCAATGCCTCTTTGACGGGATTAATACCATAAATTATCATATAAACTAAACCGGATGCCCCGAGATTATTTTTTCTGTTATTATACATGAATATCAACAAACAGGGGGCTCAATAAATGAGAGGAACAGGCAAAAAAACCCGAAAAACCATTATCCTTGCCCTTGTTTCTTTCGGGATAGCTCTTCTGCTCATGTTATCGGGAGCGCTTGACGTCTTCGAACTCAAGGCCTATGACCTTTTTTCCAGGAACCTGAACCCCGAAAGCGGGGATAAGAACATTGTAATAGTTGAGATCGACCAGCAGAGTATAGATGCGCTCAGCAAACAGGGAATTCGCTGGCCATGGCCCAGACAGATATACGCCCCCATTATTGAATATCTTAAAGAGGCAGATGCAGTCTTTATGGACATGTTTTTTCTGGAACCTTCATCATACGGTGTCGAAGACGACAGTATACTTGCAGCCGCGGTAAAGAAAGCATCAAATGTGTACCTCGCATTCTCTTTAACGAACAACAAAACCCACATGCCAAAGACAGCGGATAAACTGTTGGAGCGTATCTCGATTAAGGAGAAAATCCCCGCCGGATTGACTTACAAATCCATCAATATGCCGTTGAAGGCCCTCATGTCCTCAATCATGGGCGGTGGAAATGTTACCATTCCCCCCGACGCCGACGGCGTCTATAGATCAGTCCCGCTGGTTTTCAGAGCCGGGGATTACACAATACCGCATTTCGTCATGAATTATTTACTCCAAAAAGGCATTGTCAGGATCAGAGACGGCAACCTGTATTTACACGGCTCCCGAATACATCTGCTGGACGGGAAACTTCTGCTCAGATATTATACCGGGGACAGGGCATTCATGAGAATCCCGGCAATAAATATACTGAGTTCATACAATGCAGCCATGGAGTCAAAAAAACCATTGATAAACAGGGATTTTTTCAGGGGCAAAGTGGTATTTATCGGGCCGACGGCCGCCGGACTTTACGACCTTAAACCCACGGCCGTATCCGCCATATCGACCGGTGTCGTCATCCATGCAACAACGCTGGACAATCTCATCAAGGGAAGTTTTCTGCGGCCTGCGCCTCCGATATTCACCGTCATTCTCATGCTGCTGCTTTCCTCACTGGCCTGCTACTTTGTTATAAGACATTTTTCTGTTTTGATAAATCTTTCATTCTTTACCGGCTGTCTGGTTTTCGTTATGGTCTTTTATGCCGCACTTTTTAAAGGCGGCATTTACCTCAATTTCATCTATCCCGCAACATCCCTTGTCATTGGCTTCATGTTCGCATTTGCATACAGTTATGCAACTGAAGGGAGGGAAAGAAGATTTGTCAGGAGGGCATTCTCACAGTACATGGACACCAGGATAGTAAATCATATTCTCAGCAACCCGGAATTCATAAAACCCGGTGGGCAGAAAAGGAAGATTACGGTCTTTTTCACAGACATTGCCGGGTTTACAACACTGGCCGAGAGCCTTCCTCCTGAGCAGACAGCAAGAATACTCCATACAATCCTCAACTCCTTCACTGAGATCATAATCGGCAACGGCGGAATCATCGATAAATACATCGGAGATGCCATCATGGCATTCTGGGGCGCACCGCTCAAAACCGGGAGGGATGAAATAAATGCATGCAGGGCTTCGATCCAGTGCAGCAATGCCCTTGATGAGATAAACAGGTCGTTCAGGAAGGATGGGCTGAATGAAATAAATATAAGGATAGGCATTCATACCGGCGAGGCCATAGTCGGGAACCTGGGCAGTGACAGACTTTTCGATTTCACGGCTATCGGAGATACAGTAAACCTCGCATCCAGACTGGAGGGAGCAAACAAGATATTCAAAACGAGAATTATGGTTACTGAAGAAACTCTCAAGAATACCGGCCAGGCCTTTTTAACCCGGGAACTCGGGCTTATTGAGGTTAAAGGAAAGGCGAAATCAGTAAGAATATTCGAGCTTATTTCCGGGAGGCCTGATACAGACCCAAAAACTAATGAGATTATCACCCTCTTTCACGAGGGCCTTGAACTTTTCAGAGAACAGAGATTGGATGATGCCATTACTGTATTTGATAAACTGCTTCAAAGGTTTCCGGATGACGGAGCTGCAAAATTTTATAGAGACCGCTGCAAATCACTTCATCAGGAAATGGAGTTGACAGACGGATGGGATATCATTAAAATGACAAGTAAATAGTGTCTGTGTATAAACTGCCGTTTTTTATTTTTGTCATGCCCGAAGTCTGTAATCCGGCATTCGGAACTTATTGAAAAGAATAGATTCCGGCTTAAGGACTGCCGGAATGACAGATAGAGAGACTGAGTTTATACACGGACTCTAAATAAGGATACGGGGATTTCTGTGGTCAAGGATTCAGGGAATTAACGCCTGGGGTCAATAAAGTTTCCGGATCATTATTACAAAACATTGAAATTGTCGGGCTTATGGTCAAAAAAATAGTAGTCATAAATTTACTATCATTCCTTTTTTTAATATCTGCCGCCTATGCAGAAACCGCAAACGTAATCACCAGGGAAAATGCAATCAGAAAAGAGTGCAGGTTCTTTTCTCCAATAAAGGCTATAGTGAAATATAACGATGAGCTTCAAATAATATCGCAGGAAGGTGACTGGTTCCATGTTAAGTTTGGGAATATAGCAGGCTGCATACATAAAAGTGCGATCAGGAAAAAATCATTCTCCCTCTCCGGATTGCTGGGGACAGAGGCCCGTGCTGCTTCGAGTAACGAAGTCGCACTTGCCGGCAAGGGATTCAACCCGCAAGTAGAATCATCATATAAACAAAAGCACCCTGAACTCGATTTCAGGACTGTTGACAGGATAGAGAATTATAACGTCCCGGGAGATAAACTTAAGGCCTTTATAAAAAGCGGGGGCCTTAAACTGCCATGATTAGAAGGTTGACATTAAGTCTGACGATAATCGTCATTTTCCTGTACGGCTGTGCCGGTATCCAGATTGAAGACATATCCGGAAATATGGATATGATCTCCAAAAGCGTGAGAGCGGCATCAAAGGCCATCAGGCCCATTTCCGACAAAGAGGAATACTATGTCGGCCGCGCCGTTGCTGCGAAACTGCTGTCCGTCTATCCCCTTCTAAGAAACAGACGGCTTACGGAATATGTCAACTATGTAGGCCGGACGGTAGCCATGCACTCAGACAAACCTTTTACATTCGGAGGATATCATTTCGCGATACTCGATAGCAACGAAGTAAATGCCTTTGCATGTCCCGGAGGAATCATATTCATTACAAAGGGGTTAATCGGGGCGGTAAGAAATGAGGATGAACTCGCTGCAGTGCTTGCTCACGAGGTGGCCCATGTAAACCACCGTGACGGAATATCCGCAATCAAAAAGGCCAGGTGGACAGAGGCTGTGACAATTATAGGGGCAACGGCTGCAAAGAGATACGGCTCCCACGATATCGCAAGGCTTGTTACATTATTCGAGGGTTCCATTGACGATGTCTTCAGGACACTTGTGGTTAACGGTTACGGGCAGAGACAGGAATATAATGCTGATAAAACCGCTCTCATTTACCTTGCCCGCTCAGGGTATGACCCGTCTGCTCTCAAGGACTTCCTGGCAAGATTGATAACAGGCGGAAATGCTTCCGGGGGAGGGATACTCAAGACACATCCCGCAACTGTCGACAGACTGAGAAACGTAGAGGAAAACATGCCGTCGAAAAAAATGGATAAATTCCTGATAAAGTTAAGGACACAGAGATTCCGTGGGGCCACGGGTTGATCAGGAAAAAATTAACGGGGACGCCTGCTGAATACCAGGCCTCCCGGGACAGTGACGGAAGCAGGATATCCCACATAAGTCACATGCATATGACATCATCCTATCTTTACCTTCCAGACCGTTTTACCGGGCGTATCCTCAAGGATAACGCCCATTTCAAGCAGTTCATCCCTTAAGGCATCGGCTTCAGCCCAGTTTTTCCGTTCACGGGCCTCCCTTCTCCGTTTAATCCTGTCTTCTATATCACCTTCCGACAATGGAACCTGCCTTGTCTTCATCAATGCGACATACCACTCTTTAGGCGACCTGTTAAACACATTAAGGACATCTGCAGCTTTCTTTATCATGCTCAACGACTCCTGAAGGAGTTTCTTTGCACCTTCCCCCGCAGGGCTGCTGTCAATATACCTGTTAATCTCCTTTATCAACTCATATATATGGCCTATTGCAAGGGCAGTATTAAAGTCGTCATTCATGGCTTCCTCAAACCGTTTCATAAAAGAGCCGGTCATGTGCTCCAGGTTTTCACCGGCATCGGTCTGTTTTCTCTCCCCTGCGTTTTTTGAACAAAAATCCTCTATCCTCATTACTGTTGAATAATACCTGTCCAGAAACGCTTCCGTCTCCTTAAGTATTGCATCAGAGAACTCGATCGGGCTCCTGTAATGTGTGGACAGCAGGAATACCCTCAGCACCTCGGGGTCAAATTTCCCGAGTATCTCCTTTATTGTAAAAAAATTTCCGAGGGACTTTGACATCTTCTCCTTGTCGATCGTTATGAAGCCGTTATGCACCCAGTATCTCGCAAACTCCTTACCCGTATAAGCCTCGGACTGGGCAATCTCATTTTCATGGTGCGGGAATATGAGGTCCGCCCCCCCTCCATGGATATCAAATGTTTCACCAAGATGTTTCCTTGACATGGCAGAGCACTCTATATGCCAGCCCGGTCTGCCCGGCCCCCACGGGCTCTCCCAGGACGGCTCACCCTCTTTGGAACTCTTCCAGAGAGCAAAATCCATGGGATTCTTCTTTCTTTCATCAACATCCACTCTTGCGCCGGCCATCATATCCTTCATATCACGCTTGGACAGTTTCCCATACCCGCTGAATTTGTCTACTTCAAAAAAGACATCCCCATCAACATTATATGCATATCCTTTCTCTATCAACCCGCTTATTATCTCTATCATCTCATGTATATGGTCCGTAGCCCTCGGTTCGATATCGGCCCTTTCGACGCCCAGCATATCCATATCCCTGTAATATTCCCCGGTATAGCGACGCGCAACTTCGTCCCAGGTTGTACCGTCCTCATTAGCTCTCTTAATGATCTTGTCGTCTATATCCGTGAAATTTCTGACGTATTTAACCTTATAGCCGGCGTACCGGAGATACCTTCGCATAACGTCGAAAACTATAGCGCTCCTCGCATGACCGACATGGCAGTTGTCATATACCGTCACGCCGCAGGCATATATACCGACGAAACCCTCTTCTACGGGTTTAAAATCTTCCTTACTGTTCGTGAGTGTATTGTAAATCCTCATCCTGCTTTCTTTTCCTTCAAGCCTGTCTATTTTTTGCTCAAGCCTGGATATATATGCTTCGAGTTGACGAAACCTGTCCTCGACAGGATCGGGCATCGCCAGATGGTCAAGAGCCTCAACAAGTCCCTCGTTGTATATCCTGTACACCTTTTTCTTGATGACTCTGCCGGGGACTCCTACAACGATTGAATGGTCAGGCACTGATTTCAGTACAACTGCATTGGCCCCTATCTTAACATAATCGCCTATCCTGATAGCGCCAAGCACTTTCGCGCCGGCGCCTACTACAACACTATCACCGAGAGTCGGGTGACGTTTGCCCTTTTCCTTGCCCGTGCCTCCAAGTGTCACTCCCTGGTACAGAAGGCAATTTCTGCCAATCTCTGTTGTCTCGCCAATTACCACACCCATTCCATGGTCAACAAAAAATCCACCACCGATCCTTGCCCCGGGATGAATTTCGATACCTGTAAAAAACCTGGCAATGTGCGACATAATTCTCGGGATCAGAGGGATTTTCATCCGCCATAGCAAATGAATAAACCTGTGACTGAGAATGGCATGAAAACCGGGATAAGAGGTAATGACCTCGAAAGGCCCCCTTACGGCAGGATCTTTGGAAAAAACAGCCCTGTAATCCTTCTTTATATCACTAAAGATACCCATTAAACATTATTATACTAAAATTATCGATTATTTTAGCTTTTTTTAGATATATGACACTAATTCGGGTCTGTCCATAAAGACAGTCCCTCTATCTGTCATTTCCCGACTTAGTCGGGGAATCTATTCTTTTCTATAAGTTCCGGATGCCCCGAAAACATTCGGGGCATGACAAAAATAAAAAACGGCAATTTATGGACAGACTCTAATTCATATTGTTCAAGTGAATTATACAATCCCGCCTGACAATACAAAATTTTCTTGACAAACATAAGTAATTTACTGTAATCTCAGTATTCTTAAATAGAGAAATGCTCCATTTCTCATATAAAATTACATAAGAAGGGGGGTTGGGAATTGCATGCTTTAGGTAACCATCTTTTAATAGAATTAAAGGACTGCAACCCTTCAATTTTGATGAACCTGCAGAAAGTCACAGATGCAATGGTTTCTGCCGCAAAAGAGGCAAAAGCTACTATTGTAGATGTTTCCTTCCACGAATTTAACCCTTTCGGAATAAGTGGCATGGTCGTGATAGCAGAATCTCACCTGTCGATTCATACCTGGCCTGAATATTCATATGCTGCCGTAGATATATTCACCTGTGGAGACATTATCAAACCTGAAGTCGCAGCACAATATCTGATTAATATATTCGAGTGCACTAATCCTTCTATAGTAGAAATGAAGCGGGGCATTATCTCCCACAAGAACGAAAAGCTGCCTCACAAGGTCTCAAATGCTGAATTCCAAATGGTTTCTTGAGTTTACAACGGATGACGAGGCAAGCCTTCACAACATCGAAGAGGTAGTATTCAGCGCCCGCACAGAATATCAGATGCTGGAAATACTGAGACTCGGGGGCTACGGCAAGTGCCTTGTACTTGACGGCAAGATGCAGTCCACCCAGACTGATGAGTTTATATATCATGAATCGCTTGTCCACCCTTCGATGATATCCATGGATTTCCCCGTCTCAGTGCTTATAGCCGGCGGCGGGGAAGGCGCAACAATCCGGGAGGCGCTCAGGTACCCGTCTGTTGAAGAAATATATCTTGTTGACCTGGACCCTGAAGTTGTAAATGCATGCAAAAAACATCTGCCCGAATGGCACAGGGGCGCCTTTGATAACCCCAAAGTCACTGTCATTTTTGAAGATGCCAGGAAGTTTATCGAAAACTCCGGCAAAAAATTCGATCTTATAATCCTTGACCTTCCGGAGCCCTTTGATGAAGGACCCGCTGCTCTACTCTACACAAGGGAATTTTACAGGGCGGTTTTCGATATACTGTCAGGGTCAGGCTCGATGGTAACACAGGCCACTTCGACCGCAGTCCATAACTGCTCCGCCTTTCTCATTATATGCAAAACCCTGAAGGAGGTTTTCCCGATAGTCCGGCCATATTCTACAAATGTTCCTTCATTTTACTCCCCCTGGGGTTTTGTCTTTGCCTCAAAACAATACGACCCGATATCTCTGTCATCAGGGGTTCTTAAAAACAGGATCAGCCTCCTTGAGGGGCTCCGTTTTTACGATTACGATGTTCATACAGGCCTTTTTATACTGCCGAAATTCCTTAAAGAGGCTATCGAAAAGGAAGAAAGGGTCAATACGGACTCAAACCCGCTGTCGTTCTATTAAACGGCGCCATGGAGTTCTACAGGTTATCAAACCACGCCTGCTGCTTATCCGTAACTTTCTAGACTGAACGGGCTAACCTTTATCGGTAAGAGCAGCTATCCCCGGCAACTCCTTGCCTTCAAGCAGTTGAAGTGAGGCTCCCCCACCGGTCGAGATAAACGAAATATTGTCGGAAACTCCCGCCCTGTGCACTGCAAGATCGGTATCTCCTCCTCCTACAATAGTCAGTGCATAGGCATCGGCAATAGCCCTGGCAAGTGCAAATGTCCCCCTCGAAAAGGCATCTACCTCAAAGACGCCCATCGGACCGTTCCATAGAATGGTCTTGACATTGGCAATCGCTTCAGAAAAGAGCCTGCTTGTGGCAGGTCCGATATCAAGCGCCTTCCATCCTTTCGGAATCTCGATAGCCGGGACAATCATCGTCTCGGCTCCGGGTTCCATGGTCTGAGCGATAACACAGTCAACCGGGAGATAAAACTTGACGCCCCTGCTTTGCAGGTTTTTTCTGATCTTCTGGGCTGTATCAAGCATATCCCTTTCAACAAGTGATGCGCCTACTTCATATCCCCTGGCCATAATAAAGGTAAACGCCATCCCGCCTCCAATTAATACCTTATCTACAGTTGCTTCAATATTCCCGAGAACACCTATCTTTCCCGAGACCTTGGCCCCACCAAGAATAGCGGCAAAAGGCCTCACAGGGTTATGCACCACTCCTTTCAAATACTCTATCTCCTTCTTCAAAAGGAAACCCGAGGCAGAGGTAAGATATTTTGTAATACCAACGATAGATGCATGGGTTCTGTGTGCTGTACCGAATGCATCATTAACATAATAGTCTGCAAGTTGTGCAAGTGCCCTGGCAAAGGCATCGTCATTTTTTTCTTCTCCGGGATTGAATCGAAGATTTTCAAGCAGGATTATATCGCCATCCCGCATCTTATTAATAATATTTTCAACCTGGCTGCCGACACTTACAGGAGAAAAAATCACATCTTTATTCAATAGACGCTTCAGCCTCTTTGCAACCGGTTCAAGACTGTATTTCGGATCCGCCTTGCCCTTCGGCCTCCCCAGGTGTGATGCAAGTATTACCTTTGCTCCTTCGTCAATAGCATAATTTATGGTGGGCAGAGCCGCACGAATACGTCTGTCATCAGAGATATTGAGGTTCTCATCAAGCGGGACATTGAAGTCCACCCTGATAAATACCTTTTTCCCTTTAATATTGAGATCCTGTATTGTAAGCTTGCCGAAGATATCCTTTATCGGCCGCGAATCGCTGTCAGTCATAAATCCCCCTGAATAACTACTGCTTTTTTTTATTTATATATTGTATAAGATCTCTGACCCTGCTGCTATAACCCCACTCATTATCGTACCATGAAAGCACCTTTACCATGTTGCCGCCGAGAACCTTTGTAACCGACGAATCAAGTATCGATGAATGACCGTTTCCATTCAGGTCCATTGAAACCAGGGGTGCTTCAGAATATTCAAGTATACCCTTCATCGGACCATCCGCTGCCTTCTTTAATTCACTGTTAACCTCTTCCACCGTTACATTCTTTGAAACCTCGGCGACAAGGTCTACAATGGATACGTTGGGAGTAGGGACCCTGATCGCCATGCCGTCAAGTTTTCCCTTTAGTTCAGGCAATACGAGCCCTACCGCCTTTGCGGCTCCCGTCGTGGTCGGTATCATATTCATTGCGGCGGCCCTCGCCCTCCTCAGGTCCTTGTGCGGCAGGTCCAGTATTCGCTGATCATTCGTATAGGAATGTATAGTCGTCATCAGGCCCTTTACGATACCAAATTCATTGTTCAGCACCTTTGCCACGGGTGCGAGACAATTGGTCGTACATGATGCATTGGAAATGATCCTGTGATTCGACGGATCCAGTGTCTCTTCATTTACACCCATGCATATCGTGGCATCAGGCTCCCTGGCAGGCGCCGATATAATTACCCATTTGGCACCCGCTGTCAGATGTTTTGAGGCGCCTTCTCTGTCAAGAAAAATTCCCGTAGATTCCACGACAATATCAACTCCGAGAGCAGACCATGGGAGTTTCCCGGGGTTGGTCTCCGCACTGATATTTATTAATTTCCCGTCAACGGAAATCCCCTTATCCGACACAGACACATCGGCACCGAATATCCCGTGTACGGAATCGAATTTCAATAAATGCGCCAGAGTTGCCGCATCGGTCAGATCGTTAATTGCAACAATTTCAAAATCATCCTGACCGGACGATGCCCTGAAGAAGTTCCTGCCAATCCTTCCAAATCCATTAATCGCAACCTTTACCGCCATTTGTATCCCCCTTTACTTAAATTATCTGAGCAGGGAGCAACTCCCCGGTTTATACAAAAGGATTCAATACAGTACCCGTCATAAGTTTCGGGAAAAAATACGTCGACTTCGGAGGCATCCTGACTGAATTCATCGCAACCTTCTCTATATCCCCGACCTCTGTAGGGCTGAGAAAGAAGACCGCTGCATGTTTACCCTTCTTTACCATTTCGATGCACCTCCACGTATCCATTTCGTATGTAATTATATCAATATTGAGCAGCTTTTTAAATATAAGTTCGTGCAATACAACAACATCAAGCCCCCTCAGGGCAGGAGGGGTATCTTCCAGATCAGGAGAAACCGGCTTCAGCAGATAAAACCCTTTAAGATCATTATGGAACATACCTATTGTCCCGGGAGACTGCAAAAGCAACTTATTTATATCTGTATTCTTATCGATCAAGGATATTTCAAAACATTGCGACAATATATCCACGAAATTACCCGGGACACTGTCAACAAGTCTGTGAGTAGGCAGAATCGTGAGACCCGGATCCGATATATTTGCAAGAAACATCATCACATAATCAAAAGGAGCATTACCCTTAACATCCGAAATGCTCCTCATCTCGTTCCTGTATTCAAGCGCTGTCTCATACCTGTGATGACCGTCGGCAATAAAGATGGGCCTTCTGCTTATATCCGATGATATTGCCTTAATGGACGTATCATCATCAATAATCCATAACCGGTGTATAACACCCCAGTCATCGAGAGCTTCCATATAGGGCTTTGAAGACGCTGCCGTATCTTCTATAATTTTTGATGCTATGCGGTCGGGGCTGTTATAAAGAGAAAATATCGGGCTGACATTCGCCTTACATGCCTTCATCAGGCTTAATCTGTCTTTTTTTGGTTTGGAGTGCGTCTCTTCATGTGGATATACACCCTGCCCCAGCTCTACTATCCTGACCCTTCCGATTATCCCCCTCAATTTCAATGTCTCGCCCAGATAACGATATGCCGCCTCATAAATATAAAAAGCGTCTTTATCAAGTCTCCTGAGCACGCCCCGGGCCAACCATTCAGAGAGATAGTCCGATGCCTTTGAATACCTGTTATCCGGTCCATCTGTTCCGGATGCATCCCTGCCGAAATCAATTCTTACAATATTATATTCACTCTTCCTATAAAGCTCTTCCTGCCTCTGCGGGCCGATAATATCGTACGGAGGAGCAAATACATCATTGCCGTTTACTTTTGTATTGTCGTAAATTATCCCTCTAAAGGGCAGAAATTCTGTCAAAGCATTCCTCGATTAATCCCATTTAAAAAACGTGTTATATTAGCACGAGGGAAACGGATTATTCAAACCGGACCGGTAGCCGTTTTATCCGGATTACAATCCAGGAACCTTCTAACATATTGAAATACAAAAGTAATCCGGCATAACCAGCTAACCGTAAAAAAACATCATCAGCAAGAGAAACAAAACACCCTTTGTCACCTCAACCCATCCCGTGACCATCAGTTTAACTTTATACATCGTGATTGAAAAAACAAGATTATCTGCAAGGGGCAACAACACGATAACAGGGACTTTCATAAGATAACAGGCTGCAAACGAAAAAAAGACATATACAATCATGACGGCCCTCATAAATGTGCTCCTTTTGAACCTTACCCTCACCTTGAAGACCCCTGCAATAAAGTAGACTGCAACACACAAATACAGTATATAGTCCACATTCGCCGTCACTGAAAATTTTGAGATCACGGCGGACAGTGAAAGGACGGCAAATCCTGAAATTTCCGTCAGGATGAAATGTTCTCCTTTAAACACCAGGAGAGCAATATACATAATCGGGATAATGATCAACGGCAACAGGTCGAGAATACCTTTACCAAACAGGAGGATAAATATTGTTGCAGAAACCAGCGCCTGCGCCAGGAATATCAGCAAAGCCCCGCTCCCGTTAACTCTTCGCATCCATAGCGTAAAGGCCTGTTTCGAGTTAACCAGCAGGGCAAGCGCAACGAAGGCCCAGGCAGCATCCACACCCGCCCCTTTGCTCACCAGCAGACCGGTCATGAAGGCTATAGCCATGATGCTCCATGAGCCGTATTCTTTCAGAAGATATTTCTTCATATAACTATTTTTATTATCGCATCGGCACATTAAGATTGTTTATGAGGTAAATCATACGTGATGAAGGCATCCGGGAATAAATAGACTCTGTGTATAAAGTCAGCATCTCTATCTGTCATTCCGGCAGTCCTTAAGCCGGAATCTATTTTTTTCAATAAGTTCTGGATACCCGATTACAGATTTCGGGCATGACAAAAACAAGAAATGGCAGTTTATACACAGACTCTAAATAGCCTAAAAATAAAAGTAATTCGATTAACTGCGGTATCAGCGGGGGGCGGCTTGTCCTCCGTCCGCAGGAAAGGTTTAGATGCGGTCTATTCTCTTTTTTGTTAAATCAAGTTTTCTCTTGCCATGAATTACAGCAAGGATTATTATCTTTTCTTCCTCTACAAGATAAATGATTTTGTACGGAAACCGTTTGATAACATGTTTCCTCGTTCCTTTGTATTCCATTGGATGAATTTCAGGATTTCTATTGACGAAAAGGAAGTCATAACCTAACCCTTTCCGTTTATCTTCATACCAGGAAAAGGCTTCCTTCAGGTCATCTTCGGCTTCAGGCCTGACAATGACCTTATATTTCATTGTCTGCTCAATATCCCTTTATAAATATCCTCCCATGGATTGCCTGAATCGGGTTTGCTATGATAAGCCTCTAATCGTTCATCAACTAACCTTTTCTCATCTTCTGATAATTCAATGGGCTGGGATTCGGCAGCTATCGTATCCCAGATATCTTCTACCAGCTGGATTCTCTCGGGGATCGATAAATCAAGAGTATCAGTTGCCGAAATTTTCTTCATAGTTATATCCTCCCTGCTTTATTTGTTTTGCAACTCCTATTTATTTTAGCTAAAATTTGCAAATCTTTCATATACAGCGATGTTGTCGAACCGGCCTACCCGTATTTGCTGCTGTTTTTTTGCATCTTCAAGT
>BDTO01000063.1 GCA_002897855.1 bacterium BMS3Bbin05
AAAGGCAGAATCACGTGGCACATCATGGTAGTTGTCAAAGACAATAACGGAGACCTTTCCTATCCTGTTGTAAAGGTCTTCAAAATAGCTTTTTGTAAATTCTAAAATACCGGGTAAAGATTCTGACCTTAAAGATGGAACTGGTCTCTTCCTTCCCGGTGCAGCCTTTTTAGCTGCAAGACCCATGTAATGGAAAAAAGTGGCTAAGTCCTTATCCCTTTCATCGAGATTATACCACAGGCAATCTTTCCTGCGGTTTTTAATATAACTTGCAACCACTGTGGTCTTGCCTGCGCCAGGAGGGCCTGCTATCCAGACAATAGGGGCCTTCAGGCTTTCATCAATAAGTGAAAACAGTCTTTCACGCTCTAATACATTTGATATTTTCGGTAAGGCTATCTTTGGAGTTTCCATACAAGTTCAGCACTTGACGAGCTATTAAAAAGCTCCTTAATTGTCACCCATGAAATAAATCCAGAGTCTCCTGGAAAATATTATATATATTTAACTCGTTTTTTTTCAGATTTAACTAACCGGCCCGACCTTTCCAGGGCATCCCCGGGCTTTTTCATTTTTGGAGGGCACATTAGGAGGGGGCATGGTTGCTCATTAATACCCACGCATATACTGAACTCTTTGCCTTTATTATATTTCCCCTCAACCTTTGTAAAAAATTCACACTGTCCTGATCATCCATGAATATATCTGTTTTGTTTATCCCTCTTACCATTATATGCTGCAGGACTCCAGGTATGTCTAATCCCGGCTGGCGTGGCATGATACAATCCTATTCCCTTTACTTTCTTACCTGTCAATAGTTTTGCATAGTATGTAACAACGTCCCTGAAGGGGTAAACGGAGACATTATAAGGGTTGGGCATTATTTCATTTTCGTCTTACAACTTTCTCTGGCTTTGGTACATCTTTAACAAATGCCATAATAAGATTGTCCATGATTTTCGGAAATGAAGTGTTAAATGTTTCTTTGTCTATCGTAAACAATTGATGATTACATTTATCAAATAACATCTTCATTCTGCAACAATATTTCTTAAAATCGGCAAATTGAGCATCAAGACGCTGAGGTAGATTAACAGGCTTGTATTTTCCAGATTCAGTGAAAAAGTCTTTATTCTTCTGAGTGAAGAACCTGATCGTATATTGCCGATCGATTGGCGGGATCAAGTTCGGAAGAATATGTGCCAACGTTTTTGAATGTGCCACAATCGTTGCATCAGAAATCGACACCTTCAGAGAGTAATAGATTTGTTTCAGATCATCTATATACCTTTCATATTGCTCTCGGCTGCATGAATCCATCCTCGATGAGTATAACTGCTGTAATCGGTCGCGGTGTTTAATAATGGAGTGTTTGAATTCAGGAAACTCAACCATTTTTGCCTTTGTGATCTCAGGATCTCCCATCTTATGCATGCCCCACGAAGCCAATGTGGCATAAATCATTTCAATATGTCGATCAGAGAGAAAGTCGGTTTCCTGTCCCTTGATAGCCTGAACATGGAAATAAATTGATGGTCCTCCAAACGCCTTCATCACCTCTAATGAACGGTTATAGTAATGGCCATTGTTTTTTATGAGGTCATCCTCATTTCTCATATTGTCTCCATTAGGAAGTATCTGGAGTCTCAGCTTTGGTCTTGCTTTGTTATTCCTTAACGAAATTTTCATTGGCTTATGGGTCTTGTCGCAGAAAAAAGATTTATTCATGCGCACAAGACCATATATTTGCGCCAGCAATGCGTGATCTAAATCCTTGTAATGTCTCTTTGCAACATTGTTGATATGTGAAGGGGTTCCATAATATTGAGGATACTTCTTCTTGATCAGCTCACGAATTTCCTGTGGAGTTATCGGATCGTAAGTTGCTGCAAGGATATCTTTCACAACATCAACAAAAGTCATATTTGCTTTTCAGTTCTTGATGCCTAACGAAGAATTCACCTGCCACGACCTGAGAAGCGATTAAATACTGCAAAAACTTAAAACTTTGATAGTGGAATGACTGATTATACATTTTTTTAGTAATTTTTTGAAAAATCCAGGTAAAACTTATCTTATATCTTTAAGAAAAATTCTCTTCCTTATTTAGTGTCTGTGTATAAATTGCCGTTTTTTATTTTTGTCATGGCCCGAAAGCGTTCGGGACATCCGGAATTTATTGAAAAGAATAGATTCCCCGACTAAGTCGGGAAATGACAGATAGAGATGCTGTCTTTATACACGGACTCTATTTAATAAAATTTCGTACCAATCTTTCGCTCCTTGTGGAGGAGGACATATTTCCCTCCATTCTAAATATTTTTCTTCGCTTTCACATTCCAAAAATAGTACAAACTCTTTTTTGTCATTCTTAAAATAGATATCATTGAAAGTGATACCATCAACTTGTGACGTAGTCTCCTTCAAATGAGATAATAAACTTTCCAGTTGAGCACTATCTGCAATTTCGTATTCTACATGTTTCAAAATTAGCATTGTAGCACCTCAATAATGATTCACATATTATTCGTTCAAATGTATAACAATTAATATACGGACTACTTATTTCTCCTCAAATCTCCCTATACGATATCACATTTTATAAACACCTGCAACTCTAATTGGTTATTTTATAAAGAAAAAAATGGTTCTTCTCCAAATTAGTTGAAAATTATGAAGGAGAAAGAAAATAAGTCGTCATCGTCGTCCCGAATACGATTCGGGGCATCCGGAACCCATCGAAAAGACTGGATTCCCGCTTCCCGGGCTGTGTCACAATTGTCATCCCTGAAATGAATTCAGGGCAGGCTCTGAACCATGTGTCCCGGAAACTCTCGGGGTATTGTTTCAGGATATATATAAAACGTAACATATTAAAAATACGAGATTCTGAAATGAATTCAGAATGACATCATAATACGTTTTCAGGATTATGACACAGTCTGCTCCCGCAGAGCTTGCCCCGTACTTGATACGGGGAATGACTTTTTAGAAACTAAATGGGAGATGAACTATTCCGGATCATCTCCAAAAGCGTGGGTAAAATCCTGCTTAAATGGATAGCGAGCGTATTCCCCGTAACCTTATCACGGGGTGGAGTGAGCGAATATAATAATGCAAAATTCCCTGCATTAGATTACCGGCGGCCTGCCTGTGCGTGCCGCACGCAGACAGGCGGAGCCACAGGGAAGATCAATAATATTTTTTTACCCCCCTTTAGAAAAGGGGGGGCAGGGGGGATTTGAATCAGGGAAAAACATGAGCGATATGGAGTCAATTGTAATTTAAAAAATCTCCCCTGACCCCTCTTTACCAAAGAGGGGAAAAGTATCAGGGGGTCTTTACCAATTTCAATGGATAGCGGGCGTATTCCCTGTGGTCTTGCCGCTGGGAAGATCAATAATGTCTTTTTCACCCCTCTTTAGAAAAGGAGGCTGTGTCACAATTGTCATCCCTGAAATAAATTCAGGGCAGGCTCTGAACTTGTTTCAGGATCTATATAAAACATAGCATATTGAAAATACGAGATTCTGAAATGAATTCAGAATGACATCATATGCGTTTTCGGAATTATGACACAGTCTCGAGGGGGCAAGGGGGGATTTTCCAATACTTCTTTATTGATATTAATCTTTTGAAATTCCATTATATTAAAAACTGGCATGCACTGGTATACGATGTTATGATAGCAACCAATTAATCAGCTAAAGATGTCTTTTTATTGGAATGCGATAATACCCGTTCGATATTCTGTACCTGTCAATCAGCATCAACAATGATTTATCAGGGAAGGAAGGTTCAGGCATCACCTCAACCTCAAGATCTGCAAGGCTGTTGACGATACTGCCTTTTAATCTTATATATATGCCCCTGCCCTGCAAGGCAAGAGATTTTATCCTGAAATTTCCAGCCGACACCAGATCAATCATCCCTCTGACGTTGTTAAAATCTTTAAGAGGAACAATGGCCCCATAATTCCTGAAACTTCTTATGATCATATGATCAATTTCAAACTTGATGCTTCCTTTTCCGTTAACGTATTTGAATGATCCGGACAACTCGCCATCTCCGGAAAAACCGGATTTTCTGGCATAAGATATCCTGGAAATATCCAGACGGGAAAAATACATCGACATGTCCGTCATGCCTTTACCGGCGGTTATCAATGCAGTGAATTTGCCTCCATATGAATTTCCTGTAATATGGATAACAACCCTGCCCTTCAATAATTCAAAAGGCCTGAGACTGCCTGCGAGGTCTCCAATACTCAATATTTCTTCAGAATCCCTTTTGACAATAATCCTATCCGCCCTGAAACTGAAAAAAGGCGCCTTTGCAAAACCCACAACCTTTATGCTGACGGGAGCGGAACCAAGGCCCTCTATCCTGCTGGAAACGTAATCATCAGGTATACCCCAATACCAGACACCGACTATTGCCAGGGGAAGTACCGCCGACAGAATCAGAATAATCAGGACAAATCTCTTCAACTCCCCTTCTTCCCGCTGAACTCCACCAGCTTCAGAGACATCTTTGCATCTATCAGTTCATGTGCGGAAAAATCCCGCTTGAATTCGGCGGAGGTAACAAACAGTCCGGCAGGCGCGTGGTATATGCCATATAAAACATTGATAAGTTCGTTCAGAGTAAGGTTGTCCATCGCGACTTCAGCCTCCTGTACGTTATAACCTGTTCTTGCCCCTCCACCGAAAGGTTTTACAGACTGAAGTTTCTGCTTTAATCCCATATCTGCAACTACTTTTTCAACAACAACAGGGAGCTGCCTGGATTCAGAAAGGCCGGCCCTGTCCTCGACCATACTCACTTTTTCCCTTAGTCTCAAGAACTCCTTTGATACGGAAAGCATCTCCTTATACTGTTTTTTTGTTTTCCTGTAATCAGCCTTCTTCTTCAGGGCAGTTACAGAAATAAAGACCAACAGCCCGATGGCTACAAGGACGGCCAATGCCATAATCCTGTGTTTCCTGTTTAATCTCATAACCCTTTCACACCGGACTTCAACTGGATAGTAAACCCAACCTTCCCCCCTGTTGTTTTTTCGGTCTCGATGACAGGCGCAGCGCCAAACCGCTGCCTGAGAGAGTCTGCAATGTCCTGGGCATCACTTACACTTCCCGCCTCCCCCTTGACCGTAATGTAATTCTCATCAATTGAAATACTCTCTGCAACACCTTTATTCTCCCATGCCTCTGCAATAGAACGTATTACATGGAGAGGCCGGGCATCGTTAAGCTCTTTGGCCCTTTGATTAATCTCTTTCCTTTTGGACTTGAGCTGATAAAGCGGATTAATGATCTTCCTGTCTTCGGGGACCAGTTGCTTATATAATTCATTCATTGCCTGTTTAACATCTCTTTGCCCGGCAGATAAGTTCCTTATCTCAAAAAGGAAATGAATGGACAGCAAAACATATATAACGATCAGCGCCGCCGCCGAGAACCTGAAATAATTTTTCGCCCGCTCAATGTCTCCGCTGTACGAAAACTCCCCCTTCGCAAGGTCAATAAAACCGTCAGACAGGATTCCGGACATAATATCAACAACCTCCTTTTCCGTCAGCTCAACGACTCCTGCAAGCTCCTCGGGCCGCCCCCCCGATAATACAGTATATATATCAACATTTGTTACAACCTCCGGCTTAATACCATAAACACCGAGGGCATCGATCTGTCGCCTCAACGAAGCCCTGTCCGTAAAAACTACCGCAACACTATAATTATCTTCATCCTTACCGGTCACCACAAAGTCATAAATCATATCCTTGACATTCCCCACAGTCATACCTTCAAGCTGGAGAGGAATTATGTCATTTATTTTCTGCTTATCAGAGAACGGAAGTTTCAATATTCTGAAATGCAGATGTTTTAACGGCATACTGAAATAGATTTTATCGAGTTTCCCGATTATACCGGAGAGATAGGCATCGTCTGTTTTGAGTTCATGGCTTTCCCTGAACACAAATGCGGCCTGCTCTTTTTCGAAGATACTGAGTAAAAAACGATCTTCTCTTTTTTCAACGAACCCGGATACCATCAGGTCTCCTTCCAGTATTTATATAACGGCACATTATTCTTGAATACAATTACCGCATTAATACTGCGTTTCAGTTTATCTTCACGCGCGCTGACAATAATGGAAAAAGCGCTGCCTTTTACTGTAATCCTGCCGGCCAACGAAGTATACAGGGTTCCAAAACCTGCAACGTTCCTCAAGTCCTGCCACTTCACAAAGGGCTTGAGTTCCCTGTAGGAAATAACTCTCTTTGCAAGCTCTTCACTGATATCTTCAGACATGCTCATCAGCACAGAGATATCTGCACTGTTAATGTTGACCAGACCATTACCAAAGATTGTAACATGAGGCAAAAGTTTTTTGTAGATATCCCCGTTTATTCCCTTGATGTCCAGCAACTCGTCTATACTGTAAAGATATCCGTTCTTTGCACCTTTCTCCGAACCCGCAACCCGCTCTTCACTGTCCTTGTCGATCCAGTCCGCAATAATATCCGCAACATCCTCATCGATACCCAGAATCTTCAGAAGTCTCTTGAAACTCTTATAGGAATTCTCATCAAGGGTACCGTTCGGGTTTACTATTTTATTAATATTAAGCCGGGCATTCTCATCGATTATGCTGATAAGCATGGCATCCCTGCCGTCCCCTGTTACATCAGGCAAGGGAAAATCAACTCTTTCGGGATAAGTATAAACATATCGGTTATAGGCCGTCTGAAGAAACGATTCCCCTACTTCAATGCCGGACTCCGCCTCCAGTGAAAGCCTCTGCATATCCCGCCAGTTATAAAGGGATACTGTCTCATTATACACCATAAATACAAACTCCGTTACCACTCCTATGAGTATGGACACTATCAGCAGGACAACAATAAGCGCAAAACCCTTATTCTCTTTATGGATTATTTTAACCCCTCAGTCTCGGAATGATGGTCTCCTCAAGCATCATCACTTTGCCATCCATCCTGAATTTCAGCGTTACCCTTACTGCAGAGGGCAGCCTCTTTGTAAACCCGGTATCATAGGTTCCTATCCATTTCCCCGAGTTGTCTGTCTCCACCTTGAATCCCATGACGTCATTCAGAACAGCCACTTTTTCGGGCGTTCCCGCCTCCCAGGGTACTCCTATTTTTTTATTTAAAGTCAACTTCTTCCTGTCTAATCCGTACTCAACGTAATGGAGGCCGGCGCTATAAGGAACAAACGACGTAAATTTCAACTCTGAAGCCTGGACTCCGAAGATATCCCTGTCCTTTATACCGAAAAAAGTCCTGCTGTCTTTCGGATCCAGATAAGCGCTCTCTATCTCCTTTCTTATCATGTCAAAGAAGATCCGTATCTCCCTTAGTCTGTAGACCCTGCTGTCGGCAAAACGCACGGCCCTGTTTACGCTGAAAAAAGTACCATAAACCGAAAGGAGTACAATCGAGAGTATCCCAATGGCAATAAGCACCTCGATCAGTGTAAATCCCTTCTTATAGTTAATTCCGTTCATCGGGCCGCTTTAACAAATCTTGCGAGATATATCTTCTCACTTCCCTTGGTAACCTGCAGCTTAATGATTTCTATATCTTTGAATGGTGAAGGCGCCGTCTCTATCTCATACGAATAATCCTTATAAGGCTCAGGGAATCTGCCTCTTTTATCATGCTGACGGACACCTGCCGCCAGGATTTTCTCTCTTCCAAGTATGGTGGCAATAGTTATAGTCTCATGCCTCTGAACGAGGTCCAGTTGGTAGTTAACGGTATATATAATGGTTATCAACGCTCCCGAAATAATGGCAAGCGCAATGATGACTTCAAGCAGGGTAAATCCTTTCAAGGCACCCCTGCATAACTTCATGACTCTTCCCGCCCGGTTTTTTCAGTATCATCTTCTTTTTCGATCACTACCTTTCCACTGTAAGGGTTATAAATGACATCATAAAATCCTGAATCACCCCTGAGCTTTACAGTGAGTCCTTCAGAAAGTCCGCCTGCATCAAAATGTATCGTGACACTTTTTTTTGTCTCCTCTTTTGAGGATGAAAGCCTTATCGAATAAAGTGAACCGATTATCTTCGTCTCTTTCCCCTTCCTGCCGGGATAAGAGAAGGTCTTGTTATCAACATTAACAATCAGGGTAAGCTTGCTTTGTGTGTTCTGTGAAGTATCATTAAGGTATCTGATGATCGAGGCAACCATGCGGGCATCGCGCTCGGAACCGGCTGAACCGAATTCATAAAAAGAAGGCAGCACGATGACGGCAAAAAGAGATATTATAAAAACCACGATCATAATCTCAATGAGAGTGAATGCCCCGCGTCTCCGGATTATATTATTCATATCGGTCCTGACCGGAATATAACGGTAAGCGGCTATTCAATAGTCCAGCTTGTAATATCGGCATCATTTCCTTCACCTCCCTCTTCGCCGTCGGCGCCATAACTGATAATATCGTAATCCCCGTGCAATCCGGGCGATATATAGACATACGGTCTTCCCCATGGATCTAAAGGCACTGACTTCTTTTCAAGATACCCTTCCTCCCGGAACCGGGTTGGGATTCTGCCGGTGGCCGGTTTGGATACCAGGGCCTCCAGCCCCTGATCGGTAGACGGGTAGAAGCCATTGTCGATCTTGAATAATTTCAGTGCGGTCTCAAGATTGGCTATCTGCTGTTTTGCTGCAGTTTTCCTGGCTTCATAGGTGCGGCCGATAAGCCTCGGGCCGATAATTGCCGCAAGAATACTGATTATGACTACTACTATGAGAATCTCTATAAATGTAAAACCCTTCTGTTTCCTCGTATCCATTTTGCCTCCGTATTATTTTATGATGGCGTCGCAAAAAGTCGCCAGCTACTGCGTTGCATCAAATTATCTCCTCACTGCGGCGTACCAGGTACGCCTCATTCGTCAAAATTTGTGCGCCTTGTATCTGATGATTTTTGCTTAGCCATCTCCTTTTGGACTTTTTACGACTTTGTCATTTTATTAACTGATTCATATCGAAAATCGGCAGTAAAACTGCAAATACAATAAAACCAACTACCAGGCCCATGACCACGATCATCGCCGGTTCAAGTAAAGTAAGCATTGTCTGGACCTTTTTCGAAAATTCCTCCTCATAAGCATCTGCAGCCCTGTCTAAAAGCTCCGGGAGCCTGCCGGTCTTTTCACCTGTTGCAACCATCTGCCGCAGGACCGGCGGCAGTGTATCAAGTGAATGCGCTATCCCGGCCCCTTCTGTTATCTTTCCTGCGGCTTTAGAGATGTCTCTCTTCAGGACAACATTGCCGGTTGACTTTGCCGACAGGTCCAATGCCTTTAGAAGCGGGATCCCTCCGGACAACAGAAAACCGAATACCCTGGTAAACCTTGCAATGTAGAGACTGTGCACAAGAGAGAATCTCAGGAGTATGGAATCGAATATCTCAGGCCTCTTCTCTTTCATCCTTTTTGATACAACGAATAATCCTGCAAGAACAATAATCATTACCCACCAGTATGCGTGGAATATTCTGCTTATCTTAATGAGGATCACCGTAACAAGCGGCAGGGCTGACTTTGCATTTTCAAATATCACCACTATCTTTGGAACAACAAAAGTAAATACAAAAGACAGGACAATTATTCCGATACTGAACATGAAAAGCGGGTAAATCATCGCATTATAAACCTTTGACCGTATAGAGAGCTCTTTTTCAAGGAATTCGGAAAGCCTCATCAAGACCTCATCCAGCATGCCCCCCGTCTCACCCGCATGAACCATTCTTATGTAATATTCAGGAAAAACCTCACTGTGCATTCCCATTGCCCTCGAAAGACCGGAACCTTCAGATACCGATTCCCTGATATTCACCAGGAGCGCCCTCCAATACCCGGTGTTTTCCTCCGACAGCGATTTAAGTGATTCGTTCAGGGTTACACCCGACGCGACAAGGATTGAAAGCTGGCGTGTCAATTGGGCAATCTTTTCCGTTCTGTCCCTGAGCAGCAGCCTCTTTTTTCCCGGTAACAGATTACTCCTTACATCTTTCGGCAAGATGCCCTCTTGTCTCAGTCTGGCTACTGCATCCTTAAGACCATCCGCCTCTATTGTCCCCTTTTTCCAGGACCCATCTTTATTGAACCCGGTGTATCTAAATATCGGCATAATCTTTATGCGTAACCCTCAAGACCTCACCAAGGGTAGTTATCCCTGACATCACTTTCTTTATCCCATCCATATGGAGTGTATGCATCCCGCTTTTGACGGCTGCATCCCTGATCTGGCCGGCATCATGCTTGCCCGAAATCATGGACCTGATATTTTTATTGATTATCATGAGTTCAAATATCCCGGTTCTGCCGTAAAAACCCGTCTGTCTGCATTTATCACAACCCTTCCCCATGTATAACCCCGCAGGGGGCTCTGAGAAATAATGCTTTGCTGCATCATCAGGTTCATACTCAACCTTACAGTAAGGGCAAATAACCCTTACCAGTCTCTGGGCCAGCACCCCCGCAAGCGAAGATGCAACAAGAAAGGGCTCAACTCCCATATCAATAAGTCTCGTCAGAGCAGAGGGCGCATCATTGGTATGAAGGGTACTCAGTACAAGATGCCCTGTCAATGAGGCATGAATGGATATCTCAGCCGTTTCAATATCCCTGATCTCACCGACCATTATTATATCGGGGTCCTGCCTCAGAATCGACCTGAGGCCTGAAGCAAAGGTAAGACCTATCTGTGGGTTTACCTGAATCTGGCCTATCCCTCTCAGCTGATACTCAACGGGATCTTCCACGGTAATGATATTTTTTTCAACAGCATAAATCCTCTTCAAAGCCGCATAAAGTGTTGTAGTCTTGCCGCTGCCTGTAGGTCCTGTAACAAGCACTATGCCGTTCGGCCCTGAGAGGAGCGAAGAGAAAACATCCTGCTGGTCTTCGTCAAAACCTATATCACGAAGATCCACCCCCGCCTGTTTCCTGTCGAGTATTCTGAGCACGGCCCTTTCGCCGAAGACAGTTGGAATTATTGATACCCTTATATCGATGTCCTTTCCACCGACCAGCAGCCCTATCCTGCCGTCTTGTGGAAGTCTCTTCTCGGCAATATCAAGATTAGCCATTATCTTGATCCTGCTGATCAGTGCATCCTGTATGATCCGGGGCGGTTTTATTACAGTATTGAGGAGACCGTCTATCCTCATTCTCACATCGAGTTCCGTCTCATACGGCTCGATATGAATATCACTTGCCCTTTCATTGACCGCCTGCTGCAGTAAAGCATTGAGAAGCCTTATGATCGGGGCCTCTTCGGTGAGTTCGAGCAGGTCCCTGGGCGCCTCGAACTCATTTGCAACGGATGAAAGGTCTTCGCCCGATATGTTCTGCATCACCTCTTCTGCGGACCCCAGCCCGCTGAAAACCCTGTTTATTGATTCAGAAAGGCTATTCGGATCCATAAAAACCGGGGATGGAGAAACGGAAAACTTTTCGGCAAGTTCCTTCAATGCAAATACTCCATTGTCTCCCCCCACGGCAGCCACTATATCGCCATTGTCAATTCGCAAGGGAAGGATCATGTTTGCTCTGCAAAAGTCTATCGGGATATCCTTCAGCAGGGAAAGATCGATATCTTCATCCTTTATATAATCAATATCCTTCATCCTCACTCACGCCTGGCAAAATATAAAAATCCTGCTTTCCATCTGTATTATTATCCTGTCCGCTGTTTTGAATTCTGAACTGGTAGTTAGGTTCGGCATACCGGACCTCACTGTATGAGAGAAAGTCCGAGACAGCATCCTCAACATTGCTGCCTCGACGTATATTCACAACATAAACATCGAGATTTTTTATATAACTGACAATAGATGCCCCTTCCTTCTTCATTATTGAATCTATCCTGTCCCTGCCGGTACCCGGTTTAAACCTTATCAGCAACTGACCCGATACATACATGTTTGCGGCACGCGCATAATCTTTTCCCTTTTTATTGGTAAGCATGGCAAGCTCTTCAGAGTCCTTTACTATATGAGGAGTAATAAAAACCAGAAGGTTTGTCTTTTGCTTATTTGTTGTCTTGAACTTGAACAGCCACCCGAGAATGGGGATATCACCGAGCAGCGGCACCTTTGTAACATTAACCTCTTTTTTCTCCTCCATAAGACCGCCTATGACAACCGTCTGGTTATCCTTGACTATGACTGATGTGCGCGTAGAACGCTTGGTAGTAGTGGGACCGAGACTGATAAGTATATTCGCATTGGATTCCTGCTTCACCGATGAAATCTCCTGGTACACATCAAGGCTTACATAGTCTCCCTCTGCAATATGCGGTGTAATTTTCAGCTTTATTCCAACATCTTCCCTGTCAATATCCGTAAAAACAGAGGCATTTGCAGAAGGATTGGACTCTCTCCTTTTAACAAAAGGCACATTTTCGCCGACTACTATTTCGGCCTCTTTATTATCGGATGTCAGTATCTGCGGCGTCGAAAGGACATCTATCGCCCCCTTGAATTTCTGAAGACTGAATAGGGCCGAAAACCCGGGCACCGTAAGGTTACTGGTTGTAACCGTCCCATCCGTTCCGATAGTGGTAATAGGGATATCGAAAAAATTGCCCATTCCGCCGATTGAAAGACCCGTTAATCCGGATATAACCGACTGGAGGGCAGTGGAATCCATTATGCCGACGCCGCCGATTACAACGGGGTTGCCGTTGTGCCTGGCAATTGCCCTCCACTTGGACCCAAGCTCCATGAGATTATTTATGGATGCCTCGACAATCATCGCCTCGACATAAACCTGTTTCTTCCGCCTGTCCAGTTTTTTGATTACAGATACAATATTCTTGTAGTCGGCAGGCGAGGCCATAATCACAAGAGAGTTCGACGATTTGTCGGGAGTAATAATAATATCCTGATTGTTTCTTCCCGCAGGTCTGCCAATCCTCTGCACCTTCTTTTTTGTCTGCTCAATGCCTTTCACAACTCCCTGCATGACCTTTGCAATGTCCTCCGCGTCTGCATTTTCAAGAAAATAGACATTAATCCTTCCCTGTGACTCTTCCGAAGGGACATCAAGTATACTGAGCAGCCTTTTCAGCGACTCCCTGGTCGCCCTGGGCCCGAAAATTACGACGGCATTAAGCCTGGTATCTGCGATAACCCTGCTGGAGGAAGCAGCGGCCCTGCGTCCTTTCACAACACCGGCATTAAATTTGGTACCTTCGTTGAGGATAGCGGCAACGTCCTCCGCCCCCGCATACTTAAGAAAAACAATTTCAGGGACCTCTACAGTCGATGGCCGGTCAATAATTCCGATTATGGAAAGTATCTTCTTGATATTCATTCCTGAATCGATAGCCAGCACAAGATTACCGGGACCAAATGATGATATATAACCGTCTCTTGAGACAACAGGCTTGAGAAACCTTACCGCCTCGTCGGACGATATGTATTTTAACTGCAACAGCCTTGCGATGTAGCTCTCGTTAACTACAGCGCCCTTTTTGCTTACGGCCATCCCTTTCTGCCGGGCCATAGATGCAGGTATGATTTTATATGCATTAACACCTGCCGGGATCACGGTAAACCCCTTCAGTTCCAGTACCGATGTAAAAAGTTTGAAGCCGTCCTTCGAGTTTAATTTGGTTGGGGCTATGATGGTTACCTTGCCCTTAAATTTTTCATCAAATATAAAATTCTTACCGGTCACATCACTCACATACTTTGCAACAACAGGAAGGTCAACATCCACAAAGTTGAAAGTTACAGTTTTGGCTGTATCAGCATGGGCCACAGCCGCCGGCAAGAGTGAGAATACACACAGGAGGAGACAGATCACTCTAAACAACACAGAAATATTTCGCATCAATTTATACCTCTCCATAAATATTATTGAAGATCACCTTATATAATATGTCTGGGTAATCCTGGCACCTCCTCTTATAATGTCGAGTTTCAGTGTATCAACACCCTTAAGCGCAGTAAATGCCTGCAAGGCCGACTCGGGATTGGTAATATCATACTCATTCACTCTCAGGAGGATATCACCATTTCTAAGGCCAAGACTGTCATAAATCCCTCCCTTTTTTACTTCCTTAAGAAGAAAACCTTGCTGCTTGCCGTTCTTGTATCTCGGAAAGAGCCGCGCATCGGTCATCAGCCTCTGGGGGTTACTTATCGATTCCTGGACCATGTTACTATTTAATACAAACGAACCGTCGTTTCCTTTCCTGGCAAATACACCTTTATTACCCCTCCGGGAAGCAGTCCTCCCCGCATCATGGCCGTTATGAATGCTCTTTATTTTTCTAATATACATCCTGTTCTTTCCGCCCTGCCCTCTTATCATTACGCTTCGGGGGGTTATCTCTTCAAGTATACCAAGTCCGGGCATCTTATCACTGATCCTGAATAAGACCTGTTTGCCGTCGGACCGGAGAAAAACAGCAAAGCTGTCATCTCCCCCGGTTGCTATAGTCCCTATAAGTTCATATTTTTTACCAATACCCGAATTGTTGCTCTTTTCAGTATTTACTGTGAGGGCAGACAGATGCCCGGCATCAAAACCAAAAGGATTCCTTTTAATAATAACAGCATAGTCATCAAAGCCGGTATTTCCTTTTGATACCTTATCAGCACCCGACAATCCTGAAATGCCCGTAGCAGAGTATCCTGGAGAGGCAAACAGGTCTCTCATTATCAGGAGCGATAAAAATATAACTGCAATAATGAGGATGCCGTTCAAAGTAATAAGGGTCCCTTTTCTCAGTAGAATTTTTTCCGGATTAATCATATCCCCGAATTCCATAAAAATTTTTCTTATTATAATATCATATGTAATATGTAACGCAAAAATAAAGTGATTTCAAATTTATTTACTCTTCGACAGCCTCTATAATACCCTAAAACAGATGTAGAAATGAGGGAACAGCCCCATAATCTGAATTGTGTTCAGTACGGGATTGAATTTTTCACCTTTAACTCCGGAGACAGGGTATTCATGTCTGATTATCAGTAGATTTGGGGAATTAAGAATAATATATTGTATAGTATCGTATAATGCAGGATTTCGGGACATTTCTCACCGTCTATATGCCAATAATCTTTTTTGTTTATGGCATGTCATTTCTCATGCTCGGCATAACCATTGCAGTCGAACACATCACGGTAGATACAACAACCAACAGGTTCAAACTTTTTATATTTTCCTCTGTCGGGGCATTATCTATTTTCGGGATAATTCATGGTTCGGTTGAACTGATGGACATGTTTTCTATCCTTTACGCTGGATCAGCCCTCCCGCTAAAAATAATCAGGCTTTTCCTGATGTCCGCTTCCTTCTATTTTCTTTGCAGGTTTGGGGTCTCTTATAACGATAAAGGTAAAGCCGCCGATGTCGAAGTTGAAGATGTATCTCAGGACAAAAAACCCGGCATAGAAAAAATAACAGCAGAAAAAGCTCACTTTTCATAGCCGGCTTACCCATAATCCTGTTTAGTGTATGGTCTGTGGTGGTTTTAGTATTCCTAATCCGTAAGGGGTTCAGTAATGAATGGTTTATTGAGGGAGAGATTCTTTCCCGATATATTATCGGCCTTCCGGCTGCTATTGCAGCATCCATTGCACTATTATTGAAACATAGAATGAAAGAAGATAAGCCGGCTCCGAATAAACTCCTGATAATCGCATCAATGGGATTTCTTTTTTATGCTGTTCTTAGTGGGTTTATTGTTCCCATGGCAAATTTTTACCCTGCATCCGTGTTTAATTATGGAAGTTTTTATTCGGTAACACATGTGCCTGTCCAGCTATTTCGAAGTATCTGTGCTGTTTTAATTACCATAGCCTTACTTAAATTTTTCAGAATCTCAAAAGAATTATTTACCATAAGATTTAAGGCTATCTTACATATATTTATCGCAGTGGTAATCCCGGGTTTCGTTATTATCCTGTTTGTATGTTATATGATTGCAGATGCCCTTTTGAATTTATCTTATAGAGAAAATAAAAAGATTGCAGCATTAACTGCAAATCGAACATTGTCTTTTTTCGAAGATGTGGAAAAAAGGATCAAATACCAGACACTGCTCCTCCAACATTCCCCTAACATTATTGAAAAAGACATTTTTATGTCTATTGTCAGTAAGGATGACGATATAGACGGGATTGCCCTTATTGATGAAAACGGAGAGATCTTCCGTATTGAGAAAGCTACCTCTTCATCGCTAATCAATTATAAGGGCAATGCAGATAACTCCCGTATAAAAAAGTTAGAGGTCGCTGCAACGAATATGTTACATGATAATTTTCATGTACAAAGATATACCGATAAAAATGTCTTGATGGTAATCCCCCTGAGAAAAGGAAGCCTGGAGATTCTTTTGAATTCAGATAAACTATATGGATATATTTCCAGTTCAAGGATAGAAAAGGGGTGGCATACCCTCCTGTTGGATAAGAGCGGGGATATTGTCATACCACGGAATAAGAAAATCGTCGGGGAGAAGAGAATTTTCGAACATCGTGCTTTCAATATGGGGAGATATAGAAAAACAATCCTCCGAAACGGGATTTATTATAATACGGTTGAAGAGAAAATACCTGAAACGGGGTGGTCTGTTATTATAGAAATACCACGCAACGAGATTGTCGCTCCGATATTCAGAGTATTCAGGGGTTTGCTGTTCGGAATCCTCGGTATCTATTTAACCGCTGTTATAGTTGCCCTCATATTTGTTGAAAGGGTGACAAGCCCGATAAATCTTATTGCTCAGAAGGTCAAATTAATAGGCAAAGGCTTCTTCGATCAGAAACTGAATGTAAGGACAGGAGACGAGCTTCAGACACTTTCCGAAGAGATTGAGAAAATGGCATACTCACTTATGGAAAAGAAAAGAATGGAGGAAAAGATGGGCCAGACGGAAAAGATTGCATCTCTCGGACAGCTCACTGCAGGTATTGCCCATGAAATAAATAATCCCCTCGGAATAATCCTTGGATATTGCCAGGTGATGTTGAGGGAGATTGAGCCACATAATAAGTATTATGCGGACATGAAAATAATCGAAAAACATGTACTCTCATGTAAACGGATATTGGATGACCTCCTCAAATTTTCAAGACCTCGCAGAAAGATAAATGTGGAAGTGGAGATCAATACAAACATCAAAGAGTCTCTCGCTTTGATACCAAAACATTTTTCCAGTAAAATCAATACTATCCTTGAACTCAGTCCCATTCCCTGCAGAATCATGGGCGACCCTGACAGACTACACCAATTGTTTCTGAATCTGACTATGAATGCTATTGATGCAATGAAGAAAAAGGGCGACAGTCTTAGAATCGGCACCAGAATATTTGATTCAAAAGCAGAAGATATGGTTGAGGTTACCTTTAGCGACACGGGATGCGGGATAAGCAAGGAAGATCTTGGAAGGATTTTTGATCCGTTCTTTACGACAAAGGATGTTGGCAAGGGGACCGGCCTCGGACTATCGGTATCTTACGGAATAGTCAACGACCACGGCGGTGAAATATGCGTAGAAAGCATCCTGGGAAAGGGCACAACTATTTATATTATCTTTCCGGCCCAAAAAAGTTATGCTGTTAATCTCCAAAGCTCTTAAAAAGTATTTGAGTTTTTTAATAAGCAGGGGACAATATTAAAATCTCCCCTCCCCCTCTTTAGTAAATGGGGATATTTGAAGTCCTTCTTTAGTAAAGGGGGATTTGTTACTAATCTTAATAACCATTGAGACGGAGTTCGCTTATGAGCAATAAGATCATTGTAGTAGATGATGAAGAGGACATGCTTTCTCTGGTAGCAAGGATTATCAGTACACAGAGGGACTTCGGTATTTTAGAGGCGAAGACATCTATAGAGGCGATGGAACTGATTTCCACTCATGATGTCAGCGTGATTCTCCTTGACATGAGAATGCCTGGGACGGACGGTATGGAACTCCTGAACAGAATTAAAGAGAGGTGGCCTGACAAAACGGTTATCATCATGACTGCTTACGGTTCGATAGAAAATGCAGTTGAGGCAATGAAAAAGGGGGCCTACGACTATATAACAAAACCGTTTCAGTACGACGATCTCTTGTTAGTGATAGACAGGGCATTTGAAAGGGTGCGGCTGCTGGATGACAGGCGGTATCTTCAGTCGGAACTGCAGAGATGTTTTGGTTTCAGCGAGCTTATAGGAAACGATACGAAAATGGTAAAGATATATGAGACCATCAGAAACATCTCAACCACATCTGCCCCTGTACTCATAACGGGGAAAAGTGGAACAGGAAAGGAACTTGTAGCAAGAGCAGTACACTTTGAGAGCGACAGGAAAGACAGACGCTTTATCGTCATAAACTGCGCTACGCTGCAGGAGACAATATTGGAAAGTGAACTTTTCGGGCATATCAGGGGAGCATTCACCGGCGCAATCCGGGACAAGAGAGGATTAATCGAAGAGGCTGACGGCGGCACTTTGTTTCTTGATGAAGTGGGAGATCTCGCACCCCGGATACAGGTTAAGCTTCTGCGTGTACTACAGGACGGAGAATTCCGCTCTATCGGAGATCTGAAGGATAAAAAAGTAGATTTAAGGATTATCAGTGCGACGAATAGGAATTTGGAAGATGAGCTTTTAAAAGGCTCTTTCAGGGAAGATCTATACTATCGTCTGAAGGTTATAAGCATAAATATGCCCCCACTCAGGGAGAGGAAGGAAGATATCCCACTTTTAGCGAATTATTTTATGAAGAAATATGCAAAGAAGTATGAGAAAAAGATTGTAGATATAACTGCTTCCGCCATGTGGTGCCTGATAAATAGTCCATGGAAAGGTAATGTGAGGGAGTTGGAAAATACGATTGCGAGGGGTATAGCAATTTCTAATGACTCAATCATCGATGAAAGAGATTTATTCTCCGAGGAATACAGTTCCCCGGATATAAGCTTTAAGACAGCAAAGAAAAAGGCATTAACGGATTTTTACAGAACCTATATAACATCGGTATTAACAAGAAATAATGGTAATATTTCAAGGGCTGCTGAAGACTGCGGCATAAAAAGACAATCACTTCAGCAGATAATGAAACGCTGCGGCATAAATCCGGATGACTTTCGATAGTGCAAGAAATACAATATTTGGTGCAATCTTGAAATTGCGCATTTAAAACGTGCCTGTTTAAGCTTCTTTAAAGTTTTTTACTTATAAGCCTGCAATTAAAATATTGCTGTTTCTTTTATAACAAACTTCTTCGCTGTTTTATTTCTCCTTATTTTCCAATAAGTTAAAAATTTTTTCCTGCTTGTGCACTGCATGGCATTAGAATTGCCATTACATTTTAGTAGTTTTTCTAACCCTCCTAAGCAGGGATAGACAATGTCTGATGTCTATCCCTGTGAATATAATGCATGAACAGAAAGATTCTTGTTATAGATGATGAAAAGAATATGTGTACCCTTTGCAGGAGAGTTTTGAACAAAAAGGGCTTTGATGTAAAAATCACTACCAGTGCTTTAGATGCCATCGGCCTGGTGGAAAAAGAAGATTTTATGCTCCTTGTTGTTGATTTGAGAATGCCTGAGATGGGCGGGGTCGAATTCATAAAAAGGGCGCGGCAGGCAGGTTTCAGGAATAAATGCATCATCGTTACAGCCTATCCGAACATCGATGCGATGAAAGAGGCAAAAAAACAGGGCGTCTCTGATTTTCTTATCAAACCATTCAGTATCCTTGAGCTTGAGGAAGCGGTCTTGCGTGCTGTTGATATTACAGAGCATAAGGAGGTGGTATGATGTAACAGGCCATTAAAGACAGATATTTCGAAAACAGAAATTTATTAATTCTCAAAAATGTGCATTTTAAACGGAGGAAACATGTCAAAAAAAATGATAGCTTTATTCGCCCTGATGATATTTATGGCAGGGCTTTCGGTCTTCTCAACAAAAAGCGAGGCGATGCCGAACTTCGCAAGAAAATACAGTGCAGACTGCACGATGTGTCATACAATTATTCCTCAACTGAACAGGATTGGATATGAATTCAGGATGGCAGGCTACAGGCTTCCCTCTGAGATCGGCAAAGATGAAAAAACTTTCAAGCTCGGTGATTTTTTTGCCGCAAGGATACAGACACACTATTCATGGAAGAAGCATACCGATGTGAACTCCGCAAACGATCACACCGACAGCCAGCTTAAATTCAAAGAATTTACGATGTACCCGCTTACAGGTTCGTGGGGGAAATATTTTGGTTCCCTTGCAGAGCTCTCTGTAGGTATCCCGGAAGAATGGGAGGTAGAAAACGCCTATGTAAGGGGAGTCTATGGAAATGAAAACGGATGGTTTGAAGGCAGGGTCGGCGTCTTTCACGCATGGGAGGGCTTTGGTGCATCCGACACAGGCCGCTCGGGACCATGAGGCCATTAATTCAGGGTAAAATGGGGAAGGGAGTACCATTTAAGGCATGGCCCGGGGGTGAGACGGGAGCGGAAGTCGGTTATTATTCTGCAAAGACAGGGACTGCTGTCTCAGCAGTCCTCTGGAACGGAATGAATGCTGCTGGTAATGCATCGGGAAAAACACAGGGGGCCAACCCGGATATAATGATAAAGACATCCAGCTCTTTGTTAACCAGTTTATCCGCGATGATTCGGCCGTAAGCATCTATTACTATAGGGGTGTAGCTCCATTCCCGGCTTCGGGCGTCCAGACAAGAGACAGCTATCAGAGATTGATAGCTTACGCAAACTTCTGGCCAGTACGTGAAAAGCTTAACCTTAAGGCAGGTTATGGTTATGGTCATGATTCCTTGAGTGACAATACTGTTGCAGGCGGCGCAAATGTCGGAAACAGCAAAGGCTTCTTTGGTGAGGCTGATTATATTGTAATTCCGGCTAAAATGGAAGTGGGCGCACGCTACGATTATCTCGACCCATCAAGCAAGGTTAGCCATAACAACCAGAAGGCATATACATTTTCCGTCAATGCCCCGATTATGCACGGAATGCAATTCATCGGAGATTATCAGCATAAAACTTCAGAACAGCCAACAGGCAAAAATAAGGATGACACTCTTGAAGCAAGAGTAATCTTTATATGGTAAGCTAACGATTCTGTGCCGGGGTCCCATTCCACAGGGATCTCGGCTATTCTATATTATTTAGAGTCTGTGTATAAATTGCCGTTTTTTATTTTTGTCATGCCCGAAGTCTGTAATCGGGCATCCGGAACTTATTGAAAAGAATAGATTCCCCGACTAAGTCGGGAAATGACAGATAGAGAGACTGACTTTATACACAGACTCTAAATAAAGGCAAACAAATGGATTTGCATAATGCAACCTTGTTGGTATCCAAATAAAATACTCGTGTACACCGAGAAATTGACCCTGAAATCCTTTCAATGTTCCTATCACATTTTCCATATCGGTATTTGGAGTAATGTTTAAAATTTGACTTTTGCAATATATATTTCTTATTTTAGTAATTCGGGGTGTAGCGCAGTCTGGTTAGCGCACCTGCCTTGGGAGCAGGGGGTCGGAGGTTCGAATCCTCTCACCCCGACCAAGCGCCTGTAGCTCAGTTGGATAGAGCAACTGCCTTCTAAGCAGTGGGCCGGGGGTTCGAATCCCTCCAGGCGCGCCAATAATGCCGGGTGTTTGCGGGGTGTGGCGTTGGCAGTATCCCTGCGAAAATGACTACGGAATGACTACATTTTAGGGACATGTCTTTATAAGCAGTGGGCCGGGAGATCGAGTCCCTTACAGGTGCGCCATATTCCTGATAGTGAATCTACAAAACCCATTTTGAGTTGACGGATTTTATTATATTGATTTAATATAATACCTGTTGTCGTTCTTTTAATAATATTTTTATGGTGAGCGTAGCTCAACTGGTCAGAGCACTGGACTGTGGCTCCAGGGGTTGGGGGTTCAAGTCCCCTCGCTCACCCCATGAACATCAGGGATCAGGGGGTCGTAATCAGGGGTTAGCAACTTAAGAAATCAATCCCCAACCCTTGGAATAATGCGCCTGTAGCTCAGTGGATTAGAGCGGAGGTCTCCGGAACCTCAGGTCGGAGGTTCGAATCCTCTCAGGCGCGCCACTAAATTTTCTGAAGTGAATATTTCAGTGATTGGTTGTTTTTTTAGTCTCAAGGCCGTTACCATATCTTCAATTACTATTCACTATTGACTGTCTTTAAGTGGGCCGTTAGCTCAGCTGGCAGAGCAGCTGACTCTTAATCAGCGGGTCCGGGGTTCGAATCCCCGACGGCCCCCCATCTTTAAAATTATTCTACCAAATACAATCCATAAATGCAGAAAAGTAATCTCTGAGCGGCTTGCCCTTCGCTTTTGCTCAGGGCGTACGTCATTTTATCCGCCTTTGGCGGACACCGGGAAAAATATTATTTTTAAATTCTAAGTAGTGTCTGTGTATAAATTGCTGTTTTTTATTTTTGTCATGCCCGAAGTCTGTAATCCGGCATTCGGAACTTATTGAAAAGAATAGATTCCCCGACTAAGTCGGGAAATGACAGATAGAGAGACTTACTTTATACACAGACTCTAAGTAGTATTGAAGGGCAATCTTCGGCGTCGAAAAATTTCTACCGGCAATTATCCTTTCCTTTCTGTTTCTGACATAATGGCTGTTATTGCCCTTCTGAGGTTTCCACCAGCTTGCTATTAGTAATTCTCACACAGCAGTTCATAATATGCCTGTGGATGTGCACAGGCCGGACACTTGTCAGGTGCTTCTTGTCCCTCATGGACATATCCACAATTGCGGCATTTCCACTTAACCACAGTATCTTTCTTGAACACCTTTCCCTCTTTTATATTCTTAAGTAGTTTTCTGTATCGTATCTCATGCTGTTCTTCGACTTCAGCAATTTCCTTAAATACATCGGCTATCTCTTCAAACCCTTCTTCCCGTGCTGTTTCTTCCGCCTCTTTGTAAAGCTTGGTCCACTCAAGGTTTTCCCCGGCTGCTGCGGCCTCAAGATTCTCTGCAGTATCATTTATCATTCCTGCCGGATAACTGGCAGTGATCTCCAAATCCTCACCTTCTAAGAACATGAAAAACCTCTTGGCGTGCTCTTTTTCATTATCTGCGGTCTCTAAGAAAATTGCTGCTATCTGTTCTAATCCGGCTTTTCTTGCAACAGAAGAAAAATAAGTGTAACGATTTCTTGCCTGTGACTCTCCGGCAAAACTTGCCAGCAGGTTTTTTTCTGTCTTTGTTCCTTTAACTGATTTCCCCATTTGTCATAACCTCCTTTTTAGTTCTTTATCTAATAAATTGATAAAAATATTATACTCTTACTTCCCGTATTCTTCAGCAAGATAATCTATGATTATCTTTGCTTCTTCATCAGTTATGGGACAGCCGTTCTTATCCTTCATTCTCATCACAGTTGCGTCCCATCCCTTTTTTTGATTTTTTCTTTGTTTTGGTCTGTCAATAGAGTGACAGATACTCATTTGCTTTCAAACAGCTGTTGTGAATCTGTTATCTCTTTATCTTCGGCTAAAGCGGTATACCATGCCCCGGATAATACGATCGCGCTGCATATAAGAACTGCAATAATGGTTTTTTTCATGAGTTTCTCTTTCCCCATGTCTTTTAAACGGTTATTTGTTAACTCAGTTAATGTCTACTTTGCAGTTGCCCTGGCCCTTTCCTCCTGAGACATGCCGGCAAGCCTTTCTACTATCTTTTACGTTCAATCGAGGTCGAAACGGTCAAGGTTCATTACTTTGTTCCACACCGCTACGAAGTCGTTCAGGAACTTCTCCTGGGAGTCCTCACATCCGTAGACTTCCGCCAAGGCCCGGAGTTGGGAGTTCGAACCGAAGATAAGGTCGACACGGGTGCCGGTCCACTTGAGTTCGCCCGTTGTGCGATCACGACCCTCGAACACGTCTTCGTCTTCCGAGGTTACCTTCCACGTCGTGCTCATGTCGAGTAGATTTACGAAGAAGTCATTGGTGAGCGTCTCTGGCCGCTTGGTGAAAACGCCGTGCCGGGACTGTCCGAAGTCGGCATTCAAGACGCGCATACCGCCAAATAGAACCGTCATCTCAGGAGCGGTCAACGTCAGCAGTTGCGCACGATCAACCAGCAGTTCTTCTGCCGATACGGCGTATTTGGTTTTGAGGTAGTTACGGAACCCGTCTGCAACCGGTTCGAGTACGGCGAATGACTTCACGGCGGTTTGTTCCTGCGTCGCATCCATACGTCCCGGCTTAAAAGGAACGGTCATATCGCTACCGGCATTCTTTGCAGCTTGCTCTACACCTGCGCATCCACCCAGGACAATCAAGTCGGCGATCGAAACCTTCTTCTCCCCTGACTGCGCGCCGTTGAACTCCTTTTGGATTCCCTCAAGGGTCTGTAGCACGGTCTTCAGTTGGGCCGGCTGGTTGACCTCCCAATCCTTCTGCGGCGCAAGGCGAATGCGCGCTCCGTTCGCTCCACCGCGCTTGTCGGAGTTGCGGAACGTGGATGCCGACGCCCAGGCGGTCGAGATCAGTTGGGAGACAGACAGGCCGGAGACAAGGATCTTGCCCTTGAGGTCTGTGATGTCCTGCGCGTCGATCAGCTCATGATCGACTGCAGGCACCGGGTCTTGCCAGATCAGTTCCTCAGCCGGGACCTCCGCACCGAGATAGCGCGAGCGGGGGCCCATGTCGCGGTGCGTCAGCTTGAACCACGCCCCGGCAAATGCATCCGCGAACTCCTCCGGGTTCTCGTGGAACCGCTTCGAGATCGGCCCATAGATCGGATCCATCCTCATAGCGAGGTCCGCCGTGGTCATAATAGGCGCGTGCCGTTTGGACGGATCATGAGCATCCGGCACAGCGTTCGCTGCAGCCGGATCCGTCGGAACCCACTGGTATGCACCGGCAGGGCTTTTCTCCAGATTCCAATCATAGTCGAACAGAACATCGAAATAGGTAATACCGCCCCACGTGACCGGATTGGGAGTCCATGCACCTTCAATCCCGCTGGTGATCGTGTCGCCTCCTTTTCCGCTGCGGAAACTGCTCTTCCAGCCGAGGCCCTGCTCTTCGATAGGGGCGCCTTCAGGCTCCGGACCGACAAGCGCCGCATCGCCGGCACCGTGACATTTACCGAAAGTATGTCCTCCGGCGACGAGCGCGACGGTCTCTTCGTCGTTCATCCCCATGCGGCCGAAGGTTTCGCGAATGTCGCGGCCTGAAGCGATCACATTCGGTTCGCCATTCGGCCCTTCCGGGTTCACGTAGATCAGGCCCATCTGCACAGCGGCAAGGGGGTTCTCAAGCTCGCGGTCACCTGAGTAGCGCTTGTCGCCAAGCCACTCGCTCTCGGTCCCCCAGTAAATGTCTTCTTCGGGCCCCCAGATGTCCTCGCGCCCGCCGCCGAAGCCGAAGGTCTTGAATCCCATCGATTCCAGAGCACAGTTGCCGGCAAGGATCATCAGGTCGGCCCAGGAGATTTTCCTGCCGTATTTCTGCTTGATCGGCCATAGCAAACGACGCGCCTTGTCGAGGTTCGCATTGTCCGGCCAGCTGTTGACGGGCGCAAAGCGCTGGTTGCCAGACCCTGCCCCGCCGCGGCCGTCGCCCATGCGGTATGTGCCTGCGCTGTGCCATGCCATCCGGATGAAGAGCCCCCCGTAGTGACCGTAATCGGCCGGCCACCAGTCCTGCGAGTCGGTCATCAGTGCATAGAGGTCCTTCTTCAGGGCCTCCAGGTCGAGTGTTTTGAATTCTTCAGCGTAGTTGAAAGCCTCGCCCATTGGATTTGACTTGGGGGAATGATGGTGCAGAATGTTGAGGTTCAACTGGTTCGGCCACCAGTCCCGGATTGACATGCCACCTCCAGAAGTGGGTATGGAAGTTCTGCCCGTTACCGGGCATTTGCTGTTTTCACTCATCTCCGTCCTCCTTTTACAGTGAGTTTGTATTTCTTCTTTGCCATGACAACCTCCAAGTTTAAAGGTTTTTATTATATGGTTATAAACCATATTTGGAAATTTCCAGGCTGTCAGTTCCTTCTTATGTATATCATAATATAATAGTAGTAATTACAATATAGTAGTTAATACTATTTAAAATCAAAAAAATATTATTACCACTGCTTAACTTTCAACGGCATTTACTACAAACACCTTCTATGCATACCCTCTTTCTTAATACAGTGAATTTGTTCTTGATTTCATCCGGAATTTCCATGCTGTCATAATCTTTATTATGAAAGTCTATTATCCTGTTACATTTAATACATCTTAAATGGTGATGGCTTTCAGTATCAGAATCAAAACGCTTGGGTCCGCCACAACCTTCAACGACATTGACCAGACCAATCTTTGCAAAAGTCAGGACTGTTCTATTGACAGTGTCAAAGGATATGTTAGGAAAGACCTTCCTTGCCTTCCTGAAAATGGCGTCCGCTGAAGGGTGATCCTTTGACTTATGTAATTCTTTATATATAACAGTGCGTTGTGGTGTTATTCTGAGATTATGTTCTTTGCATTTATCCCGAAATAAATTCATTGATACATTATTGTCTTTTATTGCCATAATTAACTATATAGGAATAATTCCTATTTGTCAAGTATCTAAATAATGTCTGTCCATAAAGTCAGTCCCTCTATCTGTCATTCCGGCAGCCCTCAAGCCGGAATCTGTTCTTTTCAATAAGTTTAGGATACCCAATTACAGATTTCGGGCATGACAAAAACAAGAAATGGCAGTTTATACACAGACTCTATTCAGAGTCTGTCCATAAAGTCAGTCCCTCTATCTGTCATTTCCCGACTTAGTCGGGGAATCTATTCTTTTCAATAAGTTCCGGATGTCCCGAACGCTTTCGGGGCATGACAAAAATAAAAAATGGTAATTTATGGACAGACTCTAAATAAGGACAGGGGATGGATTATCCTGCTCGGTGTGACAACGTGGAACTTGCTACGACCTTGTCAATTATGGGGGCAGGCCATTTATCGGGGAGCGTTTTCTTTACCGTCGATTAATTTCTTTATTGTATCTACTGCCTGCTGAACGGTCGTGATATTCGGGATATCTTCGTCGCGGACAGAGACCTTGAATTTCTTCTCAAGTGCAACAGTAATCTCAATCGCCTTGATCGAGTCCACCTCCAGTTCTTCGGCCATGTTTGACTCAGGCTTTATCTCTTCCTCCTCATATCCCGAGACATCGGCAATTATGGATACTACTTCCTTCTCAACATTTTCAACCATTTTACCACCTCACCTTAATGACTGGTTATTTGATTCCGAATATTTCCTATCCCTGTAAAAACGGACTATTGTCCCATTTTTTCTCTTATCGTATTTATACAAGAGCCTGTTTCTGACCGCCCATTTAAGAATCTCCTTTTTGGCATGCCAGTCTCTATCCTCTTCTTGCACGAATACGGTATCGCGCAGGGTAGTGAAGGGAATTTCGCAATATCCATTCTTTTCAATACCACCGGTAATCTCATCCATAACGGCAAGGCAATCGTCCGTATGTGTCCGCTCTTCATACCATATCCTTCTGCATGAAACGCACTCATACATTTTGCGTTGATCAACTTCCGAAATTTCTATGTCTTTACCTTTGCAATAAGGACATCGGAGTCGCTGCTTCTTTTCTCCCCCATAATTGGGGAATAATCTCATTATCAATTCTCTCAAATTATATCACCTTCAAAGTTCTAATATGGGCAAACGCCAATATTATATAACTCGGGCGACATATTATCAACATCATATTTCAGATAATTCCGGCCGCATCCATAAACTTCCGTACAGGGCTGAAATGATGCTGTTATCCTTTTGCCTGATTGCTGAATTCAGTAATAATGAAATTCTTTACAGGATAATGTTAATTTTTATATGAAAATGCCTTATTATAATTGACTTTTTTTTAGTTTTTATATAATCTGTAATGGGAAAGATTTTTGATCCGGAGGATAACGAAATGACTATCATTAAGAGTACCCTTGGCCTCATAGGTGCCCTTATAATAATCGTGGCGGGCTGTGAATCCCTCAAATCATCCAAACCCATCCTGCCCATGAAAGAATATGAAAAGATGCTGATCGGCAGGCTCGACGCCGACTATATCGGCACCCGGAACTGCCTCTCTGCATGCCACTATCATGACAAGATAAGGAGGGATTTTGAGGCAAGCACAATGGGCGCTCAGCTTTCAAAAAAATCCGGCATGCCCATAGTAGATTGTGAATCATGCCATGGGCCGGGCAGCCTCGCCGTAAAAGGCATAACACCTGAAAGGGTAAAGAGAGATGCGAGTGAAGGCAAACAAACTGCCTGCAATTACAGGACTCTTATCAATATAAAAAACCTTCCTCCGCAGGCAAAATCCCTCATATGCCTGAACTGCCACACAGCAAATGCAACTTTCAGCCTTCATAACTGGAACGCCAGCGAACATGCAATAAACGACGTAACATGCATAGATTGTCACAATGTCCACGCCGGGCCGGACCTGATAGTGAGGCCGCGGGACACATTCAGGATGTGCATCAAATGTCACAAGGACGTGGAAGCCCAATATTCACTTCCAAGTCACCATCCCATTCACGAAAAACGGGTTTTCTGCACAGACTGCCATGACCCGATGGGCTCAACCAATGAAAATATGTTAAGAGGAGATTCGGTCAAGGCTACATGCACCAGGTGCCATGCAGAAAAAGAAGGCCCGTTCATTTACGAACACGCCGAAAACACAGAAGACTGCACAACCTGCCACAATGCCCACGGGTCCATAAACAATAACCTCCTCAAGGTCCAATTGCCATTTTTATGTTTGCAGTGTCACCCGGGGCATGTAATAAGCAGCAGTTCATCTGTGGATGACAAGAGGTTATCCTATACCCGCTGTACCGACTGTCATTCACAAATCCATGGTACGGATATCCCGGGCGCCGATGGTACCGGCACGTTTACCCAGTAAGTATGAAGAGTCCATCAATAAAAAAATATTCATTCATACTCATCTTTATAATTTTTTTAACGGCAAATATTACAAGTGCGCAGGACTCGGGTATAAATTTTGAACAGATATATTCATTCCCGGAAATAGCGCCTGCAACTTCTTGTACTGCGGGATACAGGTTCGCAGGTTATGACAATTCAAAAAAGGCCGGAGAATATGAATATCTCCACAATTCCATCTCCGCAGGCGGTGAAATAAGGCTGTTCCCATTCCCCCACAGGATCCATCTCAATATCAATGTCAAAAACAGGAAGGACTACTTCGGCGACCTCAGTTACGCATACAGAGATATTGTCCTCTTCAGGGGAATCAATCGTACATTGTTTCATAATCTGGATAACATCTATTACGGACGGTCACCGGCTGTATCATTCACAGAGCCGACGGATGCAGGGGAGGAATACGGAGTCAGTGTGGGAATAAGCAATGTCTTCGTCAGGTTCAAGACTCCTCATTTTCCTTTTCATGTATACGCAAACGGCAGCCTGATAAAAAAGGATGGTTTGGCGCAGCAGAGATTTCTCGGTGGTGCGGGGTACTTTACGACTACAGTCCCCTTTCCTTTTGCCAACGGAAGAGTCAGGACCACACAGAAAAGGGACATTGACTGGAAAACGACCGAGTACACTATAGGGGCCAACGGTCATCTCAGATGGATTGAGGCGGATATCTCCCATACTGAAAAGAGGTTCGACAGCAGTGGTGACAAGGTTATGTATTACACCTACCTTCCGGCAGGCGCTCCCACAGCCGGGTCGGTACGACAGGGAGGCACTTACCCTCACAACCTTAATCCGAACCTGAGGGGTTCAACGAACACCCTCAAGCTGCACTCATCTTATACAGGTAAAATAGTTGCATCGGCAACATTCCTTAAAAAAGACAGGGAGAACGAGTATAGCCATGCAAAGGCCGGCTACTTCTCGGGGGCCGGCAATATAACATGGATGCCCCTCACAAAGCTAATATTCTTTATCAAATACAAACATACCGACAGAAACATCGACAATCCTGTATCTGTCACAATTGCCGATCTGAACAATGCAGCCAATACTTACAGTGATACATCTGTAAGACCTTCCATTTCTTCACACTCAGACATGGTTTCATTGACCGGGAGGTACAGGCCGGTTTCGAGACTGACTCTCAGGGCCAATTATACTTTCAGGGACCACAGAAGATCGGATAATAAGGCCTGGGGGCTGCCTCACTCGACGCAGAAGAACATATTCTCCATATCCGGGGATTCAAGAATTATGGCAGGACTTGCTCTCAAGGCCGGATATACCCACAAATCAATCAATGACCCTGCTTATAATGTGCAGCCCGACAGGTCTGATGAAGGCAGGCTCAGTATCTCCTGGCTTCCCGTGTCAAGGATCAGTGCCATTCTGAGCTATGGCATCGCAATAGAGAAGAGAGATCATATGCGTTTTGCAGAAGGTCCGGGCGTTATCATAGAATCCCCCGGGAACAGGAAAGTCAGGCGTGATAATCTGCTCGGCAATGTGTCATTCCTGATAATCAAAGAGCTTTCATTAACAACAAGCTATGCTTACATGCACCACAAGATCAAAGAAGACGTGTTTTATCACAACACTATCCCGCCATTTACAGACGCCAACCGCAAGTTCGACCGGGGTGTTCCTTACAGTGATACGGCGAACAGCTATGCAGTAAATATCAGGTACAGGGTGAACGATAAGTTAAACCTGAACGGTGGTGTAACACATACAAGAAGCAGGGCGCATTTTAATGTAGCCGCCGCAGATCTCACCCAACCGGTATCGGTCGCCTCCTTTTCGAGCCTGGAAACAAGAGAAACCAGTTATAGCATATCCGGCAGTTATACTGTAATCCACGGATTTCTTGTGGGGGCTGAATATAGATACAGCGACTTTAATGACGTAAGGGACGACCCCTATGACGATGTAAAAGATAGTAAAGTCCATATCATCTGGCTAACCCTCTCTAAGAAATGGGGATAGGATAATAGCACAACATCTCTGATACTCGGAAACAAAAACAGGCGACCTTGTAAATATATCTAACGGCATGAACACCGTTATCAACTCTCTCAAGGAAGAAACCGGGAATCTTCTGCTTGAATTAAGAAAGTTCGAGGTTCAGGCGGGCGCTTTTTTACAACAGACTTAATCCGAATAATCCATAAAGCACCATGGCGCCCGATTCATGAATAATGCGGGCTATGGCCTGAACTTCAGGGTTTCCTCCAGCCAGCTCCCTTTTATGTCCTCTCTGACCGCAACCGAACCGATACTCTCGGGTAAGACAATCCTCAGCCGGCCGCTTATCGTCTTTTTATCAATCTGCATCGTATCAATAATTGAAACCCCGTCTATTCCATCAGGTATCCTTGCAGGAAGACCATATTCCTTCACCAGGCCGCAGATATCCGTAACTACCTCTCTTCCGGCAAGTCCAGCCACTCTCGCAAGTTCGGCTTCATAGCACATCCCGATTGCAACAGCCTCGCCATGAATATACTTTTCATATCCTGTAAGTGTCTCTATGGCATGTCCAACCGTATGACCGAAATTCAGGATCGCCCTTACACCCGACTCCCTTTCATCTTCGGAAACAATATCCGCCTTTATCTCGCATGAACGCTTGACAATATAAGACAGCATTTCAGCGTCAAGAGACTTTATTTTATGACTGTTCATCGAGAGCAACCGGAACAGTTCAGGGTCCCTTATTACTCCATACTTAATAATCTCGGAGAATCCGGCGGAAACTTCCCTTTCGGGAAGTGTTTCCAGTACTTCAGTGTCAATCCAGACAAGTGAAGGCTGATAAAAAGTTCCTATCATATTTTTTCCGAGTTCGTGATTTACACCCGTTTTTCCGCCAACGGAACTGTCAACCTGTGAAAGCAATGTTGTCGGCACCTGGATACATGGGATTCCTCTCATATATATTGAAGCAGCAAAACATGCCATATCGCCTATAACGCCTCCTCCGAGGGCAACAACCGCCGATTTCCGGTCCAGTCCTTTCCTCAGGAGCTCAGTCAATATTATGTAAACGTGATTAAAATCCTTGTACTTCTCACCGTCCGGAATAACTACATCAAACACATCGAAGCCAACATGCTTTAGAGAATCCGTAACTCTTTGTCCGTAGAACTTATATACCGTTGGATTGCTTATTATCGCCAGTCTCTTACTGAAACCGAACCTCTCCACCCTCTTGCCGATATCATCAAGAATCCCGGCACCTATAAAGATATTGTAGCTTCTTTCTTCAAGTTCAACTCTTACTTTTTCCATTTCAGGCCATCAACAATCTCCTCCGCAACCTGGCGTGGAGTCTTTCCATCCGTTTCAATCATGATATCGGCATTCCTGTAATACGGCATCCTGTAATCGAGTAATTCCTTTATCTTTTTTAATGGATCATCCACTTTCAGCAGCGGCCTCTCATCAGACCGGCTCGTCCTCCTGAGTATTTCCTCCGCAGATGCAACCAGGCAGGCAATATACCCATTTTTTCGCAGATGATCGATATTCTCTTTCTTCATGACCACGCCACCGCCGGTAGAAATTATTACCCCGTCATAACCCGAGACCTTTATGGCCATATCCGACTCGATTTCCCTGAAACGCGCCTCCCCATGCTCTGCAAATATCTCGCTGATGGTACAATCCTGCTCCTGCTCTATTTCCGTATCCATATCCACGATCTTCATGCCGAGCATGGATGAGAGTTCCCTTGCCACGGATGTCTTGCCCGTCCCCATGAATCCTGTCAAAACGATATTTTTCATTTCTTCCTCTATTTCTGTGGATAATATAACGACCGGGATACAGAGATAAAAAAATTTCTGTCACAGACTCCCACAGACTTTTTTAAAAGAATCTTTGGATTTAAACCATATATGATAAACTCGTAAAAAGTACTCAACTGTCATTCTGAACCTGATTCAGAATCTCATCCTTATCGTGTCATTCTGAACCTGATTCAGAATCTCATCTTTATCGTGTCATTCTGAACCTGATTCAGAATCTCATCTTTATCGTGTCATTCTGAACCTGATTCAGAATCTCATCTTTATCGTGTCATTCTGAACTTGATTCAGAATCTCATCTTTATCGTGTCATTCTGAACTTGATTCAGAATCTCAAAAGGCGAGATACTGAACTGAATTCAGCATGACGCATGGCGTGAGCGCTGAAACGAGTCCGGCATGACATATTGTGCTATTTCAGACTTTTTACGAAACCACCATATATGACCGGATGTTTTTCTCTTCAGCTCTCAGCCTTTTCTTAATCCGCGTAAATCCGTGGCCAAATATGCCTTTTCTTTTTCTGCCACTGAGCCATTGAGCTTGCCGGCTTGCAGGCTTGTCAGCTTTTTATTATGCCTCCGTGGTTTATTCTGCATTATTTATTCTCCCGCACTATTTCCTGAAGAGCCATATTCTTTTTGCACGGTTATGATTAGATATGAGATATCAGAATTCTTTCACATAATCCATATATGCATCGTAGTTTCTCTTTGTCTCTTCCATACTGTCGCCGCCGAATTTCTCAAGAAATGCATCAGCAAGGACCAGTGCGGCCATCGCCTCGCCGATCACCCCGGCAGCAGGCACGGCACATACATCAGAACGCTCATAAGCAGCTCTAATCGACCTTTTCGTAACAATATCCACACTCTTCAGAGGATTTCTCTGCGTGGGAATCGGCTTCATGGCAGCCCTCAATATCAACGGCATGCCGTTTGTCATTCCACCTTCAACACCACCGGCATTATTTGTCTTCCTGAAAAAACCCCTGCCTTTTTTATAGTATATCTCATCCATCACCCTGAAACCGGGACGTTGTGCCATACCGAAACCGCCGCCAATCTCGACCCCCTTGACAGCCTGGATGCTCATCAGGGCCTGTGCCAGTTTACCATCGAGTCGTCTGTCCCACTGGACATGGCTCCCAATGCCAATGGGCAGTCCCGTTGCAAAAACCTCAAACACACCGCCGAGAGAGTATCCTTCCGCCTTTGCCGTGTCGATGAGTTTCATCATCTTTTTTGAGGCCTTTTCATCAGGACACCGTACAGGCGACCCTTCCGCCACTTTAAAACTTTTTAAAAAATCCCTGCCATCCTTATCCGGTCCACTGATTTCTGTCCCCTGATTTCCTATTTCAATGATATAACTCCCGATCTTTATCCCGAATTCAGACAGGAATCTTTTCACTGTGGCTCCGATAGCAACCCGCATAGCGGTCTCCCTCGCAGAAGACCGTTCGAGAATATTCCTTATGTCCTTCTGATTATATTTGATGGCACCGTTGAGATCGGCGTGCCCGGGCCTTGCCCTCGTAACCGGACCTATCGAATTCTCATACTGCTCATAAACGGACATTCCCTCGGTCCAGTTCTTCCAGTCCCTGTTTTCGATAAGCAGCGAGATGGGTGAACCAAGGGTCTTTCCCCAACGCACACCGGAAAGAATCTCGGCACGGTCGGACTCGATCTTCATCCTCCCGCCCCGGCCGTAACCCTTCTGCCGTCTTTTCAAATCCCTGTCTATATCATCAGAAGTCAATGAAAGCCCCGCAGGTATCCCCTCTATAATGCCCGTTAATGCCTTCCCGTGCGATTCGCCCGATGATGTGTATCTGATATTACCCATTATGAATTTCTTAAAAAAGAGTATCAGAACTATCCGAATCTTGTCAACGAAATGACTGCAAAAGTTGTATTGCCAAAAAAAAGGGGCTATTACAAGCCCCTGAATAATGAAATGTAAACTCTGATATTAACAATTATCATAATTAGAGAAAAGGGCATCGCCATCTACTATGATTGTGAAACTTTGACCGGATATGGATTTACCGAAAAATGTAACCCTGACCGTATAGAATCCCTGAGGTGCCAACGAAAGGAATCCTGTATTATAAAATTCCAACTTGGTAGCCACCGGCACCGTTACTATAGTAGCAGAAACTGACCCATTCGATGGCAATATAATAGTCTTATTCCATGAGACCGAATTCAAGGCCGGCGGCATAAGCATATTTCCGGATGAGTCAGGACTTGGTAGTGGTAAGTAATCCACCCTGTAGCTATCTATATAGAGAGTGGTATCATTATTATCGGGTAATATACTTGTAGTATCAAAGGTCACATCGCCAAGTGCATCAAAAAAATCCTCGTATTTAATGGGGGTGACAGTAGCGTCACAGATATCCTGTACAACGTCAATCTGCCCTGCGACAGTTGTACCGGCATCGGTTAAGCTTATTGTTGCATCAACAAATACACCGGTATTACCGGCTTCACTGGTGTTTGTCGTACTGCCACATCCTGCCATCAATAATGCCGTTACTGACAATATTAAATACAAAATTTTTATCTTTCTCTTAAATATCATGTATCCTCCCGCTATTTTCATTTTATCCTCAAACAGCCAACCTTTCGAGGAATAACAGTATCCTTACATAGAATCTTTTTCTTTCTTGGGCAATTCATATTTAATCACTTTTGGAGTTATAAAAATAAGAATCTCGGATGTATTTTCACTTACGCTCTTATGCTTGAAAAGCAACCCGAGAATGGGTATCTTCGAAAGCCACGGCACTCCGTCATCCGAAGTAATATTACTCTTTTTATAGATACCTCCGATTACAACCGTATCGCCGCTGTTGATCAGTGTTGTGGTCTCTACATTGTTCCTGTTAATCGATATATTGCCTGCAACAATGTCGCCGGGCTCATCCTTGCTCACCTTCAGTTTAAGAAGTATGGCTCCTCCCGGTGCAATGGAAGGGGTAACATCCAGAGTCAGGTTCGCATCTATTGCTTTTACATCTGTCTTGTCGGATGTTGCAACAGGCACATAAATGGTTTTCCCATGTGTAATCTTGGCCGCTGTATTATTCATTGTGATAATCCTCGGATTCGAGACAACCTTGCCTTTGCCGGTTCTTTCAAGCGCCGAAAGCTGCAAATCGAGGGCAAGTGTTCTGGCCGCATTCAAATAACCGATGCCAATAGCGGCACCTGACCCCTGCTGAATAGCAGCAGGCATATTGACTATAAAATTATTGCCCGTAAATCCCGGGCCGCCTACCTGTCCCGTCCCCCCGGCGCTGAGCTGAAAATCCGTTGTATTGCCGGAAGCGCCCCACTGGATACCGAGGTCGCGCACATAATTGGTATTTACCTCAACAATCCTCGCTTCGATTAATACCTGCCTGACCTGTAGTTCAGGCCTGTCAATTTTATCAATTAATGATTGAACCTTGGGAAATGTATCGTCAACGTCGTTCACGATGATCACCGAAGCACGCTCATCCGTTGTAAGACTTCCCCTTGAACTAAGCAATTTTGACTTGTTTATGACCTCTTTTATCCTGTCTACGCCTGCATAATTTATATTAAATATTTTTGTTGCAAGCGGCTTGGCATTTACCATTGCCGCCCTTGCCTTTGCCTTTGCTTCACTCTCCTTTGCAAGATCCTTATTGGGGGCAATCCTTATAATATTACCTTCCATCTGCTGACCAAGGTTGTTGGTCCTCAGGACGAGATCGAGCGCCTGATCCCACGGAACATTTACAAGTTTCATTGTAATCTTGCCTTTCACCTTTGGACTGATGACAAAATTATACCCGCTCACATCCGAAAAGAGCCGGAAGATCGGAATAATATCGGCGTCCTGAAAATCCAGAGATATCCGTTTGCCTCTATATTTCCCTTCCGCAAAAGCAAGCGCTTCATCTTTTTTCTGAGGTAATGCCTTCTCTTTTTCCTGCGCCTCCATTTTCGAGCCGGCCTCGCCCCCGGCAATGGGCCGGACAAGCCCGGGGCCGGACAGGGACACAACTACAGTATTATTTATCGCTGCTACATTATAAGTAGCCTCTCCCATCAAGTCCAGCACAATCCTTGTCTTGCCGTTATGTTTTCCCCATCTTATCCCTTTCAACGGATATGCCACTTCTTTTGGAGTTTCAGCCTTCATCTCAACGCCTTTAAAATCAAGAACTATCCTGTTCTCAAGCGGCAGCACATCGGGCTTTATCGGGCTGTCTCCAACTATAACAACCTTTACCCCATCCTTAACTCTCTCAAACTCGATTCCGGTAATAGCGGGAACTCCTTTACTCTCTACTGCTTCTTCCAACGGAGTTTCCACGGCTTCTCCTGCATCCACAGGCTTGTTCTGATCTTCGATATTTTCAACAGGCACTTCTTCCCCGGCTACAGTTTCATTCCCGGCAACTTCTTCGGCAGGCACGGGAGCCTCTTCCTCCTTTTCAACATTCAGTATAAGAAGATTCCCGTTTTTCTCAGGCACCAGGTTTGACGGTCTCTGCAGAAGCACTTTCAATTCAGTAGAAGGAGTCGGTTCGGATACAGTTACCGGATTAATCTCGGTTATGCCCTCTCTATTGGGGATAATCTTCTCCTGGAATGAACCCGCATCAACTCCGGGCAATTCCACTACAGCTGTAAACGGATCTCCGGGTTTATAAATTGTATATTCAAATGGTTTGCTGACCTTAACCCTTATTTGATTATCAAATACATCAATGCTTTCAATTACGGGCCGTTCCGATACATTTACGTCTGACTTGGGAACTGTCGCAACATTACCTGTCGTTGCACAGGAATATAAAATTAAAATTAAGGGCATCAACAAAATGCTGAATAAATTCTTTTTATTCATTGTACCTCCTCTTTCCGGAGTTTTATTTCAGTATATTTTGATTTCTTCTTACCCATAAAATCCACAACCGTCTCCTTTACAACCAGTTTATCTGATGTAATATCCTCAACCCGGCCGCCATATATCCCGACCTTCATGCCTTTTTTCAATGTATAGGCCTTATTGTCCGGAAGGACCACGGAAGCATAATATTTTTTACCGTCATAAATAACCCCCAGCAGCCTGAAATCTGTTACATCATAGTTCTCGAGAGGATTACTCTTCTTCTTCTTCATTGTTTGCATCTTCTTTTTTGCAAGTGTAATAATTGAAACAAAGGGGTCCCTTCTATTACCGGCCGTATATTTGACCCTCGTTATCCTGAGAGAGGAATCATTTTTAGCCACGCTTTTCTGCTGCGATTCGTCTTGCGCAGTCACTTTATCCGTCTTATTGGCATCAACGGCAACCGCAATCTCAAAAGAACCGAAAAAACACATGGTCATTAGAACGATACCTGAAATAAATATTCTCTTCATCATAATCTTACCTTTTATTTGGCCGGTTTTGTTGGTATTGCTGAAAATGTCTGCACATTGAATGAAATTTTCAGATTATTAAATTTATCACGAGCAGACAACCTGGCCAGTTTAATCCTCTTGATATTGACAATCCTCTCCATCCCGGAAAGTATGCTGAAAAAATTACCAAGCTTATGGTAAGTACCCACCATTTTCACGCTTACGGGTATTACATTGACTATCCCGGAAGGATGCTTCGCTTTTGCACCGGGTTTCCACAAAGTTATTGTCAATCCCGACTCAACACCATAATCGGATATCTGTTTGAGGAGATCGGATACTGCGCTCTCCTCCGGAAGTTGCATTGACAGAACCTTAAGGCTGTATTCAAGTTCAGCATATCTCTTCTTTAGCTCAGGCAATTTTTCAACCATCGCCTGATCCTTTGCTATCTCTTTTTCCTGAGCCACGATTTCCGACTTAAGCTTGTTAATCTGAGCCGTTTTTGGTTTATAAAACAGGAAAAAGAATACAGCTATAATAATGATTACCGGTACAAGTGCTATTGCAATCCTTGCAGCGGGAGGCAGATTTTGAATATTTATTTTAGTTTTTTGGGCCATAATCTCCGACCTTTATCAGACCTTTATATTCAATTTAATTTTAAAACGGTAAACCTGAACGTCCTGCAACTTTGCCCCCTTGCTCTCAACCAGATAAACGTTCAAAAACATGGGAGACCTCTTCAGATTGTTTACAAAATCAACAATATTGGAATTCGTAAACGCAAAACCGTCTAAATTGATATCATTTGATTTGATTTCCATCTTGCTTAACCAGACACCGTCGGCAAGTACATAACTTAGTTCGTTCAGGACTTTTACCGGCACACTCTGGTTTTTTCTGAGGCTTACGATTATTTTTTTGCGCTCTTTGAATTGCTTGATCTTGGCCTCGTAATCGATAACCTCAGATACCTTCTTTTTCAGTTCCGATATCTTCGCCTGATTTGCCTTTTTTACCGTATAAAGGCTGTCGATTTTCCTGTTCAGGCCAATATATACAACACCTGCAGCAATTAAGGTCACAACCGTCAGAAGCACGCCAAGTATAACAAAAGACGGCAATGCCTTTGGTTTTTTCTTTCTCTTTAATGATAACAGGTTGACTCTTATCATCTGTCTCCATGCCTCCGGAGTGCAAGACCTACTGCAACAGCAGCCATGGGGGCCATCTCCTTTATATAAGAAGAATCCATCTTGTCCGGTATCCTGACATTCCTGAATGGCTCAACCAATGAGACATTTACATTAATCCTTTCAGCCAGCATTTCATCAAAGTTTTTTATAAGGGCACATCCCCCGCACAGGACTACTTCATTAATTTCCTCCTGCATTGAGGTGCTCCTGAAATAATCTATTGACCTGGAAACTTCGGTAAATATGTCCTCTGAAGCGGAATACACAATGGACATGGCTTCATCCTGTGATACATTCTCAAGAGATTCACCAAGTTTAAGCTTCTCTGCATCATCATATGAGACATTAAATTCCTTCTGGATAGCCTCTGTAATAATGTTGCCGCCTATGGCGCTGTCTCTTGTGAACGCAGAAACTCCCCCCTTCAAAATATTTAATGTAATCGTACTTGCTCCTATGTTCACGATAACCGTATTGGCTTCGGGAACTATATCGTAATTAACCTCATACATATTCTCAAGAGCAAATGCATCCACATCGACTATGGTCGGATTAAACCCGGCATCTTTGGCAACTGTTACAAACTCATTTATTATATCCTTCTTTACGGCCACCAGAATCACATCCATCTGTCCGGGCTCTTCTTTCGGTCCAAGTATCTGGAAATCGATGTTCACATCGTCAATGTCAAATGGAACATATTGCTCGGCTTCAAAACTTATTGATTCGGCAAGCTCTTCCTCACTCATCTCCGGCAGGGCAATCCTCTTTATAATTACGGAAGAGTGGCCTGACATGCTTAAGACACAATCTTTTGTCTTGACCCTTGCTTTGGATTTAAGTTCCTTCAGAAAATCCATCAGGCGCATTGAATCAATCACAGACCCGTCAACTATAAGTTCGGGAGCTATGGGAATCATATCAAACAGGGAGAGTTCATAGCTGCCCTTAACATCTTTGATCTGGACAGCTTTAATAAAACTGGACCCTATATCCAAACCTATTAATGGCCTCGCTCCAAAAATCATAGTTTATATTTACCAGAAAATTAACATCTTGTCAAGTGTTTTTTTCATTTTTTTAATAACTTAATGAATAAACTTAAAAAATTGCTTTAGGTTTTGTCAAGAGATTCCTTGCAATTTTGATCCAGCCATCCGAAATTGTTCCAATTGCAAAAAGCTCGCCAGACCCATCCTTCAGCCTGAAAAAACCTGATTTATCGATATTTGCAATTGATTTAAAGTTAAGAACATTAAGACTGGAAAAGTATACAACCTGTCCATTTCGAAGCCTTGAAGAAGTCCGGTCGTCAAGGACAATTTCTTCCATTCCGGCCAAAGCCTTATCCATGGGAATCCCATTGCATCTTATCAGCTCCCTGTCAATACTTACGGAATCTTTTAAATCAAATTTGCCTACTCTCGTTCTCACCAGGCCGCACATATGTGCCCCTGTGCCCAATGATTCACCGATATCATCGGCAAGAGATCTTATATATGTACCCTTGGAGCACCTTATTCCAAGCACGAGGAGGGGTTTTCTGAAATCCAGGATTTCTATGTCTGATATCCTGACCTTCCTCGGTCGCCTCTCTATTACAATGCCCCTCCTGGCAAGTTTGTAAAGAGGCTTGCCTGAAGATTTTATAGCTGAGAACATGGGCGGAATCTGATTAATCTCACCAATAAATCCCCGGACTACATCCTCGATATCCGCAAGGCCGACGCCTGAAATATCCCCTGTTCTGAGAATCTTACCTTCCGAGTCATACGTATCGGTCTTTTGGCCGAGACAGATAACGGCTTTATATTCCTTGTCAAGCCCGGAAAGAAATCTCGAAATCTTGGTAGCCTCATTAATGCAGACTAAAAGCACGCCTTCGGCAAGGGGATCCAGAGTCCCTGCGTGGCCGGCTTTCTTTGCGCCAAGGATCTTTCTGACTTCATTTGCGGCCCTATGTGAGCTTATATTTGATGGTTTGTTAAGGTTTACGACAAAATCCATGGACTTTATAATCCGACGATATCTTTAAGTTTTTTCAGCAATCGTTCTTTAGCCTCCTGCAACCCCGCGTTAATCTCACAACCCGCCGCATTTCTGTGTCCTCCGCCGCCGAAAGCGGTTGCCACAATTGAAACATCTACAGTTCCCTTCGAGCGCAGACTAACTTTCCACGAATCATTACCCAGCTGGCGGAAAAGCATGGCAACCTGTACATCACCCATCAATAGTGGATAGTTGACAAAATTTTCTGTGTCAGCAGATGTTGTCCCGGTAGATATGTACATTCCAGCAGTAATTACGGTAACAGCGATACCATCTCTCAGATCTATACTGTTCAGAGTCTCTTTCAGGAGAAGAAACCTGTTTCTGGAATAATTGTTAAAAAGCCGCTCGGCAATCATTCCCGGATCAGCCCCCATCCGAACCAACTCCGCAGATGCAGCCAGACATTCGTAACTGGTATTGGGATATCTGAAAATACCCGTGTCAATACCAATTGCGGTATAAAGATTAATCGCCATCTCCTCCGATATATCAGCCCCCATTACTTTTAATAGATTAAATACCATAAGTCCGGTAGCAGGGCACTCCGGGACAACCCACCTTATGTCTCCAAAGCCGTCAGAGGTCAAATGATGATCAATAACTGCGGAAACGCCTATTATGCACTTTTCAAGCCCTGCCCTCCCGGATGAATTGCAGTCCAGAAGAAGAAGATTATCAATTTTGGCCGGGACAACGCCGGTAACCATATCACTGCCGGGCAGGAACCTGTAAGTGTCCGGCACCAAATCCCTGTTAAATACAACTGACCTCTTGCCCAGAGACTTCAGTGCCATGTGAAGCGCGATGGAAGAACCCAGGGCGTCTCCTTCCGGGTTGAAATGGGAAGCTATAAAAAAATCATCTTCCTTTTTTACAAACTCTGTCAATTCAGATGGAACTCTCAACTCTCCTCGCTTATCCTGTCTAAAAGATAATCAATTCTCTCTCCATACTCTATTGATGAATCATTAAAAAATTCGAGCTGGGGAATATACTTCAATTTAACATTTTTTGAAAGTTCGGACCTGATAAACCCTCTGGCAGCATTCAGGAGTTCAACAGACCGGCCGGTTTCCTTCCTGTTAAGGACACTGACATAAACCTTCGCAAGCTTCAGGTCTTCACTAACCCTGACTGAAGTCACGGTAATAAAACTCAGACGCGGGTCTTTCACCCTGCGCATAATTATCATGGCGATCTCTTCCCTTATAAGATCCGCAACCCTTTGTGAACGCTTATACGGAAGCATCAGAACATCTCGAGTTCATGATTTATTACCTCAAAATCCGTTTCCCGCATGATCATATCCTTTATTCTCTGCATAGAGGCCTGAAGATGACTTTTTTTATTGGAGACGCATGCAACCGATATGGTCGTTCTCTGCCAGAGGTTATTGGCATCTTCCGCAACAGAAACATTGAACTTTTTCCTCAACCTGTCTTTAAGAGACTGAACTACAAACCTCTTGGATTTGAGCGACTTTGAGTCAGGTATGAATATTTCTATTGTCAGGAGTCCTACCAGCATCGGCCGAATGGAGGATACCCTATTAATGCTCCAGCTTCGTGGCTATCTTCTCGACGATGTAATTTTCGAGTATATCTCCAACCTTGACATCATTGAAATTTTCTATAAGAATACCGCATTCATAGCCGGACTGCACCTCACCAACATCCTCCTTGAACCTCTTTAAAGATTCGATTTTGCCCTCATATATAACTATGCTGTCCCTGACAACCCTGATACCATCGCTATTTCTTTTTATAACTCCATCAATAACATGGCATCCGGCTATGGTGCCTATTCTGGATATGGTAAATAAATCCCTCACCTCGGCGCGGCCCAGCACGGTCTCCTTGAGAGTGGGTTCAAGCAATCCCTCGAGCGCCTTCTTGACATCCTCTATAGCCTCATATATCACATTATAAAGTTTTATATCCACGCCTTCGCTCTCGGCAACCTGTGCGGCCTTCATTTCAGGTCTTACGTTAAATCCTATAATTATTGCATTTGACGCCGCTGCAAGCATTACATCCGATTCATTAATGCCCCCTACGGCATTATGAATGACCTTTACCTTTACATCGGGATGGACAATGCCTTCAAAGGCATCCGTTATCGCTTCGGCAGAGCCCTGCACATCCGCCTTTATGATAATGTTCAACTCCTTGATCTCCCCTTCCTTTATCCTGGTGTGGACTTCCTCCAGCCTGACCTTCCTTTCCCTTGCTATCCGCGCAAGTCTGTCCTTATGCTGCCGCGTAATCGCAATCTGTCTCGCTTTTTTCTCGTCATCGATTACCACAAGGGTATCACCGGCCTGCGGCACCTCCGAAAAACCTATCACCTCAACAGGCACTGAAGGGCCGGACTCACTGACCCGTTTACCCATATCGTTAATCAGCGCCCTCACCTTTCCAAATGTGTGCCCCGCCACAAATGCGTCACCCACTTTTAACGTCCCTGCCCCTACAAGAACAGTAGCAACCGGGCCTCTTCCCCTGTCAAGTTTGGACTCTATAATTGCACCTCTTGCGGGCATGTCGGGGTCAGCCTTCAACTCCAGCATTTCGGCTTGAAGGAGAATCATCTCAAGCAACTCATCGATACCGGTCTTTTGCTTTGCAGAAACTTCGACCATGATATTCTCTCCACCCCAATCTTCAGGAACTATGCCATATTCAGAAAGTTCAGTCCTTATCTTTTGAGGATTGGCTTCAGGTTTATCTATCTTGTTTATGGCAACCACCATGGTCACGCCTGCAGCTTTCGAGTGGTCGATAGCTTCTATGGTCTGAGGCATTACGCCATCGTCGGCGGCTACAACAAGAATAACAATATCCGTAACCTTGGCCCCCCTGGCCCTCATCAGGGTAAATGCTTCATGGCCGGGTGTATCAAGAAAAGCTATATCCTTCCCCTTGATATTAACCATGTATGCGCCTATATGCTGGGTAATTCCGCCTGCCTCGCTTTCCGTAACCCTGGTCTGCCTGATCACATCGAGCAATGAAGTCTTTCCATGGTCGACATGCCCCATGATGGTCACTACAGGCGGCCTTGGCACAAGATTCTCAGGGACTGCGCTTTCCTCAACCACATCCAAATCAGTCTCAGCGGAAACTATATCAACCTTAACGCCAAGTGAATCTGCAACCAGCAGGGCGGCATCCATATCCACCGGCTGATTGATCGTTGCCATCATCCCAAGCTCCATGAACTTCTTTATTATCTCGGGCAATTTTTGCCCCACGAGCTCGGCAAATTCCTTTACGGTAATTCCCTCATGGATTTTTATGGATTTTTTTCTGGGTGCGGTAACACTCGGCGCTACGGCTTTCTTTTCATAACCGGTAACATTTCTACGTCTGCCATGCTTCCTTATAGTCTTGCGATCCTGCCACTTACGGGGTTCCAGTTTTCTGATGGTCTCAAAGGCCCGCTTCATTGTGGGTTTCACCTTGGCCTTGTCATCTTTTTCACTCTCTATATCCTTCTTAAACCGGTCCGGAAGTGCTATTGCTACATCAACATCTTCATCAGAAGTCTCCGGCAAAACGATTAGTTCCTTTTTCGGTCGGGGCATTTTAAGCTTCTTCTTTACTTTTCCCTTTTTCTCCGCTTTTTTTAATTCAGGCAGGATATCCTGCCGTATTTTTTCCCCTGCCCTCAATGGTTTACCACCAGCTTCAGGTTTTGCAACTTCGGCAGTTTTTCGGGATTTAATTGTTTTCCCTGTACCTGCCGCCTCTTTCGGCTCAACAACTTTCTTTTTTGCTTTGGAAACCTTTTTAACCTTTTTTACCGGTTTAAAAGAACTTTTAACTTTCTCAACTTCCTCACGGGATAGAGATGAAACAGCCTTCTTCCCCTCTATACCAAGAGAATCAAGAGCATTAATAACATCTTTGCTCTCCTTCCCCAGTTCCTTTGCCAACTCATGAACTCTCATCTTTTTCGACATTCAGAAACAGCCTCCAGTCCGTATTCTTTAAGAAAATCCTTTAATCTGTCCCGCGAAAGCAACCGCGCCCCCTTAAGCCTGCCCTTTTCAGCAAGTTTAATAATACAATTTTTAGTATAACACAAATACCATCCCCTACCGCCATACCTGGATTCAATGTCTATAATAATCATTTCATCTCTGACGGCAAATCTGACCATTTCTTTTTTTGGCCTTTTCAGTCCACAACCTACACATGTTCTAATCGGATCTTGTTTCATTTACATCAAAATGTTATCATAATAGACTTTTTTACTGCAATCTGGCAATTGATCTTCCCCGTGGCAAGACCACAGGGAATCTAATGCAGGGAATTTTTTAATATTCGCTCGTTTGAGCACGGGGAATACGCTCGCTATACATTTAAAATAACTATATGAAAGGGGAGTATGGATATGGCTGTATGTTATGTTTGCGGCAAATCAAAAGTCAGGGGCAATAGAGTAAGTCATGCGCATAATAAGAGTAAGAGATGGAGCAAACCCAACCTCCAGAAGATAAAGTTCAGCGATAAAGGTACAATAAAATGTACTACCGTATGCACCGGATGTATCAAGGCAGGTAAAGTTACAAAAGTGGTCTGATGGAGAGGATATCGAAAGCCTTTAATGAGATTCTCGGAGAGCTGGGAATCGGGAAGGCTGTCACGGTTGAAATCCTGCGTAACAGGTGGGAAGAAATAATTGGCGAAACAATATCACTTCACACATATCCCTTTTCGTGTAATAACGGCCAATTATTGATAAACGTTGATTCACCGGAGTGGCTTCATGAACTCCAATATCATCAGGAAACAATACTCTCCAGGCTCAGGGCGTTTGACATTGACAGTGTGCGTTTCAGGCTGGGGCGTATTATAAGAAGAACTGTGCATACTCCTCCGGCACACAACATTAAAGACCTGACGGAAAGAGACAAGGTATACGCAAAAGACACAGTCTCGAACATCAAAGATCCTGCCCTGAAAGAAAAGATAAAAAAAGCTATTGAAAAATCACTTGCCCACGCGGAATAAAATACACCGGGTTACCATGTACAAACCCGGGTAATTCATAAAACATCACTGCGGACGGCGGGGACGGGAATCACGCAGATTCCGCCCTGGTTTCATATACAAGAATCGGCTTTTCATGCTTCAGAACTGTTTCCTCCTTGATTATGCATTCCCTGACCGTCTTCTGTGATGGTATCTCGTACATCACATCAAGCATTATTTCCTCAAGAATCGACCTCAGGCCCCTTGCCCCGGATTTCCTCTCAATCGCCTTTTTTGCTATTGCTTTAAGTGCCCCCTCAGAAAAATGCAGTTTCACATCGTCAAAAGACAATAACCTCTGGTACTGTTTTACAAGGGCATTTTTGGGAAGAGTCAATATCTTCACGAGGGCATCTTCACTCAGTTCCTCAAGAGATGCAACCACAGGAAGCCTTCCGATCATCTCGGGGATAATACCGTATTTGAGGAGGTCCTCAGATCGAACCATTCCAAGCACATTACCGATCTTTCTCTTTGCAGTTATCTCTGCCCCGAAACCCATAGCACGTTTCCCTATGCGCTGTTCCACGATACCCTCAAGACCGGTAAATGCACCACCACATATAAAGAGGACATTGGTGGTATCTATCTGTACATATTCCTGCTGAGGATGTTTCCTGCCGCCCTGTGGGGGTATATTTGCCACAGTACCTTCGATAATCTTCAGTAATGCCTGCTGTACACCCTCTCCGGAGACATCTCTTGTAATCGACGGGTTTTCAGATTTCTTGCTGATCTTATCTATCTCATCAATGTACACAATGCCCCTCTGTGCCCTCTCAACATCATAGTTTGCAGTCTGCAACAGCTTTAAAATAATATTTTCAACGTCTTCCCCTACATAACCGGCCTCTGTAAGTGTAGTAGCATCAGCTATCGTAAAAGGTACATCAAGCAGTCTTGCAAGTGTCTGGGCAAGCAGTGTCTTGCCTGTGCCGGTCGGGCCAATCAAAAGTATATTACTCTTCTGCAACTCCACATCCTTGTCAAGGGGATTATAAATCCTCTTATAATGATTATGAACTGCAACCGAAAGGACCTTCTTGGCCTTGTCCTGGCCGATCACATATTCATTAAGAAACTCATTAATCTCAACCGGAGTCGGAAGCTTCTGATGCCCATGACCTTCTGCCTCAGCAAATATCTCCTCTGCAATAATCTCATTGCAGAGCTCTACACACTCATCGCAAATATAAACTGTGGGACCCGCGATCAGCTTTTTTACCTCTTCCTGTCCTTTACCGCAGAAAGAACACTTCAGTTGCTGTTCTTCTTTTTTAGACATCCTGCCCCCAATTACTGTTTTTTATCGTTATCCTTCTTGATAGAATAGATTACGTCATCTACAATACTGTACTCCTTCGCCTCCTCCGGAGACATAAAGAAATCCCGGTCCGTGTCTGTCTGTATCTTCTCCAGCGGCTGCCCCGTGTGATTTGCAAGGATTTTGTTCAAGGTATCCTTCATCTTAAGTATCTCTCTTGCATGTATCTCCACATCCGTGGCCTGCCCCTGGAATCCTCCCATGGGCTGGTGTATCATTATCCGTGAATGCGGGAGAGCAAACCTTTTGCCCTTGGCTCCGGCAGAAAGAAGAAGGGCGCCCATGCTCGCAGCCTGCCCCATACAATATGTTGCTATATCCGGCTTGACGTACTGCATTGTGTCATAAATGGCAAGCCCTGAAGAGACAATACCGCCCGGGGAATTTACATACAGATGAATATCCTTTTCAGGATCGTCTGTCTGCAAAAAAAGCAACTGGGCAATTACGGTATTGGCAACATTATCATCAATTGCCATACCAACAAATATTATTCTGTCTTTCAGAAGCCTCGAATATATATCGTATGCCCTCTCCGACCTTCCGGTCTGCTCGATTACAATTGGAATAATACTCATTTATTCTCCTTTCTCAATAACTGCCTTTGAATGGATCAGATCGGCAACTTTTTCCTTGTATACACCATACTGAAGGCCATCAAGCGAGCCATCTTTTGACACGTACATCTGCACGAGATTCTGAGGAGGAATCCGGGTCATCTGCGAAAGTTCGAGGATTTTCTCCTTCATATCTTCTTCCGTAACCCCTACGTTCTCCTTCTTCCCTATAATATTGATAATCACGGCTATCTTAACGGCTTTCCCGGCTTCCGGCCTCAACTCCGTCTTCAATGTCTCGTCATCTTTTTCTTTATTTTCATCTTTTGCCCTGGCTGAGGTCAAGAGCGATGAAAGCTCTGAATTAAGCATGCCCTCGGGAAGAGGGAAGTCATAAGAGTCAGCAAGTTTTTCCAGTAATTCCACTATCTGTTTTTGCTTGATCTCCGACTTCTTTACAGATAATATATCGGCTTTCAGAGAATCTTTGAGTGCCGAAAGGTTTTCAAACCCCGCTACAACCGCAAGGTTATCATCTATTTCAGGCAATTTAAGCACCTTTACCTCCCCGACAGTTCCCCTGAATGTAAGGGTCTTCCCCCTGTATTCAGACTGGTGTTCTTCAGGGAAAGGCAGCCTGGCTTCAAATCCGTCCCCGGACTTTTTCCCTGTCAACTCATCTGATAATTCCCCGGGGAACTGAGCGCTGCCGACCTTAAAGACCTGTCCCTTTTGTTCTTTTCCCTCTTCAATGATTTCGTAGTCGAGACTGACAACATCACCATCCTCTACAGGCCTTTCCACAGGCTCATAAGTCATTCGCTCCGCCTGCACTCTCTTAAGCGCATTCGCCAATTCTTCATCCGTGACTTCCGCTTCTTCAGCACTGATCTTGATCCCCTCGTAATTAAGGTTTTCAATTTCCGGCAGCACCTCTACTGTAAATGTCATCTTCAACGGATTCTGTCTTTTATGGTCCTGCTCTTCAAACTCCGGATGTGTCACGGGTGAAAGCCTGGCCTCTTTCATGGCCATTTCGTAATATTCAGGCACAACCTTTCTCAGGACATCGGCTTCCACATCCTGCCCGAAACGTTTATCAAGCAAAGTAAGCGGAGCCTTGCCGGGCCTGAACCCCGGGATTTTTGCACTCCTTCCAATATCCGCAAGCCCGCTTCTTATTTTTTGTTCAATAATATCAGAAGGAATCTCTACAGTAAGACGTTTCTTCGTATCCGATATATGCTCCAGATTTTTTATCATCTATCCTCCATCTCCAGAATTTATTATTTTTTTATCTTAAGGTAAGCATAGAACTGCACATCTGATGCCCCTGAGATGAATCAACGAGATTATTTAATTTAAAAGAATTCCGCAAGTTTGTCAATTAGATAGTTATTCGCATTATAGTACCAATGAGGTCTCCGCAATAAAAAATCCGGCGGAAGCCATTCATAAACAGTTTCAGTTGCTTATGTTATAATTTCCCGGATTTTACGAACTCCGCAAATACAAGAATATTTTCATTCCGGATAATTGCTTTTAGAAAGCTGCGTTATGAGTTCAATGGTAATAAGAAACCGGGATTCTTCCTCTTCCCTTACCAGTTGGTAAAAATCACATTCCCTGCAGTCCCGGTATTTACTGGCAAAAGTACCCTGCACCTCCCCCCGCACATTGTACCTGCTATTATCCAGCAGACCCTACCTCCATTCTTTCCTCGATGTATACCGTCGAGCCTTTCATATGTAGCCGCAGGGCAAACACCCAGTCCCTCGGCATTCTTCCCTCCGGGTTCTCTCCCGCATCCCTTGAATTCCCAGCAGTTCCGCTTCATGAAACACACCCCTTTTAATTGAATCACACTTTACAGAGGTTGTCAAATGATTACTTACTACCGGCAACCGTTCCAGGGCGGGAAGCATGGATGTTCTTACTTATTCCGGAACTACATATTATTGCTTATAAGGTATATAATGATAATATAACAACCTGTAATTGGGGGTGTGGTATGCAGGAAATCCGGAAGTTCCTGGATAAAGATGGCAACGAAATTACCCTCCGGCCGGCAGAACCTGAAGACTTCGCGGGAATCATAAGAACCGTCAGATCTACGTCACTGGAACGGAGTTATGTCTTGATGGAACTGTATGCAAAGAATGCAGAAAGTGAAAAACAATATATAAGCGGGATTGACAGGCAAAACAATCTTCTGCTTGCCGCAATCACAAACGGCAGCGTTATCGGATGCCTCGCTGCAATCCGGGCTGACAGCGGCAAGAGACCGCAAACAGCTCACATCCTGGATATAGGAATCCATATACTTGAAAATTATCGCGGACTCGGGATAGGCTCAAGAATGTTGGAGTACACTATAGACTGGGCGCAGGAGCGCGGATTCAAAAAACTTGCGGCGTGCATTTTCACCACAAACAAACGCTCACTTCATTTGTTCAGAAAGGCCGGCTTTACAGAAGAATGTATAAGTCAGAAACATATCAGGATCGGACATGAATACATAGATGAGATGTGCATGGTAAAGTTCCTTGACTAATCCGCTTAATTGATAAAAAAAGCGGCTCTTCAGGAAATAGTGTGAGAATGAATGCCGGCAAGCTCAATGGCTCAGTGACAGAGAAAGTAAAGGATTTCCAGCCGCGGATTTACACGGAGAAACACGGATAGAAATATAAAAGTCATTTAAATCCGTACTAATCTGCGGATATCTGCGGCTAATTGAAGTTTTTAGTCTGTGTGAGTCTGTGGCAGAATAATTTTCTTTTTTCTGTGGTTATGGTTTTATTACTCACGGAAATACCGGAAGAACCAAAAAGGCAGGCAAATCGCCCGGAGCAACAGCAGAAAGTTGCCAACCCCGGCGATAAGCAAACATGCATTTCACTTTCCGCAGGGGCAGGAAAAGTGAGGCAAAAAACCATATTCTTTATAGATAAGCTGTGCCCTCTGCGACTCAATAAACGACAAAAAACTCTCAGCATTCGTTCTGTTTCTACAATTAAGCAACCGTGTCACGAAGTAGTTGACCCTGTCTCTCTGGTCTATCGTCTCCCCCAACTCCAGAGAGGTGATTCTCAGACCCGCTCTCTCTGCATTAAGAACCTCTGTCGCCCACACAGGCCCGGCATCGGCAGTTCCATCCAGTATCCTTAAGGGCGTCTCCCTGTGATGAACAACTGTAAGCAGTGTCGTGCCCTCCTCCCTCTTTTCATCCATCACCCTCCTTACAAAAGCATCACCACCGGCCCTTCTGTACATATCAACGATGTAACCGGCTATATCTTCCATGTCTCCGGGTTGCGATATCCTCACATCACCCTTCAAGAGGTCATTGATCCCCTTTACCCCGGCCCTGTTTTCCCGCGGCAGCATCAGTACCAGTCTGTTATGCAGGTACACATCATAGCTGCCAATCAGGCCGGCATCCCTCAGCCGGAACATGGAGGCTTCGGAAACAGAAGTATATATATCAGGGTCCCCTCTGATTATCCTGTCCCTGAAAGAAGCGCCGCCGGCCAGAATCTGCCTCAGTTCAAGCCCGGGTGGAAGGGTCTCATAAAAGATATTTTTAATCTCCGGGTATTCGTCACGAAATGCAAGAATAAGATCGTCCATTACCATAAACTGGTTGCCTGCCATAAACAGCACGAGGTCGGCATCTTCCGCAAATTCGATGTTATGGATATCATCGCCCCTGTCAGAAGGTATCTCCGGATATCTTTCAGTTTTATCGTTCATTTTGACTCTTTTTATTATAGTTCCGGAGGCTGTGTTACGGCAATCTCCTCTGCAGGTTCTCTTCTGCTTGCCGGGATGAATAGTATGGTTCTTTCTCATTTCAAATGGGTAAACTGTCACCCTGAGAGTAAATTACTGTCACCCTGAGCCCTTCGGCTACCGTTATTCCAGGCCTGTCGCTTTTTTTGTCACCCTGAGCCCTTCGACTACAGTCATTCCAAACCTGCCGTTTTTTTTGTCATTCTGAGC
>BDTO01000064.1 GCA_002897855.1 bacterium BMS3Bbin05
AAGGTACATAACGCTTCAGGCGAAACTGATTAAATAATGAAATAATCAGTAAACCTGCCATGATGTATGTGGTAATGGTCAGACCCAAACCCAATGTAATTGACAAAAAATCCGCCGCTGTTTCACCCACAGTTGTGGACAATACTTTAATAAGCCAAAACCAGATAGTTACTTCCGGCACCCTGTTAAGCATTTCCTTCATTTTGCACCTCCGTGTTGAACAATTATAAAAAAATGATCTGATCTGATTTTAAAGCTCTTCATTTTACCTTCTCCTTATATACTTAAAATTTTCGCAGCTCTTCCACAACCGGGCGATGGGATATCATCTTCATCCCAAAAACAGCAATAACCGTAGAAGTAACAGCAGCGACAGCCAATATCGTTAAATAGTACCAGGGTATGACAAGATGCTCGGGAGGTGGATCAAACACTCCCTTGAGTACCTTTACCAGCATCCCTGCGATGCCGAAACCCAGTAGTGTGCCGATTACCCCTCCCCCGGTAAGGATTAATAAACCTTCACTCCAGATAAATGCGCCAAGCTGACCGCCCTTTGCCCCCAGGGCATCAAGGATTGCAAAATTACGCCGCCTCTCATTCAGGCCGAGGGCCAGGATTAAACCTGTTGCTCCCATTACCAGCAGCACCGCGAAAATAAGCTCCAGACGGGTGAGTCCGTGAAGATTTACAGAAGTCAAACTGGAACTGATAACTTTCTGTATAGAGCCGATATCTGTAACTTTTACCCCCGGCAGTGATGAAACAACCTTTTGCACACGGGAAACAAGCTCTGCCGCATTGGCGGTTGTACGGATTAAAATAATCTCTCTTGCCTTTATTCCGGTTTTTTGCGCTATGTAACCGGCATTGGCAATAAGAAAAGAATCCTTCGGAGCAGTAGGAAATTCCCGTACCACACCTATGAATTTGAACGGAACCACGTGGTATTTACGGTCACTGGCAAACTGCATTCGAAGGTTCAATCGATCACCTGGATGGAGCTGAAAATCCCTCCTCGTCTCCTCGGAAACGAGCACTCCATCCGGATGTTGAGCCAGCAAAGAAAGCGTAGCCCCGGCATTTCCTCCTGCAAAATAGGCATTTGACATGTTTGTAGCTTCACCGATATGTTTCGGGTCAATCCCGTAGATATCCTGCAGATCATTCCCCACATATGCAAATCTGTGTATCATGGGTTGTAGAGCCGCTACGCCCGGCAGGGCCTTTATTTCAGCCGATTTGCTGCCCGGTGGAGCTGCCGTAGTTCCTTTTACAGTAACATCCGCACCATTGGTCAGCTCTGCATCTACTCGTGATTGTGCATTATAGGTAGTGTTGAAAATTGCAGTGGAAACAGCGAAAGAGACCGCAAGGGCGACTAAAATAATCCCGCGGGTAAGAAGAATCCGTTGACGTCCGAGTGATGCAGCGACCACTTTTGACAGATTCTTTGCAATCGGAGCCAAAAGCCTTGAAAGAATACGGCGGCCATGCGCAAGCCCGTTTTCCCAGAAACGGATTGCAAACAATACACCACCCAGCCAGAGACAGAAAGGTGCAATAAATGCCTCGTAATGTACAGATGTCTGAGGGACACCTTCCGGAGCAAGTACAACCTGGTACCCTGTACGGGCTGTCCTCCAGTAAACGAAAAAGGCTATCCCGAGAATAATATAATCCAGGTATATTTTCTGCCAGAGGGGTTTTCCCGAACTCCTCACTACGGGCCGTGATGCCGTCACCGTAAAGTAGTGCGCCTGTTTCCACGCAGTGTACATCACGGCTGATACGGCAAGAAGAAATCCTGCCCCTGCAGCGCCTGCAATCCACCACAGGGTTACCTTATTTAACAATATAGAAAAAGGCGCCAGGAATCTACCCGTGACACAGGTGAGCGCGCCTCCGACAATTATCCCGCCAACACCCACGATCAGTGCCTCCATTGCCTCGAATTTCAATACCTGTGCGACAGACGCACCCCGTGTTCTTAACAGTGCCTGCTCCTGAAGGAGGTGTTTTTTCCCGGAAGATGTAATGGATAAAGTAAGAAGAACGGCAAGGATGGCACCGGGAAGGCCGAGGAAGAGAAAAAGAACCCGGGCATACAGTGCATCAGCACGAACAGCGACGAGACGTGCAGCGAGATTATTCCCAACAATCCCGCTCCCTGCAATTCGTGCTTCCAGATTATTGGCGAGATGTTTTACAAAGGTATATGCATTTGTTGGATCAGTAGGGAGATTATGCGCAATTCTTACGTGAAATTGCGTACGTACTGTACCGGGCCGGATCCGGGCCTGAGAATCAAATATTTTGTGCCACCGGCCTTCGGGGATAAGAAGTACATTATCAGGCGGCGCTTTTGGGGCCGTACCGGCCGGCATGCCGATTGCCTGAAAGAGCGAATCGGCATAAGGAAGATCAACGACACCATCAACTTTTACCTGAACAGGGGGCAAGCCTATCCTTTTTATGGTAACAATATCTCCTTCTTTTACATGAAGATTGGCTGCGGTTTGCTGTGCAACGAGTATTCCCTGTGCTGCACCGGTGAGCCGGCGTATCTCCCGTGGGAAGTTAACGCGATACTTTGAGCTGATAGCCAGCACTTTTCCCGGACCGGTAGTTTGAACAGTTCCACCGGTAGCAGCGGTAAATCCGGCAACATTTGCATAACCAACCTTTTCCAGCACTGTATAAGATGTGGTCCCGGCAATTGCGTCTTTTACCATACCTTCATCAGCACTTGAAGAAAGCCATACCTGCCAGTCTATCGGAACATCGGAAATCGCACGCCTTGTCATGGTTGCAGAACTGGAAAAAAGAAAGGTCCCGAGAGATGCCAACAGAGTAATCGTGAGTGCAACTCCTCCAATTGCTCCAAGTAACCGGCCCGGCCGACAGGTAACTATTCCCTTAATCCACCGTATCATAAAACTCATTTACTTACCTCCAATCTTCCATGTTCTATGTGCCACACCGTATTCATCCGGCCGGCTACGGCGGAATCATGCGTTGCAACAACAAGCGCTATATCCGAAAATTCAAGAGAAGCAAGCAGTACATCGAACAGATGTTGCGCAGTCGGATGATCAAGCTGCCCGGTAGGTTCATCTGCAAGGATAAGTTTGGGCCGGGATGCTAAAGCGCGGGCCACTGATACCCGCTGGGCCTGCCCACCTGAGAGCTCCTCCGGGAGTTTATCTGCAATCGGTCCCAAGCCTATATTTTCAAGTGTTGTAAAGGCAACAGTACGTGCTTCCGACGGTTTCACCTGTGAAAGAAGAAGTGGAAGCTCTACGTTTTCCAGCGCAGTTAATGATGAGATAAGACTCAGTGTCTGGAAAACAAACCCTACTTTCCCGGGACGGAGATCTTCCTTTCCGCCCAATGCAGGCCATATGATACTCCCTTTCGTTGGTGTATCAAGCCCTCCCATAAGGTGTAACAGGGTAGACTTTCCACTGCCTGATGGACCAACTACGGCGATACGGTCTCCCGGAACAACTTCACATGTCGCTGACTCAAGCGCCTCTACAGTTGTTTTACCCTGCAGATAAGTGCGTCCTGCATTTTTCATATCAACAAAGGTCTCATCCATCATCCACAATCCTCCCGTCAAACAGTTGTATTGTCCGGTCTGCAAATGCCGCAACTGCATTGCTGTGTGTAACAACAAGGACTGCACCGCCGTTTTCCCGGTAATTATTCAGCAGATATAAAATCTGCTGTTCGGTTTCTGCATCAACTTCACCGGTTGGTTCATCAGCAAGCAGTACTGCCGGTTCCGCTGCCAGGGCAACAGCAAGTCCTGCACGTGCAGTCTCTCCTCCGGAAATATACGCCTGCCGTGCGTAGCGCCGGTGCTGTAGTCCAACCAATTTGATTAGTTCATTCACCCGTTTTAGATCAATCCTGCCTGCAAGATGCATCTGAAGGAGGATATTATCTTCAACACTGAGATGATCAAAAAGATTGCCGGACTGAAGCATTATGCCCATGTACCTCGCACGCGCCGCTGCACGTACTGCTTCCGGCAGGCGTGTAATACGCTTCCCCATAAGCGTTACATACCCGCCATCCGGCTCATCGATTCCTGAAAGACAGGCCAGAAGGGTCGATTTGCCGCTCCCCGAGGGTCCCTGCACTGCTATAATTTCACCTGACTCAACGTAAACACTCACTCCCCGCAATGCCAGCGTTTCCTCTTCCTCTACATGGTAAAAACGGTAAATATCAAATGCCTCAAGGACTCTCATACTACCTCCAACTGAAACTATTTGAAATCCGGTTCCACTGATCAACATTATCAGCACCAATCGGCGCCCACAATCCGAGTTCAGCCAACTTGCCGTTCTTATAGTAGAAATACGTGTCCTTTTTTAGGCGTACCTGTTTAGTGGTAACAGGATTCGGCTCAGAGTTTGATTCATACACCATGCGAACAATAGGACCACCGGCAAGCTTTATATCTTTAATGCTTTTTATCACCACTGCCCTTCCTGTTCTTTTCAATTGCTTCACCTCGTTGGTACGAATGCTTTGTGCACTGGGTGGCTTTGTTGTGTTTGTAACCTTGACGGACAGCCCATCTAACTTGTAAGTGAAAGTTACATCCATGCCACTCGTTGTCCGTGCCCACCCTTCAGGCACTTCAAGTTCATAACCGCCCTGAGAAGATGAGTATTTTACAAAGGCCTGGGTATCCGGAATATCACCTGTCGGGTTTTTCTCAGGTGCTACCGGTTGTTCTGCAGGTTTACTGCTTGTTTGCTGCGTCTTATTAGAAAATGATTTCTTTTCAGAGGACGTGCCATTCTTCCGGCATCCACTGAACACTGTAACAAGAACAAGTGTAACGATAATAAAAATTGTAATTCCCGGCTTCTTCATCTTTAACCTCCTCATTTATTTATCCTGGGTCAGTCAGCATATCAGCTAAACTACCCGGATCCGAAATAATGTATTAATTCGAAAAATAGTGCATTTTGATTTGGAACACGCTCTCTGATATTCATGTACCAGCTCTCAGAAAAGCGCATTTCAATGTCAGGAGATTTTTTAAACGGTCTCCATGCCAAGCCACCTTCAAAAAGGCCGTTCATGTTTACAACCATTACATTCATAAAGGCATACAGCTTTTGGGGGCCGGTCAGAATGTCATAATTCAATTTCGAACCAACAAACATACCGGGCTTATATGCCTCTCCATTCGGCTGAACAAGCTCTTTGGTTAAGTAATACCCTCCTGTTACATAGCCCCATGTCCTTTTCCCCGTAAGGTAATAGCGCATTTCCAGTGCTGCCCCATCTTTAAATCCACTTGGCTTGTCCTGATATTTTCCCCTGTTCAGATTATTAAGCGAAACCGTCCAAAGCCTGAATTCCAACTGGCTGTTATCCGTGAAAGGTCTGGCTGCCAAACCAATTTTAAAATCAAATTCTCTCTTACTGAAATCAAAGTTCCCCTGATTTGAGTTGGTAGTCACACCCGGAATCGGCTTCTCAGCAAATAAATAATTTTTGCTGAAAATATAGATGTTGCGAGTCCCGATGTTCAAATCGGCTCCCAGGCGAAACAGCGGTTTATAAGTCAGGCCGTTTGGCGCCACGATATGGCCCGCAGGGTATATTCCAAGGTTTACATCTCCCCATACCTCAGCATTTGCATTCTTGGATAAAATAAGAATAATCAAGAAGTAAAACATTACGATTTGAACCGTTTTTCTTAAGAGATCGATATTAGTTGTTACATCTATCCCTGCTGCAGCCTTTCCATTCATATACACTTCCTCCAAATCAAATCCAGTTTGTGCAGGTCAGTTTATATACATCAAATTAATTCAGCAATCTTGGCTCCCGCTGTATCGCTGCCCTTCGCGCGCCATATGACACCGGGGCGGAGACCCCGCCCCGGTTGCCCTTACCTCTCGCTTTCTTCCCCATGGCCATCGTTGGAATCTTCGCTTTCCCGGCCTTCATTGTCTCTCCTGTCTCTGTCAATCTTCAGTACCTTTCCGTTTCCTGCATCAATCTTTACATCCACTACCCGGCGGTCAGCCTTTACAATTTCGACTCCATAGACAAGGTAGCTGTTTTCATTTTCAAGTTCTGCCCTTAACACCTTTCCCGGAACTGCCTGTAACGCTGCATTCATGGCAGAATCAAGCGAGATTTTTGCCATCCCTGCAAATCCTGCCTCATCCTCCTGTTTAATCCGGATACTGCCTGTGTGATTTGCCTGCTCGGCGCTCAGGGCTATTCCTCCAAAGGTAAGCAAACCCGCCAGAATTATCCATATAACCGTTCCAAATCTTCCCATGTTTATTTCCTCCTACGTAGAATTGTAAGCCTGATTCCAGCTTACGGCTTCATTATATAGATGGAAAGATTACAGGAAGATTAACAGGGAGAATTTATTGAGATTTTAAGATATTAAACCGGCAATTAAATATGGCGATCAGATTGTAAAAAACCGGATGAATGATGTTTTCGTAAAAAGACTTAAAGTCTTTCCTGTCATTCCCCCGAATGCTTTCGGGGGAATCCGGTCTTTTCAGGCAACTACATGCTTTCTGCTGGATTCCCGATCAAAGGACTGTGGGAATGTGACGACACAACTTCCGGCGAGTCAACCTGGGGCAGGTAAAGACCAGTGAGCAGCATTACGCAAGCTTCACCCGTATGCCATTGCGGGGAGCGAAGTGACGGAGCAATCTCAATCAGTTCGGTTGAGCAATAAAGTTATCAAAAAAAACATAAGAATCGGATTTTGACCATAAACCAATCTTGCCATCTATCTTCTTCTTAAATTTAAAGCTGATATATCGTTTATTGTTCAGATAACCCTCGGCCCTATCACCCTTGATAACAACTTTTAAGGTATACCATTTCCTTGACCTTACAGGAATATTTCGTATCCATTGCACAACGGAGCGGTAACCTCTCTCCATTTTGAAAGCTACGATGTTGTTTTCTATTGGATTAGCTCTTATAACCAGATAATCACCGTTTGGTTTGATATTAAATGCAATACCGGCCGCCCGATCGATTCGCCCGCTGATTGCCTTAAATTTTACGGATATCGTCCCACTGCTCAAACTCCTAATTCCCTGATAAATAGTCAGAGGGAAATACTTGTATGCCGCAAGACTATCCAGGAACTCAGCATACCGTTGTCCATATAATGCCTTTGCCTTATCCGCAATTCCGGCAGACATCGTTCCCCTCGCCCATTTTCTGCCGTCAACCGCATAGACCATTTTCTTACCATCCCTGTCTATGTACCAGGTCCCCACAAACGAGCTAAAGGATTTCGACGGTGCACCAACGACCTCATTGTCGAAATTAACACTAATGGTTTTTCCGGCAAAGACAACCTCTGATGCTAAAAAGAAAAAAAGAACTGCAACTAACAGCATCGTTTTTGTTCTCCTCATTTTTTAAGCCTCCTTCTGAATTTAAAGTTTTTAACTACAAAGGCCAATATCATTAGCAGGGGAATCAGCAAATAATATGTGTACTGAATAATCGACAACTTTTCTTTCACAACAAGGGGGTATCCGGGAAACTTCGTCTCCTCATTCCCATGACCTGCACTTATCCCGGCAAGTCCGAATATTATCGGGAATATTTCCTGTTCACTGTTAGAGTATGTTTTCCCGGACTTTCCATTGACTTTATAAACAAACAACCCGTAGTTCTTCTTGAGTTCGTTACCCGTCATTATCTTAATTTTCACATCATTTCTTACCAGGGCCAGCTTTTTCAGAAAGCTCCTTTGATAATCTTCAAACCTGGAATCTCCTTTTTCCATATATACGTCTATCTCAAGGTTGGGAACCTTTTTCAGCGCTTTTGAAATGCCGGAGGGAAATGAGTTTCTGTGACTTTCCGTCATGTCAACGTTAAGCGTAATCTGAGAGATAACAAACATGGCAAACAGGAATAGAATAACTGTCGAGGATATTGATTTCCACTTACCCTTTAAATCAAACCTTAAAAGGATATAAGCCAGGACAAAAAAGACAGAGCAAATTAGAACAAAATACATGACGGCTGTAAAAGAGAGAATACCATTTTCAAAATACTTCAGGACCCGGGTGACTGTCCACCCTGAAATAGAGGATAGAAACGGCGACATGTTCATATTTCTACCGAAATCGATCACCCATGATGATATGATCAGGAATATTGAAAAGATTGAGGCATTCGCCGTACTGTCGAACAGAGATGCCGAAAAAAAAGATACCGATACGACAAACATACCATAAAGCAGATACCCTGATATCAACAGGACCAGCTCGTTAAACGGGATATGCCCGCCATATATTCGCCAGAGGATAATGCACGGAGATGTTAACGTCAGGACAAACAACAGGAATAGAAAGGAAGCTATTATCTTTGCTGTAAGAATATCCTTGAAGCTGAAAGGAAGTTGCGTCAGGATGGACAGGGTATTGTGCTCTTTTTCAAGACTTACCAGCGGAATTATCACAAACGGTAGAAACAGGGAAAAAAGGACAAACAAGCCGCCGTAAGTCGGTCCGAATACGCCCGGTACAGGCTCAAAGCCCCTCGCATACAAAAGGTTGTTAACCGCAGCCAGGCTTTGTTCACTATATAACCCAACGGCTGTAACAAACCCGTATCCAACAATAAAACTCACAAGCATCAGGAATAATAAAGCTGTCTTTGAGAAAAACGTATCCTTGATTTCTTTTAGACTGAGTATAAGAAACGGCCTCATTGGATTGCCCTCATGAAGATTTGCTCTAATGAAGAATTATCCTCTCCGAATGTCTGCTTCAGTGTTTGTATGTCTCCCTGAGTCACAATCTTGCCTTCGTTAAGTAACACGTAGTGGTTACATATTTTTTCTGCATCATAGAGCTGATGTATGGAGAGGATGAACGTTCGGCCTTTTCTGTTTTCGGATCTGATAAACTCCAATATTTCAATCAGCTGGATAGGGTCAAACCCGTCAAAAGGCTCGTCGAGCACCATAATTTCTTTGGTATTGGACAATGCAAAAAAGAGCTTTAATCTCTGATGGTAACCTTTTGACAGATAACGTATTTTTTTATTTTTTACCTTCGCAAGATTAAGTATCTCAATCAAATCCGTGTCGATATGCCTTGTCGCTGCATTGATAAATTGTATGAATTCATCAACATAGTAATCCGGGTAGATTTCAAGATGCTCCGGCATATAGGAAAGAATCTTTCTTTTCTCTTTAAACAACATGAGCGGCCTGTCATTAAAATATATTTCACCCTCATCAGGATTCTGAAAACCTGAAATTATGTCCAGAAGGGTTGATTTACCGGCTCCATTCGGGCCAATAATGCCTGTAATAGAACTTTCTGATACTTCGAAACTGATCTTATTCAACGCCACGGTTCTAAAATATCTTTTTGTAATATTACTGATTTTTAACATTTTACTCCTTATAATACCTTCCATAATATACCCGGCGGTTAAAAACCACCGGGTATATATATTCCTTCGGCGCTGTCATAACGGCAGTTGTTTTATGTCTTCAAGTATCATTATACTCATCCTGTTTGAAAAAATAACCGCATTGCACACCGGAGATGCCCACATCGTCTATATCTCTCCGGTCTATCGGGAAAACCGTACAGACCTTCCACCTCCATTTTCTGTAAGTACGACACAACTTCCGGCGAGTCAGCATGGGGCAGGTAAAGACCAGTGAGCAGCATTGGGCACATTGACGGCACTCTCCTCTTCGTAATTTCAGTTGCCTCTTAACATAGTCCTTTCTGAAGTGAACAAGGTAAAACCTCCTTAATTTCCCGACTATCCGGATAACAAGCGGGGACTCTTTAATGCTCTGCGCATATTTATATATAAGATCAGTATGTGCTAATCTACTCATTGATCTCCCCTTCATATAAAATTGCAAGCATGATTTCATGACTTCCTCTGTGAGTGACTGCTTATTATCATTTCATTATAAGAAAAAAAAGATTACAGGAAGATTAACAGATAGAAATTATTGAAATTTTGAAATATCTGCTTTAGATAAAAAGGACAACTACCTCAACAGCAAAAAGGTTGACCGCAATCTACCAGCATCAGCAGGGCAAACCACATAGCCAACTATTGAAGAAATATCCAATGAGGCAAAAGCCGTATTGGAAGAAGACACGGCACTTTCCAGGAAAGCAACTCTATATCTCTGCCACAGGCATAGTGGAAGGAAACTAAAAGAAATCGGGAGTTATTTCGGCATTGGTTAGTATGCTGAATCTCAGGCAAGCCACAGGTTTAAACTGACATTAGATAATGATAGGAAGCTCGAATATTGTAATATTGGGGGGTCAATGTAATATTGGGGTCAATTCTTTCAAAATGACAATTTCTCCTCAATCCGATGAACAAGGCCTCTCAGTTTCCTGTCCCTTTCCATCTTCTCCCTCAACCGCTTCCGTCCCTGGCTCACGGTACTGTAATCCACGCCAAGCAGTTCTCCAATCTCTGTTCCTTTCAGCCCCCCGGTTCTGTACAACATATCCATTGCTATCTGCCTCTGGCTCCCCTTTGATTCTTTTATCTTTTCAAAGCTCTTTCCCGTCTCTTTCTCTATAACTCCCATTATTTCATCTCTTGTCCTGTATTGCTTCAGTTGCCTCAGGGCCGGGCTTTCTCTGTCTTTTTTCCCTTTTATAAATGTCTCTTTGATCCACTCTATAAAATCATCTCCTCCCAGTATGCTCTGACCGATGATTTTGTCTTTTACTTCCAGTCCTTCGGCTATATTTATTAATATTCTCTTTCTGTATGCCCGCCTCCCTGCTGTGCTGTTGCCTCCGTACTCGCTCAATACCAGGCTGTAATCCACAAAGGGTTCCTGCTTTCTTGATATCAGGTACCCCGGAAGGCTGCTCCATCTGTAGTTCTTCAGATACTCCGCCTTTTCTTCATCGGGCATGTTCTTCTTTGCTCTTATTCTCACCGGATTCAGATGAATGTACTGTGACAGCTCTGACAGGTATTCGTCCCGGTCCACTATGATGCTTTTATATCTGCCCTGGTACAGATGCCCCACTCTCCGGTGCCTCCGGTTGTAGTATCCTGTGTAACTTATGTTGAAATGTCTCATGTATTCTCCAAGATTCCCAAGTGGTGTTTCCACCAGCATATGAAAATGGTTCTTCATGAGTACGTAACTGTATAATCTGACTTTATGGATGTCCAGTGATTTTCTGAGGATGTCAAGGAATGTCTTCCGGTCTGCATCATCTTTAAATATAGCCCTCCTCTCATTTCCCCGGCAGGTTACATGATATACCGCCCCCTCATATTGTATCCGTAATGGTCGCGTCATACGGAACTATGACAGGATATTGTTCTTTTTGTCAATTGTAAAGATTTGACCCCCTCCTGCTTTTTTTGTGACACAAGAATTGCCAAAGATCTTTCGGGGAGCATATATCCGTCCTGTTCCAACAAAACCTCTTTCCCTGCTTCATGGATATCATCGGGGGTCTCTCTGGATGTATCGACTACTACGTACCATAGACCCCCACGGGGTTCAGGAGGTACAACAAAACGTTTCTCAATAAAACCGGCATTAAACAAAAGACATATATCCTCTCCCGCCTGCTCATCATCAAGGATTATGCAACCAAAGCTCCTGCTAAGATAACCCCAGTCAGGTTGACCCCCATCATAGTTAAACCATAATATGTCTTCATCAGTATAGAACTTTTCTTTGATTAACACTTTATGTCTTTTTCTGAATGCGATCATCTCTCTGGTAAAATGATATACCTCCCGGTTTTTTCTCAATAAACTCCAATCATACCAGGAGATTTCATTATCCTGGCAGTAGGCGTTGTTATTGCCTTTTTGTGTTCGGCGAAATTCATCCCCCCCGAGCAGCATCGGCACGCCCCTGGAGATCAGCAGTGTTGCAAGCATATTCTTTATCTGACGTATCCTGATTCTCTCGATTGCCGAATTACCTGTTGAACCTTCTGTTCCATAGTTAAAGCTATAGTTGTCTGCCGTTCCATCTTTATTATCTTCACCATTGGCCTCATTGTGCTTATGGTTGTAACTTACCAGGTCGTTGAGGGTAAAACCGTCATGACAGGTAATAAAGTTAATGCTATTCAAGGGTTCCTTGCCTTCTTTCTGATATATGTCTGCACTGCCGCATATGCGACTGGCAAAAGCGCCTGCAAACCCGGGGGCTCCGCACCAGAAACGCCTAACATCGTCTCTATAGCGTCCGTTCCATTCCGCCCACCTCTTTCCGGGAAAAGACCCTACCTGGTATGCGCCCGCAGCGTCCCAAGCCTCGGCAATGAGCTTCGTATCTCTCAGGATCGGGTCCTCCGCAATTCGTTCCAGGATGGGAGGGTTTTTCATAATTTCACCACTTTCCCCCCTTCCCATAACAGAAGCCAGATCAAAGCGAAATCCGTCAATATGCATATCCATGACCCAATAGCGCAGACAATCGATGATAAAATCGCGCACTATGGGATGGTTACAGTTCAGCGTATTGCCACATCCTGAGTAATTCTTATAAAAACGCCTGTTTATCTCTAAAAGGTAATAGATGGAATTGTCTATTCCGCGAAAACAGAAGGTGGGACCAAATTCGCTTCCTTCTGCTGTATGGTTTAAAACAATATCCAGAATTACCTCTATCCCCGCTTTGTGAAGTTCCCGTACCATGGTTTTAAACTCTGTTACTTGCTCACCTATGTTTTCAACACCTGAGTATTTCCCGTGTGGTGCAAAAAACAGTAAGGGGTTATACCCCCAATAGTTTTTTAATCTTTCACCGGTAACAGGGTTAACACGACCGGTGTCATTTTCCAGGAATTCCTGTACAGGCATCAGTTCCACTGCAGTTATACCCAGATCCTTAAAGTAAGGTGCTTTTTCTATAATTCCTTTGCAGGTTCCCGGCTGTCGTACACCTGATGAGGGATGTATGGTTAGCCCGCGGACATGTGTTTCATAAATGACGACCTCAGACCATTTATAATCGGCGGGTTTATCATTCTGCCAATTAAAGCGATTATTCATCAAGATACATTTAGGCATATGCCGCGTATTGTCTTCTTCAGAAAAAGAGAGATCTTTGAGCGGAGACCGCGGATCGTAAGCCAGTGCAGCCTCAATATCAATACTTTCCTGTTTGGTGATAGCCCTGGCATAGGGATCAAGAATCACTTTGTGCTTGTTGAACCGGTGTCCGTCCTCAGGCGAAAAAGGACCATCTATTTTATATGCATATAACTGATTCTCTTTTACGCCCTCTACCCAAATGTGCCATATATCGCCTGTTTTATTCCGAGCAGGGTCAAGCTCTATGGTTTGTGAGGGATTCCCGTGGTCGTCATCAAACAATAACAGATAGACACCTGTGGCGTGTCTGCTGAGAAGGGCAAAATTAGCTCCATTTCCGTGCAGATATGCCCCAAGAGGAAGTGGATAACCTTTAGATACGGTCATACTTATAAAACCTCTGTTCCATTCTCTTTCCCCCGTTTCCTTAATTTATTGCACAGGATTTTAAGGAGTTTATTTTCTCTTACCGGAGATTTGTCCGGCTACTGCTTCTGTGGCATTTTTAATCGTTTCCTTATCTCCGAGGTAATAATGATTTATTGCCTTCAGCTTGTCATCTAACTCATAAACCAAAGGAAACCCCGTAGGGATATTGAGTCCTGAGATCTCATCATCGGAGATGTTATCGAGGTGCTTGACTAAAGCCCGAAGGCTGTTCCCATGGGCCGAGACCAACACCTTTTTCCCATCCTGCAAACATGCTTCAATTGTCCCGTGCCAGTAAGTGAGCACGCGGTCGCGCGTGTCCTTAAGGCAC